>NZ_JBOBEW010000009.1:0-227399 GCF_050589245.1 Endoryza foliicola | reverse complement strand
CCCCCTGTTCCTCCCCCTGTTCTTTCTTGATCTCGCCGGCTGTTCAATTATTAATTATTACTTATTAATTATTAATTACCCTGGCTGTTCAATTATTAATTATTACTTATTAATTATTAATTAACCTGGCTGTTCAATTCTTAATTCTTACTTCTTAATTCTTAATTGATTCTGCTTCACTCCCAAGTTTTCACTACTTTCACACCTCCAAGCTGCTAAATTAAATTTCTTTTATGTCGCCAGCGTTATTATTCAGTTTTGTTATTGGTTATTTTCTGATTTTATTGGTAGTTGCTTATTTCACTTCGCGAAATTCTAACAACGACTCGTTCTTCATCGGGAATAAAAGCTCCAACTGGATGCTCGTGGCCTTCGGAATGGTGGGCACCAGCCTTAGCGGCGTTACCTTCGTAAGCGTGCCCGGAGGCGTTGCCAAAGAATCTTTCGCCTATTTCCAAATTACACTCGGTTATCTCATCGGATACATCACCATCGGTTACGTACTCTTACCACTCTACTACCGATTGAACCTTACCAGTATTTACGATTATCTTTCCGGCCGACTCGGCTTCTACTCCTATAAAACCGGCGCCTCCTTTTTCATACTTAGTCGCGTGTTAGGCGCCACCGCTCGTTTATACCTCGTTGTAAAAATATTGCAAGATGTTATTCTGTCCGACTTCCACGTACCCTTCTGGGTTACCACGCTCATCATCTTACTGATGATCTTGCTCTATACCTACGAAGGTGGCGTGAAAACCATCGTATACACTGATACCTTGCAAACTTCTTGCATGCTTATTGGACTGGTGCTTTGTGTGATCTATATTCTCAATAACATGGATTTGAGTATGGGCGCGGCCATGCAACAAATGGGAGAGAAGAACTTCTCTAAAATTTTCTTCACCGAACCGGGATCCAAACTCTTTTTCATCAAACAAATATTGGCCGGGGCATTCATCACCATCACCATGACCGGCATGGATCAGGAAATGATGCAGAAAAACATCAGCGTTAAAACCTTGAAAGATGCTCAAAAAAACATCGTTACCATCGGTTTTGTATTGCTAGGTGTCATCTTACTTTTCTTATTCCTCGGTGGACTCTTACACCTCTATGCTTTCCAACAAGGTGCACAATGGCAAACCATTGTTGAAAATGGAAAAGAAGTGACCAAACTGATGCTAAATGGTGTAGATGTTACGGCCGATAAACTCTTCCCCGCCATTGCCATTGGCTACATGCCCAAGATCATGGGAGTGATATTCATCATCGCTTTGATCTCAGCATTGTTCCCTAGTGCCGATGGAGCCATTACAGCTTTAACCTCTTCTTTCTGTCTCGATATTTTAGGAATGAAACGCAACACCACTCAAACCGAGGAAGAAAAGAAAAAGATTCGTCAACGAGTGCACCTTGCTTTCGCTGCTATCTTTTTGGTTTTTGTTCTCATCTTTAAAGAAGCAAATAATCCAAGTATGATCGGTGTGATCTTGCGCGTAGCAGCCTATACCTATGGGCCCATCTTGGGTCTCTTCACCTTCGGGTTGGTTACCAAAAGAGCCGTACATGATAAATGGGTTCCCTGGATTTGCGTTGTGTCACCCATCTTGTGTTACATCTTCGATATCAACCAAGCCAAGCTTTTGCATGGCTACGAAGTAGGTCCGGAAATGCTCATCATTAACGGCGCGCTTACCTTCTTCGGTTTGTTAATTATCTCCAAAAAACAAGTAACTGCATAAACGAAACCCTGATTTTCAGCGTTTAATAGAGTAGATTGCCAAAGTTGATGCACTTGATACAGGGCATTCAACCTTATTTTCGTCTAGATAACTCGATTGCGATAACCCCCTCACCGGGCTTGGTTTTCATTACCTCTCGAAATCAAGCTGATCTAGCAAATCCCTTTAATCCTTTGTGATATGAATGATTCTATTAAATTGTCGAAACAACGCCGCTGGTCCGAATCCAAAGCTCATTCCAGCTGGCAGATCTTTAAAATTATGGCCGAATTCGTTGACGGATTTGAAGCACTCGCAAAACTCGGCCCTTGTATTTCCATCTTTGGTTCTGCACGCACACAACCCGGTCATTTATACTATGAACTCGCCACAGAAATAGCGCGCGGCCTTGCAGAGGAAGGCTTCGGTATTATCTCCGGTGGCGGCCCCGGTATCATGGAAGCCGCTAACAAAGGCGCTCAATTAGGCGGTGGAAAATCAGTTGGACTCAACATTGAACTTCCATTCGAACAACACGCCAATCCATACATTGATCGTGATGCCAATTTGAACTTCGATTACTTCTTCGTTCGAAAAACCCTGTTCACCAAATACTCTCAAGGCTTCATCATGATGCCCGGTGGCTTTGGTACCATGGACGAATTCTTCGAAGTAGCTACCCTTATTCAAACCGGAAAAATGTTGCAAGTACCGTTGATACTGGTGGGTTCTGAATATTGGGGAGGACTGATGGACTGGTTGAAAGAAACCATGCTCCAACAAAGCAACAATATTTCGAAAGAAGACCTCGACTTGCTTCAAGTGGCCGATACGCCAAAAGAAGTGGTTGAGCAAGTGCTACACTTCTATACCAAGCACCCACTTCAACCGAATTTCTAAGAATTTTAACTTGAAAGGCCTGTATATCAGGCCTTTCTTCATTTATAGGCCTTATTTTTGCAAAAATGAAAGCGCCCATGGACATGATCCACCCGCTGGCACAGGAGTATGCAGAGAAATTTACCTCGGCTCCCGATGGGGTGCTGGACGAATTGGAAGCGCAAACCCGCTCCATTCATCCCCAAGCCCATATGATCAGTGGAAAAGTTCAGGGCCGTTTCTTGGAAATGATCAGCTGCATGATGCAGCCCAAACGCATCCTCGAAATAGGAACCTTCACCGGTTACAGCGCCCTTTGCCTCGCCAAAGGACTCCGAAAAGATGGACAACTGCATACCATCGAAGTACGCGAGTCTGAAACCGTGATGGCCAAGTCTTATTTCGACCTCTCCGTATGGCGCGACCAGATAATTTTGCACCACGGAAATGCGTTATCTATCATTCCGGAACTCAATGAATTATGGGATATCGTGTTCATTGATGCCGATAAAGTGCACTACATCGATTATTACAATCTAGTACTGCCAAAATTGAGACCCGGGGGCGTGATCATCGCAGACAATGTCCTCTTTCACGGACAAGTGCTCGAAGATCCCGTAAAAGGAAAAAATGCAAAAGCCATGCAGGCTTTTAATGAATATGTTTCGAACGATGATTCAGTAGAGAAAGTGCTGTTGACGGTGAGAGATGGAATTCTGCTGATTCGCAAAAAGTGATCCTTCAATCATGAAAAAACTATCGCTCGTATTGACGCTTTGCTCAATGATGCTCTCCATTTCACTATTCGCTCAAAAAAGTGAATACGTGATGGAGTATATCAATACCTACCGCCAATTGGCGATCGAAGAAATGCTTCGCACCGGTGTGCCTGCATCTATTACACTCGCTCAAGGCATTCATGAAACTGAAGCGGGTAGGAGTGAACTGGTACTTAAATCAAACAACCATTTTGGCATCAAGTGCAAAAGCAATTGGGACGGTGGACGCGTTTACCACGATGACGACGCCGAAGGAGAATGCTTCCGCAGTTATGGCAGCCCCAAAGACTCTTATGCCGATCATTCCGATTTTTTAAAGAAGAATCAACGCTATTCGTTTCTATTTGAACTAGATCCCGAAGATTATAAAGGTTGGGCCTACGGTCTTAAAAAGGCCGGCTACGCCACCAATATCAAGTACTCTCAAATATTGATCAAATTAATTGAAGATTATAACCTTCAAGACTATACGCTCATCGCCCTCGGTAAACTAAAACCGAGCGATGATTTCTATGTTACCACAGCACCCGGCCCCGCCATGCCTGTACTAACATCTTCTTCTCCCTCCTCCGTCCTACCTCCTCCATCTTCCAACCTCCCTCCTCCCTCCTCCGCTCTCCCCCCTCTTTCCTCCATCTACCCCTCGGGAGAGTTCCAAATCAACGCCACCCGCGTTGTAGTAGCTACAGCCGGTACGGCATGGCTATCTATTGCACAGAAATACGACATTCCTTTGGCGCGCTTGTTAGATTTCAACGATGCCAAGGAAGAAGAAATTTTGATCAATGATCAACTCGTATTCTTGCAACGCAAACGTAAGAAAGGTGAAAAGCAAGAACATGTAGTAGTAGAAGGCGAAACACTTTACAGCATTGCCCAATCGGAGGGCCTTCGCCTTGAGTCACTCTTGGAGTACAATAAAATGGATGTGAGTATGCAACCTGCTCCGGGTGAAAAATTGCAATTGCAAGAAGCCGCCACCCAACGTCCCAAACTTTTAAAAGAGTGGTTGGCTCAATTCAAATCTCAAAAAGCATCCGCAGAACCGCAACAGGTAACAGCTCCAAAAGCGGCTATGAATTCAGCTTCCGAAACAAAATCGAAGGCAAGTGCAACGCGCCACACCGTTCAAACAAAAGAAACTTTGTATAGCATCGCCAAAAAATACAATGTAACCGTAGAGCAAATCAAAGATTGGAATCGGATGGAATCGAACAGTCTGAAAATTGGCCAGGAATTATTGATCTATCAAAACTAATCGCATGAAAATTCGTGTACACGACAAAGAGTTCGAACCATATTTAACTGCTGACATGATCAGCAAACGAATCAAAGAGATCGCTGCTGATTTAAGCAAAGACTACAAAGATAAAAAGCCCCTTTTCATCGCTATCTTGAACGGCTCTTTCATGTTTGCCTCCGACTTGTTCAAAGAACTGAACATCGATGCAGAAATCTGTTTCATCAAATTAGCCTCGTACAAAGGAACCAAATCAACCGGACATGTGATCACAGCTATTGGTCTTGATATGGACATCATTGGCCGTGATATTGTAATAATCGAAGACATTGTTGATACCGGTAAAACCCTCAGCGAGTTCCTTCCTCAAATTCAACACCAGCAACCGGCATCTGTAAAAATCGTTTCACTTTTACACAAACCGGAAGCTACTGTATATCCTATTACCATTAGTTATCTCGGATTCTCCATTCCTAATAAATTTGTAGTGGGCTATGGCCTCGATTACGACGGATTGGGGAGAAACATTCGCGAGATCTACCGATTGGCAGAATAAGGTGTACCTTAGGTAAGTTGTTTCGATCGTAGTCCAATAATATCAGTCCATTTGAAAACCACGCTTGTCATATTTGCTTCCTGTTTCTTGTACTTTTCAGTACAAGCCCAGTATTATTTGCGTGGAGAGGTGCAAGACGAGAAAGGCAGCCTGATCACGAATGCACGTATTATTTTACACTCCACAGGCTTTTTATACTCAAGTGGAAGTGATGGTTCTTTTGGAATTGTTTCTTCCCGACAAGTAGATAGCGTCACGGTAAGTCAAGAAGGATACCAACCTAAGGTTTTTGTGTTAACCAATGGAGTTTACCAGGTGTTGAAGCTAAAACAGCTTCAAGCGGCGGCAAACGCTACCCGCGCTCGATTGGTTTCGGTTACCAAAAACTTTCGTCCGCAAGATCGTAAAGGCTGGGTGGTAGGTGGAGAAACCTATAGCTCACTCATAGAAAACGAATTCATCCCTGCGTCTACCTATCCGGAGTCAGGTTTCGCCATTCATACCGACAAAGCCTCTTACAGCAATATTCGACGCTTTCTCAACATGAATACCATGATCCCTCCCGATGCCGTGCGCACAGAAGAGGTCTTGAATTATTTTGATTTCGATTACAAAGCGCCACCCAAAGACAGTGTGTTTGGATACGAATCGGTAGTAACCGATTGCCCTTGGAACGATCAAAGCAAATTGCTGTTGCTCAAAGTGGATGCACGCAAATTGGAACCGGAAAAAATACCTCCTAGTAACTTGGTGTTTTTAATTGATGTGTCGGGATCGATGGATCTACCCAATCGACTACCCCTATTAAAATCGGCGTTCAAATTACTAGTTAACAATCTTCGCGATAAAGACACTGTTTCTATTGTGGTATATGGAAGCGCAGTAGGCGTGTGGCTGCCACCAATAAGTGGCAAAGAAAAGGACAGTATTCGCAGATCCATTGAAGGACTCTTTCCGGTGGGTTCTACACCCGGAGAGTCGGGTATTCGAACAGCCTATCAACTGGCAAAAAATACCTTTATCAAAGGCGGAAACAACCGCGTTATTTTAGCAACAGACGGCGATTTCAATGTTGGCCAATCTACAGAAGACGAACTCGATAAACTCATCACTCAACACCAACAACTCGGTATCTATCTTACTTGTTTGGGCGTTGGAATGGGAAATTATAAAGATTCAAAATTAGAAGTGCTAGCTAAAAAGGGAAATGGAAATTTTGCCTACCTCGATAATGAAGCAGAAGCTGAAAAAGTACTGGTGAAAGAATTAACACAAACCCTTTACACCGTAGCCGACGATGCTTATTTAAACATTTCTTTCAATAGCAAGTGGGTTCAAGACTATCGACTGATCGGATACGATAATAAAACCCGCGCACTGGCCGATTCATTGAGTCAAATTGAAGGGGGAGAAGTTGGATCAGGGCATTCTTTGATGGCACTTATTGAATTGAAAACAACAGACGATATACAATCCATTACTGCTCGAGATAAACAATACCTCGGGTCTGTTTCCATATCTTATAAAAACCCCGGCGATTCAATCATTCGATATAGCGGATACGTAGTTCCGTTAGTGTACACTCCTTATTCAGAACTGCCTCAATCTTACCGATTTGCTACCTCCCTAAGCATGTTCACTGCGATGCTCAAAGAATCGGAATATGCTAAGAAAATCACTTGGTCGCAAGTAATCGATTCCTGCAACAAATCCATCGATCCCAACAACAGCCTTCAAAAAGAATTCCTTCAAATTGTAGAAAAAGCAAGGAAGATTTATTTGCGCCAGAGGAAGAGAAAAGCGGGAGCTAATTAATAATTAAGAATTAATAATTAACAATGAAACAGCCAGGGTAATTAATAATTAATAATTAACAATGAAACAGCCAGAGCACAGGAGCGAGGATAAGAGGAAACGAGGAACGAGGAACGAGGAAATACAGATAGACTGTCAGCGCTGCGTTACCGCTGCGAACTTGTCCTGAGCTTGTCGAAGGATCGCCGCGCCGCCGCGGTAAAAAACTGAATAAAATAAACTAGTCAGGCAACAATTGAGCCGGCAGTCAGGTTGATTAGAATTAGAAGGCTAATCTGTGTTAATCCATAAAAATCTGAGCTATCTGTGGTCAAAAAAACCTAAAGCCTAACACCTAAAGCCTAACACCTACCCCCTAACTAAACATCTCCCTCACCTTATCAAAAAAGCTCTTCTCCGATTTATCAGGTTTCGGTTGAAAATTCTCTGACTTCGCCAATTTCTCCAACATCGCTTTTTCGTCTGAACTTACCTGTTGTGGAGTCCACACGCTCACATAAATCAACTGATCTCCTTTTTCATAGGAGTTAATTGCAGGGAATCCTTTTCCTTTCAAACGGAAGATCTTACCACTTTGCGTTCCTGCAGGAATTTTAATTTTAGCTCTTCCATCAATTGTTGGAACCTCTACTTGAGTACCAAACACTAAATCAGTAAAACTCACATGCAATTCAAACACTACATTCAATCCATCACGGTGCAATTCCTTATGTGCTTCTTCTTCAATTAAGATAATCAAATCTCCGTTCGAACCGCCTCTTTCTCCTGCATTGCCCTTTCCGTTCACACTCAATTGCATGCCCTCTTGAACACCTGCCGGAATATCAATGCTCACTGTTTCCTCACCATACACTCTGCCTTCCCCTTTACAACTTCCACATTTTGCAGTAATGGTAGTTCCTTCTCCGTTACAAGTTGGACAAGTAGTTACGGTTTGCATTTGACCTAAAAAGGTATTGCTCACTTTACGCACTTGACCACTGCCACCACAAGTTGAACAGGTTTGTACACTACCTTTATCCTTCGNTCCGTTACAAGTTGGACAAGTAGTTACGGTTTGCATTTGACCTAAAAAGGTATTGCTCACTTTACGCACTTGACCACTGCCACCACAAGTTGAACAGGTTTGTACACTACCTTTATCCTTCGCTCCACTACCACTACAAGTAGTACAAGGAACGTATTTTTTAACCTTGATTTGCTTGGTTACGCCTTTTGCAATTTCTTCATAGGTCAATTTCAGCTTTACACGTAGGTTGCTTCCTTTCACACCTCTGGCTCGCTGACCACGGCCACCACCGCCTCTTTGACCACCACCAAAAAAGCTTCCAAAAATATCATCCCCAAATATGTCACCAAATTGGCTGAAGATATCGTCCATATTACCACTACCACCGCCAAATCCACCACGTCCGCTATTTCCCATTCCGGCATGTCCATATCGATCGTATTGCGCTTTCTTATCAGCGTCACTCAATACCTCGTAAGCCTCGGCAGCTTCTTTGAACTTCTCCTCGGCTGCTTTATCACCCGGATTTCTATCGGGGTGGTATTGCATCGCTACCTTACGGTAGGCTTTCTTAATTTCATCTGTGCTAGCGCCTTTGCTTACTCCTAATACCTCGTAATAATCTCTTTTTGTTGACATACGGTCCTAATATTATTGTGCCTTTGATTCTTATTTACCAACAATCACTTTTGCAAATCGAATGATCTTGTCATTCATATAATACCCTTTTTCTACCTGATCAATCACCTTACCCTTCATTTCTTCGGTAGGAGCAGGAATTTCAGTGATCGCTTCATGAATGTCTGCATTGAATTCGGTTCCAACCGTTTCCATAGCCTTTACACCCTTGGCTTGCATGGTGTTACGAAGCTTTTGAAATACCAACTGGATACCCTCTTTAATTTGAGTTAAATCGGTACTCGATTGCAATTGTTTTTCGGCTCTGTCGCAATCATCCAAAACTTCCAAAAGTGATACTACAACGTCTTTACCGGCTGTTTGGATCAGGTCTAAACGTTCTTTTGCGGTTCTTTTGCGAAAATTATCGAATTCCGCTACCTGTCTTAAATATTTGTCTTTCAGAGAGTTAACTTCATCTTTCAATTTTTCGATTTCCGATTCATCGGCTACCGGGTCATTCAGATGGCTGGTTCCACTCATGTTTTCATCGGTATTAATGTCCATCGGAGTCATTTCGTCTTGCTGCGTGCTCATATCACTGATTTTTTGTCTTCGTTTTGCTAAAAATAGGTGCGAAGGTAAGAAGACAATTTACTTGCCAATGGAATTTTTCAGTCAAAAAGGCAGCCTTTTATAACTTAAGTGGCAAAACAAAAAGGGGGGTAAAAAGTGAGGGGAAAGGGTGCTGAAAAAAAAATTGCAAAATCGATGCAGCATATTTGCAAATTGTTAACTCTTTACCATGGTAGCGAGATCAGTAATGTGTAAATTTTACACAACTAACTGTTAGTGAAAATTTGAGTACAAGACGATGAAAGTCAATAGGGTATTGAGTTGTGACGGGGTGTGATTTTTCATCTGACGATTGCCAAGAAAATGAGTCAAAAAAAATCTTAACAAAATCTTAATTTTTTTTGATTCAGGTTTCAAAATAGTGTTAATTTGAAACGCCATATTTTTTATATCACACAACCTTAATCAAAATTCAATCATTATGCCCTCAAAGCTAACTGTCGTTAGGTTGTGGCTAACTGCGATTGCGCTCATGTTTGCCACAGTAACTTTCGCACAACAGAAAACTATTACCGGTAAGGTAACTAGTGACAAAGACAAAACGCCCATCTTCGGGGCTACGGTAACGGTAAAAGGATCAACTACCGGTACCCAAACAAATGCGGATGGTAATTTCTCCATCCAAGTTCCCAATTCAAATGCGGTTTTAGTAGTGACTTTCGTTGGTTTTGAGACTCAAGAAGTTTCAGTAGCTAACAAAGCCGTTATGGAAATTGCTTTGAAAGAAAAATCTACAACGTTAACAGACGTTGTAGTAACCGGTTATTCTTCTCAAGCGAAGAAAGACATCACCGGTTCAGTATCAGTTGTAAAAGTTGCCGACATGGTAGCTGTTCCAAGCGGAAGCGCTGAACAACAGTTGCAAGGTCGTGCTTCTGGTGTTACCGTAACTTCTTCGGGTCAGCCTGGCGATGGAGCCAGCGTTCGTATCCGTGGTTTCGGTTCTTTCTCTAACAACAATCCTCTCTATGTAATTGACGGAGTACAAACCGACAACTTGGGTGATATCAACCCTAATGATATCGAAAGCATCCAAGTATTGAAAGATGCCTCTGCGGCATCTATCTACGGTTCTAAAGCTTCGAACGGGGTAATCATCGTTACAACTAAGAAAGGCCGCACCAATGGTGGTGTTAAAGTAAGCTACGACGCATATTATGGCGTGCAAGGTCGTGGTAAAGGATTCGACATGTTGAATCCTCAAGAAATGGCTAATTTAACTTGGTTGGCTTTGAGAAACTCTGGTCAAGTAGAAGCAAATGGTAACCCTAAGCACCCTCAGTATGGTAACGGTGCTACTCCTGTATTACCTGATTACATCCTCGCTGGTTCTTTAACCGGTGTTATGAACGGAAACCCTGCTGCTGATCCCAGCAAGTATTTCTTGAACTTGGATGATCCTAACAGTTCTTATTTGATTCACAAAGCAAATAAAGCAGGTACAAACTGGTACAATGAAGTGTTCAGCACAAAACCGTTGACCAACCATAACCTGTCTGTAACCGGTGGTGGTCAGAACAGCCGTATCTATTTTGGTTTGAACTATTTCGACCAACAGGGTACCGTAATGACTACCTACTACAAGCGTTACACTGCTCGTTTCAACTCTGAGTTTACAGTAAAAAATAAAGTTAGAATCGGTCAGAACTTCCAAATGTCTTACAGCAACAACATCAAAATCGGTAACCAATCAGAAGGTAATGAAATCTCTCTTTCTTATCGTATTCAACCGATCGTTCCTGTATACGACATCGCTGGTAACTTCGCTGGTCAAAAAGGTGCCGGTTTGGGTAACGCATTGAACCCGGTTGCTTACCGCATGCGTGCGAAAGACAACCGCAACAACGATTACAAATTCCTCGGTAACGTTTATGCTGAAGCGGATATCGCTAAGCACTTCACTGTTAGAACAAGCTTCGGTGGTGAACAATACTTGAACAACTACTGGTACTACAACTTCAAAACATACGAGAACGCTGAGAATAACTCTACCAACGATTATAACGAAGGTTCTCAAATGTATAGAAGCTGGATCTGGACAAACCAAGTGTCTTACAAACAAACTTTTGGAGAGCACAGTGTGAATGCATTGGCTGGTACAGAAGCAATTGAAGACTGGGGTCGTTCTATCTACGCTAAGCGTTTGGGTTATTTCGTAGACGATCCAAACTATCGAGCATTGAATACCGGTTCTGGTGTTCAAACCAACAGCGGTGCTCCTTACGCTCAACGCGCTCGTTTCTCAGTATTCGCAAAAGCTGATTACAACTACGCAGATAAATACTTGTTTGGTGCAACTGTACGTCGCGACGGATCTTCTGTATTCGGTCAAGACAATCGTTACGGTGTGTTCCCTTCATTCTCTGCTGGTTGGAGAGTTACACGCGAAAACTTCATGAAAGGCGTGAAATTCCTCAGCGAATTAAAAATTCGTGGTGGTTGGGGTCAAATGGGTAACCAAAACATCGATCCTTACAACGCTTATTCAACTTTCGGCGGTAGTCTTGGTTCTTCATTCTATGACCTCGGTGGTACTTCTAACAGTGCGATCCAAGGTTTCCAACAATTTAGAATTGGTAACCCCAAAGGTAAATGGGAAGCGAACGAATCTGCCAATATAGGTTTCGACGCGGTATTGAACGGCGGTTGGGAGTTAGTACTTGACCTCTATCAGAAGAAAACAATTGGTTTGTTGTATACAGTGTCCCCTGTTGTCCCAACTCAAGGTACTGCTACTGCTCCTTTCGTAAACATCGGTAGTATGAAAAACAGTGGTATCGATTTGGCTCTTACAAAACGTGGTTCTGTTTTGAACAAAAAGTTAAAATACGATGTTACTCTTACAGCGACGAAGTATAAAAACGAAATCATTGCAATTGCAGAAGGTGAATCTTTCTTCAGTTCTGGTGGTTCTCGTATCGGTGATTTCGCTCGTAACCAAATCGGTCATCCGGTTTCTGCGTTCTACGGTTACAAAGTGATCGGTATCTTCCAAGATGCTGCTGACGTTGCGAAATCTCCAACACAAACAGATGCTAAAGAAGGTCGTTACAAGTATCAAGATACCAACGGCGATGGCAAAATCGACGACAACGACCGTACTTTTTATGGTAACCCTAACCCTAAGTTAACGTATGGTTTGAACATCAACCTCCAATACGAAGGATTCGACTTAAGCGCTTTCTTCTACGGAGTACAAGGTAAAGATGTGATCAACTATACAAGATGGTGGACTGACTACTACGCGTCATTCCAAGGTGGAAAAGCTAAGGCTGCTCTTTACAACGCTTGGAGCCCAACTAACAAAGGCGGTACTTTACCAATCGTTGAAAACAGCTCAAACTTCTCTAACCAGGCAGTACCTAACTCTTCTTTAATGGAAGATGGTTCTTACCTCCGTCTGAAGTCTTTGATCCTCGGTTATACTTTACCTAAAACTACGATCGCTAGACTCGGAATCGACAAGTTCCGCATCTACGCTCAGGCTGCTAACCTCCTTACTTTCACTAAGTACAGCGGATTGGATCCTGAGTTCATCGGTGGAGATACTGCATTCGGTATCGACTACGGTAACTACCCTAACCAAAAACAATTCTTGTTCGGAGTAAACGTAACATTCTAATTTATCTAAAGATTAAAAGCATATGAAAAGAACACTCTTTAACGCCATCTTGATAACACTCACTGGAGTGGTTATCTACTCGTGCAGTAAGAGCTTTCTGGAAAGAAGTCCTTTAGGTTCGCTCGACGAAAACGTTCTTGCGAATAAAAAAGGTGTAGAAGGCCTATTGATCGGTGCTTACTCATTACTCGACGGCTACGGTGCCGGTGGTAACTGGGACGCATCTGGTAGTAACTGGGTTTACGGTTCGGTTGTAGGCGGCGACGCTCACAAAGGTTCCGATGCCGGTGACCAACAGGATATCAACCCAATGGAAAGATATTCTGCTGTATCTACCAACGGTTATTTCAACAACAAATGGAGAACAGTTTACGAAGGTGTAACCCGCGCAAACAACGTTCTGAAAATCATGGCCAAAGCAACAGATATCTCTGCTGCTGATCAAAA
This sequence comes from Endoryza foliicola, assembly GCF_050589245.1. NCBI lineage: Bacteria > Pseudomonadati > Bacteroidota > Chitinophagia > Chitinophagales > Chitinophagaceae > Endoryza > Endoryza foliicola. The sequence goes on along the minus strand of NZ_JBOBEW010000009.1, from coordinate 214,074 downwards.
AAGAATCAGTGCTGAAGCACGTTTCTTGAGAGGTCATTACCATTTCGAAGCTAAAAAAATGTGGAACATGGTTCCTTATGTAGATGAGAAGAACACCACATTGAAATTAGCCAACGATAAAGACATCTGGGCAAACATCGAAGCAGATTTCCAATATGCTTACGATAACTTACCAGAAGCTCAAGACCTTATCGGTCGCGCTAACAAATGGTCTGCCGGCGCTTTCTTAGCAAAAGTTAAGATGTTCCGTAAAGACTATGCTGGTGCATTGCCAATCTTGAATGCAATCATCGCTAGCGGTAAAACTCCAAAAGGAACTAAATACGCATTGAACGCTAAATTCCACGATTCTTTCGATGCTGATACTAAGAACAGCCCTGAAGCGGTATTCTCAGTTCAGTACTCTGTAAACGATGGTGCCAACGGTGACAACGCCGGTTGGGGTGATGTATTGAACTTCCCTTACGGTGGTGGTCCTGGCGGTTGCTGCGGATTCTTCCAACCTACTCAAGACCTCGTTAACTCTTATCAAGTTGACGCTACAACTGGTCTTCCTAACCCAGATGCTTACAACAGCACTGAAGTGAAAAACGACCAAGGTGTTGGCGCTGCTGATCCTTTCGTTCCTCACACAGGTACGTTGGATGCTCGTTTAGACTGGACTGTAGGTCGTCGTGGTATTCCTTACCTCGATTGGGGTAAACACCCTGGTGTTACCTGGATCCGTGACCAAGCTTATTCTGGTCCTTATTCTCCAATCAAGAATACATACAAGAAATCTCAAGAAGGTGTGTTAACCGACAAATCTTTCTGGACTTCTGGTGTAACTGCGAATAACTACACACTCATCCGTTTCGCTGACGTATTGTTGTGGGCGGCTGAAGCTGAAGTAGAAGCAGGTTCTTTGGAAAATGCTCGCGCATTGGTAAACCAAGTACGTGCTCGTGCAGCTAACCCTGCAGGTTTCGTTAAAGATGGTGCAGTAAATGCAGCTAACTACAAAGTTGGTTTGTACACTACTCCATGGACTGACAAAGTGGTTGCTCGCAAAGCAGTACACTTCGAACGAAAATTGGAACTTGCTATGGAAGGTCACCGTTTCTTCGACCTCGTACGTTGGGGTGAAGCAGCTGCTACTTTGAACTCTTATTTGAACTATGAGAAAACAAAGCGTAGCTATTTGAATGGTGCAACATTCACTGCTGGTGTAGACGAATACTTCCCAATTCCTCAGGCGCAAATTGATCGTCATGTTGAAAACGGAACTTCTACCTTGAAGCAGAATCCTGGTTACTAATCTTAGCTAATCATTATAATAAAAGACAGCGATACTCATCGCTGCCTTTTGTTTTTTTGTAAATTGTGCAACACTATTTTGATACTTGCGTATGAGAGCCGTGAACTTCTATATTGTAGCTGCAAGCCTTACTCTGTTGACTATTTCTTGCAACAATTCAACCACCCTTTTTGAACAAATACCTGCTAATAAATCAGGCATTCAATTTGAAAATACCATTACCAAAACGGATTCCATCAATGTACTCGATTTCGAAAACGTGTACAACGGCGGCGGTGTGGGCGTAGGCGACTTTAACAACGACGGATTACTCGATCTCTACTTTACAGGCAACCTCGTTTCCAATAAGCTGTACTTAAATAAAGGCGATTTCAAATTCGAAGATATTACCGAAAAAGCACAAGTAAGCGGTGATAACAAATGGAGTAGAGGCGTTGCTGTTATTGATATCAATAACGACGGATTGTTAGATATGTATGTTTCGGCTACTCTTAAACGTAATCCCGTTCTCAGAGAACACATGCTCTTTGTGAATCAAGGAAACAATAAAGAAGGTATTCCAACATTCAAAAATTTAGCAAAGGAATACGGTCTCGCCGATACTACTCAAGGCACGCAAGCTGCTTTCTTCGACTACGATAACGATGGCGACTTGGATGTTTACATGGTTAACAATGAAATTATCAGAGGCGATTATCCCAACCGTTTCCGCCCCGCCATGAAAGATGGAAGCCATCCCAATACAGATCGCTTGTTTAGAAATGATTGGAACGAAAATCTCAAACACCCGGTGTTTACAAACGTATCAAAAGAAGCCGGTATCTTGATTGATGGTTACGGTCATTCTGTTGTGATCAACGATTTTAATAAAGATGGTTGGAAAGACATCTACGTTACCAACGACTACCTCTCGAACGACCTTCTTTGGATCAATAATAAAAACGGCACTTTTACTGAATCGCTAAACCTTTATTTCAAACATACGTCCGCCAATGCCATGGGTACCGACGTGATTGACGTAAACAACGATGGTCTCGATGATGTGGTAGCACTCGATATGAATCCGGAAGACAATTACCGGAAGAAAATGATGATGAACCCCAATAGCTACCAAACGTATCAGAACAGCGATTACTTTGGTTACGGCTATCAATACGTAAGAAATACCCTTCAAATAAATCAAGGCCCTAGAGTACTCGGAAACGACTCCATAGGTGCCCCCATTTTCAGTGAAATCGCTTTCTTCTCCGGAATCGCTGAAACTGATTGGAGCTGGACGCCTGTAGTGGCCGATTTTGATAACGATGGCAACCGCGATATCATCATTACAAATGGATTCCCCAAAGATGTTACCGATCACGATTTTGTAGCCTTTCGAAACGAAGCCTTCGCGGTAGCAAATAAACGGCAATTGCTCGATCAAATTCCTGAAGTGAAATTGCACAACTATGCCTATCGAAACAAAGGCAATTTGCAATTTGAAAACAAAACCAATGACTGGGGACTCACCATTCCAACCTTTTCTAATGGCTCTGTATATGCCGATTTAGACAACGACGGAGATTTAGACTTGGTACTCAACAACATCAATGATAAAGCAGGACTCTATAGAAATACCTTGCGAGATAAAACTCCTGAACAAGCACATTTTGTAAAAGTTGTTTTGAAAGGAGATGCACAGAATGTAAATGGAATTGGAGCCAATCTCACCTTATTTGCCAATGGCACCAAGCAAAGCTGGGAACATACACCCTATAGAGGTTATCTTTCCTCTGTTCCATTGCAAGCTTTTTTTGGATTGGGAGCTAGTTCAAAAATTGATTCGCTGTTAGTTTATTGGCCCAACGGAAAATTTCAAAAGCTCATGTCTTTGAAAGTTGACTCAATAAATGAAATCAATATTCAAAATGCTGTTGCGCTTCCTACTACAACTCCTACTATTTTTGATACAACGGCTTTGTTTAGTGATGTTACCAAAGCTAGAAATATCAATTTCATTCCGCAAGAAAGAGACTATGTTGATTTCAACGTTCAAAAACTACTTCCGCATAAACTTTCTGAATACGGTCCGGGATTAGCTGCAGGTGATTTGAATGGAGATGGTTTAGACGATTTTGTGAGTGCAGGGTCTTTTTCAAATAGCGGCGAGCTCTTTTTCCAATCTAAAAATGGCAGCTTCATTCAAAAGAAATTGCTAGAGAAAGACGGAAATGATCACAAACGTTGGGAAGAATTGGGGATGCTGCTGATTGATATTGACGGCGATAAAGACCTCGATATTTATGCTGCAAGCGGTGGATACGAAAACCCCAAACAAACCAATAGCTATCAAGATCACTTATACTTAAATGATGGAAGAGGAAACTTTTCAATGGACACCACATGGTTGCCAACTAACTATACTAGTAAGAGCTGCGCACGCGCAGTAGATTTTGATCACGATGGCGATCTCGATATAGTGGTTGCGGGTAGAGTAGAGCCTTGGTTTTATCCCAAACCCGTTTCAAGTTTTGTTTACAGAAACGATAGTAAGCCGGGTGCTATCAAACTTACCGATGTTACTTCTTCTGTTGCTGCAGACCTAAACAACGCCGGCTTGGTTTGTGATATCTTAGTTACCGATGTAGACAAAGACGGATGGGACGATCTATTATTGGCAGGTGAATGGATGCCTGTTACCCTTCTGAAAAACACCAATGGTCGTTTTCAAAAAGCCGACAACGGACTTTCGAAATATACCGGTTGGTGGAACTCAATAGTTGGAGCCGATTTCGATAACGATGGAGACATCGACTATATAGCGGGCAATATGGGGCAAAACAGTTTCTACAGAGCTACGCCTGAATTTCCAGCTCATATCACTGCAAAAGACTTTGATAACAATGGAAGCTACGATGCATTTCCTTCATTGTTTCTTCCTGATATCAATGGCGTGAAAAAGGAATTCCCTGCTCAAACACGCGATGATATTGTGAAGCAAATGATTGGTATGCGAACCAACTTCCAAAATTATAAGCAATACGCCATGTCTACAATGGACGAAGTGATCACTCCTGACATGCGCAAGAATGCCATCCGTTTAGAAGCGAATACTTCTCAAAGTGTTTTTCTTCGAAACGATGGAACGGGAAAGCTTACGATGGAGCCCTTACCAATGCAAGCGCAATGGTCGATGCTAAATGGAATGGTGGTTGACGATTTTAACAACGATGGAAATCTAGACCTTTGTATCAATACCAATGATTACGGCACAGAAGTTTCAGTTGGTAGATACGATGCACTCAATGGCTTAGTGTTCTTGGGGAATGGAAAAGGAGGCTTTGCTGTTCAATCTATTTTGCAAAGTGGCATCTTTATTCCGGGTAATGGAAAAGCACTGGTACAGCTAGCTGATTTCAATGGCAATCCTTTGTTAGCGGCATCTCAAAACAGAGGTCCGTTCAAATTGTATAAATTAAGAGCTTCGAAGAAATTAGTGCGGTTGAATGCGGATGAAACCGTAGCCGTTATAACCTTAAGAAATGGAACCAAACAAAGAAGAGAATTTCCATATGGTGCCTCTTTTCTATCTCAATCGTCTCGTATCATTTGGTACGATAACAATATCACTGCTATTGAATTGTATTCTGTAAAGGGAAAAACCAGAACGATCACACAACCTTAATCAATGAACATGAACCGCTTTACAAAATTGCTCACCGTTTTGGCTGTTGTTGGAGCAAGCTATGCATGTAACACCAATTCAGCCGTTCGACCAGATGATGCTCAATTACAACACAACAATCAGCATCAGCTCACCGAAGTTATTATCTATGATGGCTTCACGCCGCCGGTTGCGAGTAGAATTTACGTGTACTCGTCGTTGGCAGCTTATGAGGCTGTGCGATATTTGGATCCTAAATCAGTTTCCATCGCCGAAAAATTAAATGGCTTCGGAAAAATGCCTGTTCCTGAAAAAGGAATGGTGTATGATTATTCCCTTGCTTCACTCAAAGCCTTTTTTACAGTAGTTAGAAATGTAAAAGTATTTTCGGTAGACTCATTGAAGGCTTATGAAGAGAAAAACTATAAAGCTTACGAAGCACTGATGGATAAATCGGCATACGATCGATCCATTGCTTTTGGTGATACCATTGCAAAAGCAATTTTAGCCAGAGCGAAGAAAGATGGCTATGCAGCTTCTCGTGGAAAGGAAAAATTCTTGGGTAGCAATGATCCCGGCATGTGGCGACCCACACCTCCCGACTACCTCGATGGTGTAGAATGGTGCTGGAATACCATGAAATCAATGACCTTGGATTCAGCTTCACAATTTATGCCTCCACGACCACCTGCTTTTAGCAAAGATCCTAAAAGCGAATTCTATAAATACGCTAAAGAGGTATACGATATCAATAAAGGCCTAACTGAAGAACAAAAAACCATTGCGAAATATTGGGATGACAATCCATTTGTAATTGAACACAGTGGTCATATGATGTTCGCCAACAAAAAGATTACACCGGGCGGACATTGGATGGGCATAGCAGGCATTGCGAGCGCCCTCACAAAAGCCGATCCCGTAAAAACCGCTCGTGCTTATGCGCTTACAGCAATTGCTATGTTCGACGGGTTCATTGCCTGCTGGGATGAAAAATACAGAAGCAAAGTGGTACGTCCCGTAACGGTTATCAATGAATGGTTTGATCCACATTGGGCCCCTTTCTTACAAACGCCTCCTTTCCCCGAATACACCAGTGGACATAGTACTATTTCCGCTGCTGCTGCAACGGTACTGACTGATTTGTTTGGCCCGGCCATTACATTTAAAGACACCGTAGATTTGAAATACATTGGCATGCAACGCGAATTCAATTCATTTTACCAAGCTGCCGATGAAGCTTCTATCAGTCGCGTGTACGGTGGTATTCACTACAGAACCGGTGTAGATGCCGGAGGTGCTCAAGGAAGACAAGTGGGAGTGTGGGTGCTGACTAAATTAAGAATGAATAATTAATAATTATTAATTCAAAACCCGCTTTGAAAAAGAGAATTTTTTCAAAGCGGGTTTCATGTTATAACGAGATAGATAATATTTGCTATTGTTTTACTTCGTTACTTTGAACTAATTAAAAAAGTAGGCATTTAGAGCAGTGACCTCATTTGTTAAATTAAAACGAACACCAGTGCCCCAATTATTAATTATTAATTGTTAATTATTAATTACTCCTCACACTACCTGCGTAATCAAAAACTTCAAATACTTTGTATTCTCCCATTCATTTATGATTGGGTGATCGGCAGATTGAGCCTGAAAACATACTTGACGTAGTTTACGTCGAGCGTCTTTGGCGGCCATTTGAATGATCTCCATAAACAGATCAGATTGAACGAGGTTGGTACAACTGGAAGTAACGAGAAAGCCTCCGGGCTTTACCAATTTCATTCCTCTTAAATTGATCTCTTTGTAACCTGTGATGGCTTTTTGGATATTATCACGGGTTTTGGTGAAAGAAGGTGGATCGAGCATTACTACATCGTATTGGCGACCGTCTTTACCCCATTGCTTCAATACATCGAATGCGTTCACCGCTTCGAACTTGCACCTGTCTTGAACCCCGTTTAATGCAGCATTGTCATTGGCTTGTTTCACGGCCAGTTCAGAAATATCTAAACCTAACACAGATTTTGCACCATAAGCTGCTGCATGAATCTCAAAGGTTCCGGTATAGGTGAAAGCACCCAATACGTCGGCACCTTTTACTATATGTTGTATGGCGCGACGGTTGTCTTGTTGATCTAGAAAATAACCGGTTTTTTGGCCGTTCTCTATATCAACATTGAACTTCAAACCATTTTCATTGATTTGAATAAAAGTATTGAAAGGAGCACTTAAGAATCCCTTCTGTTGAGGCAATCCTTCTAATTCACGAACAGGAACATCGTTGCGCTCATAAATACCTTTGGGCTTGAAAATTTTATTGATGGCATCTACAATAGCCGGTTTCCAAACATCGATACCAAGGGCAAGCGTTTGGATAACGAAGTAATCGTTGAATTTATCGATGATCAATTGTGGTAGAAAATCTGCTTCTCCAAAAATCAATCGACAGTTTTCAACATAGCCGAGCTGTTGACGGTATTGCCAAGCTGATAGGAGGCGGTTGTAAAAGAATTGATCATCAATACTTTCTTGTTTGTTCCGAGTGAGCAAACGAACCAGAATTTGCGATTTTGGATTGATGTATCCCCGTCCTAGAAACTTTTTGTCGTAGGTTACTACCTCAACAATTGTGCCGCCTGTTGCATCGCCTTCCACACTTTGAACCTCGTTTGCAAAGATCCAAGGATGACCATTCAATACGCGATGGCCAATTTTCTTCTTTAGAATTACCGTTGTCATGGCCGCAAAGCTACTGAAATAAAAGGGTTAAGCCGAATCGGATGAGTTTTAGAGTAGCGAGTTCAATAAAATGTTACAGGGCAATAAACAACTAGGAGCAATGGGTTTCCATTGACGAATTATCAAATCAACGCATTAGCAAATTACTTAGATACTTGGAACTTACCGGAATCCACTACTTTCCCGGATTTGTCGCGAAGTTGAAAAATATACACCCCTCTGTAGAAATCACTGAGGTTTACGGTGGTCTTAGAATTAGAATTGATATTATTTACTTCGTACACTTTCTTTCCCAAGAAATTATAAATCTGGAAATTCAGGTCTTTTTCGTTGGTGTTTTGAAGTTCGAAGTTGATAAATGAAGTGGCAGGGTTAGGGTAGAACTTGATCAATTTGGGCAACACATCACCTGCAGGTGTAGAAGGGGTATTTCTATCCTGGCTTTTCGCCGCAAGTGTCGATATGAGGAAGATGGATAATGTGTAAAAAATCTTCATCAGCGATGATATTTTACATTTTGTGATCAAGATATATCCTTTTGAACAAATTTACAACCCTGATCGGTAAAAAGATAAGTCCGGTTCACCTTTTATTGTGCCCGGACTTATCTAACTATCTGATTATCAATAGTAAATTTTGTTAAAATTTACTTAATTGCTTCTAAAGTTGCATTGATAGCTTCAAAGTTGGGCAATTCACCGGCGTTTTCCAATACTTCTGCATACTGGATGGTTCCGTTACCGTCGATTACAAATGCTGATCTTTTGGATACTCCCTTCATGTCGAAAACGAAATTCTCATACAAACAATTGTATGCAGCTGATACTTCTTTGTTGAAGTCGCTTAACAAGGGGAAGTTCAATTGTTGATCCTCTTTGTATTTTCCTAGGGTAAAAACGGAATCAACACTGATCCCTAACACTTGAGCGTTCACGCCGTTGTAAAGAGCGATTCCATCTCTTACCGAGCAAAGCTCTTTGGTACATACCCCGGTGAAAGCTTGGGGGAAGAATAAAAGAAGAACTGATTTACCTTTAAAATCAGCCAAGCTTACTTTTTGCTTGTCGGTATTGAATAACTCGAAATGAGGCGCTGCTTGTCCTTTTTCTAATGCCATTTTTAAAAATTTGATTGCAAAAAAAGTGTACCCGAGCCAGATAACAAAAAATAAGTGCATTTGTTCAGGAACAAATGCACTTAAATCAATTTGAGTGTTGTAGTATTAGAACTTGGGACAGAGTACTTTGTATTTGCTGCTATTCTCTCGGTCGAGAAAGCCGGAATAAACAATGGAAAGTTCAAAACCTCCACGGCCTTGACTGGCGGTTTTCAGTGCGGAAACGTTTACATCGTAACTGATCGCAAAGGCTGTGTTCATTACATCCAGTTTTACCACCGGAATGAATGCGTCTTTCCAGCGCAAATAACCACCAACATGGATAGTATAAAGTGCCGCATCGGGATCCAAACCTAATTTGTAGCTATACATAGCACCTCCAATTATTTCTTGAGCACCTCCTTGTTTTGACACGTCTGCTTGAAGTGTTAAATAAGAATATTCGTCAACTGCTAATTTCATTCCCATGTTCACAACAAATTTTGGGTTGATTTCAACAGCCGGATCTCGATAAAAGGAATTCTTGGGTCTGTTCAAATGGTGATAGGCAAGTCCAAAAAAGTAGCTATTTGTAAGTTTCTCACCAAAAGCAGCATTGTAAGCCATCCCTACACTGGCATCCCAAGTAGTGAAATTGGGATTGGTAAAAGTTTCACCGGTGGGCAATCCCGGATTGTAAGTACCGCCGCTGTACTGATTGTCGGTGGTCATTTTACTCGCATCAATACTTTTGCGGATCATACCACCCATGAAACCTAAACTTAAATATGAGGTCTTGTAATCACTTAGTGATTTATGGTAGTTAACAGCGGGCAATAATTGAGTTGTTGTTAAGCCTGCGGTACCTGATTTATCAAAGAAGGCTTGCAAACCGGTAGTGATGTAGTCATTATCGCCTCCAACCGGCATTTTGTATTCTCCATTGAAGGAACCGGTTCTATAGGCGTTTGTAAAGCTATTCCATTGATCTCTATAAACACCTTGTATGCGGTAATCGCCGGTAAAGATACCCGCTAAGGAAGGATTCCTCAAAAGAGGTGCCTCAAAGAATTGAGAGAAATGTAAATCTTGCGCACGCGCTTCCTGCAAGCAAAAGCTTGCGATCAGCATCACCACTACTTTTAAAGAAGTGTTGATCCGCGATTTGATCTTCCAATTACCTGTGTACATTTGTTTCATGTTACCTGATTAATGTTACGTTTCCTTTATAGGGTAGGATCGCGGCGTTTTCACAAACAAATTCTACATAGTAGACATACGTGTCGATATCAGCTTTTATTCCATTGATAGTTCCATTCCAGCCTTTACTAGCATCGTTCGCGTCAAAATCCTTACGTTCAAATACCATTTGCCCCCATCTGTTAAAGATGCGCAATACTTGTACTCTTGCCAATCCAACTCCTCTAGGATAGAACACGTCGTTCACCCCATCCCCATTTGGTGAAAATGTATTGGGAACGAAATAATTCTTTTCATTGCAAAGTGCGTTTACCAATATACTTCCGGTTGCGGTACATCCATTACTGTCTACTACCGATACCGTATAAGTTATTTTACGTTTTGCTATTATGGAAGGTATTGCACAATTGGTACATGTAATATTCGTATCCGGTGACCAAGTATAACTTGCCATCGGTCCACTATAGCTTACCGGCATAGGAACGGTGGTACCAATTGGTAGGGTAATTGGGCCATTAAAAGTAATAGTAGGGTTGGGCGTTACTTTAATTGATTTGGTAGCATTACCAATACATCCCAGTTTATTCGTTGCTTTTACGCTCACTGAATACGTGCCCGCTGCAGCGTATTTCACCGTAGGGTTTATAATTGTTGAAGTATTAGTTCCTCCTAAATTCCACAAATAAGTAGCATTCGGATCCGGCGTTGGAAGGCTTACGAGCAATTGCCCTGTTTCATTGATACATAAAATAGAATCACCATTAATGGCGGGCTTTGGAGTAGCATATACATTTATGGTATCAGTAGTTGAACTGTTGCAACCGGCTTGTGTGGAAACATTTAAACTTACAATGTACCTGCCCGGTGCAACATATGTGTGGGTAGGGTTGGTGGCTGTACTGGTATTGCCATCACCAAAATCCCAAACACTTGATGTAATAGGATCGTTCTTGATAGTAAAGTTTCCAAAGTTTACCGTTCCTACATCACAAAATTCCTTTTTGTCTACACCGAAGAAAGGTAGCGCTCCCAATACTTTAACGGTAGTGTTGGCATTTCTGAAAGCAATACAACCGGAACTGTCTTTTATCTGAAGATAAGGAGCATAGGTTCCAATTGTTTTATACAAATAGGTAAAGCTCTTGGTTCCACTTGAGTCTATATAACCATCACCACTTCCAAAGTATAATTTGGCAATCGCATTTGCAGGGGCCGTTATGGTAAAGTTTGCCAACAAGGTATTACAACTTTGAGTGGGTGTAATCTGTATATCCGTTGCCGTGCTGGCATTGTAAACATTCACAGGCGTGCTGGCACTGTCTAAACAACCGCCATACCCCACTAATACCAACCTTGCATTGAAACTGCCATAGGCATTATAGAAATGGTTAGGGTTTGCCAAATTGCTACTTGTTCCGTCTCCAAAATTCCAATAGAAGGATTCATAATCTTGACCTAAGAAAGTGAACTTGGTTTCCAAAGGCGGACAAAAAGAAGAGGCATTTACAACCGATAGTGCCGGTTTGGGCTTGATTACATTTATATAATTTGTTTTCGTGATCGAATCCTTGCAGCCCAATGAATCTGTAATCACCAGCTTTACCGAGTAGGTGGCATCTGGCCCTGCATATTGATACGAAGGATTTTTTACCGTACTAGATCCTCCATCCCCAAAATTCCAATTATACGTTAAGCCATAACCCCTTGAAGAATCGGTAAACTGCATGGGCGTTGCCGGGCATATTTTTAAATATTTCGATCCAAAGTTGGCAACAGGGGCCGTTACAAACTGAGGTCCTTTTGTAATTGAATCTTTACATCCCAAGTTATCCGTAATAATAAGCTTCACTTGATAACGCCCAGTATCAGCATAAGAGTGAGAGAAAGGTGGTGCTGTGTACGTTTGAGTATTGCCATCACCCCAAACCCATTTCCATTGCACTATTGGCAAGGTTCCGCTAGAATTGTCTGTAAAATTGATAGCGGCTCCTTTACAAGGCGGTGTGCTGCCAATTGAGAAAGCTGCAGTAGGTCCTTCTACCGTTACTACATTAACTTTTGTGATGGAATCTTTACAACCACTTACGGCAGTAATCACCAATTTAATGGTATGTGGTCCAACCGTAGTGAAGGTACGAGAGATATTTCCCGGTGCCGGTTCAGCCGGTCCACCATCGAAATACCATTCAAATTTTGCAATATTAGCAATGTTGGCAGTTGTATTAATATTGATCGATTCGTTTTTACAAATCAATGTTTTACTGACGGTGAAATCGGCTACTTCAGCTACCAACCGAACCACTTTTTTGATTGTGCTGGTGCAGGATCCATTGGTTACGGTTAATGTAACCTGATAGGTTCCTAATGCCGGATAATTAAACGTTGGATTGTTTAGGGTAGAAGTGTTGTTGCCCGGATCTCCAAAATTCCAAGCATATGTTATAGGGCCATAGGCTGTTGAAGCTTTCGACGCATCTGCAAAACTTACCAGTGTTTTATTGGTACAATCTACATTGAAATTAAAGCGAGCTACCGGAGGAATAATTTGAACCACATTTGCTTTGGTCACAGCAGTAGAACACCCTTGATTGATTGCTACTAAGCTAACGCTGAAATAGCCCGTGTCTTGAAATAAGTGTTTAGGATTTTGAAGTGCAGAAGTACTTCCATCACCAAAATCCCAAAGCCATTCATCTGCTGTACCCGACAAATTCGTAAAACTCACCGAATCTTTAGCGCAGGAGCTAGGCACACTTACACTAAAGTTGGCCGTGGTAGGTGTTCCCACTTTTACTCCGTTTACATATACAACAGAATCAGTGCAACCGCCTTTGGTAGTGATGTATAATTTAACCGTGAATTTTCCGGTGGTTGTATAATTATGAGAAGGAGTTTTTGCAGTACTGGTAAACCCATCGCCAAAATCCCACAAATAGGAGATCACCGGGTCTACTGTTTGAACCGTATCAAGCGGAGAATAAAGAAACGGTACGCAACCGCCCACATTGATATTCTTTATTCCAACAATCGGCTTCTGTATCTTAATATAGGCCGGTTTAGTTAAGGTGTTAGAACAACCCTTTGAAGTAGTAACGGTCAGTGTTACATTGTAGTTGCCATTGGCCGCATAAATGTGTGATGGATTCTTAACAACCGCTGTTCCTCCATCGCCAAAGTTCCAATTCCATGCCGCTGCTCCAACGGTCGCATCTGTAAAGTTCACTGTGAGCGGAGCTTTACATGCAGCCGTATCAAGGGTTGAGAAATTGATAGTGGGAGGAGCTAATATCACGAGATTCTTTGTAATGGAATCAGCACAACTTGCGTATTGGTTTACCAATTTCACCGTGTAGGTTCCTGCAGTGCTGTACAAACTAGAATCGTTTAAATTAAATGAACTACTTCCATTGCCAAAATTCCAGATAGAAGAAACAGGCGTTGCGCTTGATGAATTTTGAAAAGAAACATAGGAATTCAAACAAGCAGTATCCGGACTGTTAATAGCAGTAGTAATAGGACTAATGGTAGTTGTTTTCTGAACAGTTGCCGAACATCCATATTCACTCGTAGCGGTTAGCTTAATTGTATAGGTACCCGCAGTTGCATAAACGGTTGATGGATTGAAAGCAGTGCTTGTTGTGGCATTCCCTAAGTCCCAATTATAGGTGATGGATCCGGGTCCACTGGTTTGATTGCTTAGTGTAACGGGAAAAGGTGCTTTACAAGACGTTGATGGAGGAACAATGAAATCAGCGGTAACTCCCGAAACCACTCGAATATAATTGTACCTGCCAATACTGTTGGAGCATCCAGTAGTACTGGTAACTGTTAAGTTAACATTATAGAATCCAAGATTGGTGTATGAGTGGGTAGGACTGGCTTGGTTCGAAGTATTGCCATCTCCAAAATCCCAAGCATAACTGGCAATGCTTCCGGCTCCGGGTGTAGATTTATCTGTAAACTTAATTACTGCAGGTTGACATGCAATCGTTTTGTCTGTAGAAAAATCGGCAACCGGTGATGGGTTCGCAACGATGTAGTTTGTTTTTGTAATGGAGGCTGTTCCGTTTGAATTACGCACCACAAGTGTGATAGTATAGGTTCCGGGTGTTGAATAAATTCCCACCGGATTTTGGGCCGTTGACAATTGCCCATTGCCTAAATCCCAGTTCCAGAAAGTTGGGTTATTGGTACTTTGATCGGTAAATTGAACGCCTAATGGTGCACAGCCCGAAACAATATTTGCAGTGAATTGAGCAACCGGTACTTGAGCATAGGCATTACTACGGCTTATTAAAAGCAGTATTGTTAGCATGATTGCTAACTTTGAAATGAATTGTTTGATACTATTTATATCCTTGCTCAATTTCATGAATCTTATCTAATTAGTGATACATTTCCGTGATACCTGATCACAGTATTGTTTTCACATACAATTTCCATCGTGTATACATATACGTCTTGGGCTGCCGCTTTTCCTTTGAAACTTCCATTCCAACCCGCACTCATATCGTTGGGTAAGAAATTCGATTTTTCAAATACAGCTTCTCCCAAACGGTTGTATATCCTCACATAACGAATGATGTACAAACCATGACCTCTGGGATAGAATACGTCATTGGCGCCATCCCCGTTGGGGCTAAATGTATTGGGTACGAAAATATTTGCGTTGTTACAAAAAACATTGATCGTTACTTCATCACTTGATGTACAAGAGCCTAAATTGGAGACTTCCAATTTATAAACAGTCGTTTGTTTTGGCTGTGCAATCGGTGTTGGGCAATCTGAGCAACTCAATCCTATGGCCGGGGTCCAGGTATATTTTGAAACATCGCTTGAATAGGTTGGCTTCAAGGTTAGTGAAGTTCCTACCGATAGTTGAAGGTCTGCTCCAAGATCTACTTTGGGATAGTTGTATACCTGAATGGGAATATACGCCGTATCCTTGAAACAACCATTACTATCTGCACCAATTACTTGGTAAACAGTGGTTAGGGTTGGCGACGCTTTTGGATTGGCAATACTCACCCCACTTAATCCGGCAGACGGCGACCAATTGTAGCGATCTGTTCCACTCGCGTTCAATTGCAACACTGACCCTACACATATCGTATCCCCTGCACTGGCACTGAGTTTTTGGGGCTGTTGAACCCTCACCAAAACCGAGTCTGTTTTCGAACACCCTACTTCGTTTGTTCCCAGCACATAATAACGTGTGGTTTGTTGCGGTATTGCAAGCGGGCCGGCACAATTTGTACACGAAAGACTGGAATTTTGCGTCCACTGATAAGTAGTAGCTCCGGAAGCCTGTAGCTGTACCGGACTGTTTAAACAGGCCGTTAAATCAGCCCCTGCTTCTACAACAGGAACGGGGAGGGCCTGAAATACTTTTAAGGTAGTATCAGCACAGCCTGAGCTGTTTACCGTGATCAGTTTTACCGAATAGGTTCCGGCAGTTCCATATACAATACCGGTGGGGTTTTGAATCGATGAGCCCAACCCGTTTCCAAAATCCCAATTCCAAGATAGTTGAGAAGTGTCGGCCACTGTAATCACACCTGAAAAAGATGCGGTGCTCGGGATACAGCCTGAACTATCGCCTACTATATCTATTTTCGGACTGTTTACTATAGAAATGGGGAACTGAATGCTAGCCGTATCACTGCATCCTCTTGCCGTATTTACAATGAGCTGAATCGGGTAATTTCCGGTTTTTTTGTAGAAGTGGCTGGGGTTTAAATCCGACGACTCGGTGCCATCTCCGAATTTCCATTTTCTACCCGTTACTAGGTCATTTGAAATGGTGGAGTCAGTAAACTGTACGAATCCCGAGTCACAAAGTACTTGACTGCTCAACCCAAATTTAGCGGCTGCCCCATAAATATGCACTGTATCTACACCAGAAACTACCACCTGACAACCGGCGGGGTCACGTAAGATCATTCTAGGCAAATAGGTACCAATTCTACTATATGTATGATTTACTAATGAGTCACTAGTTTGTATAACCGAACCGTCATTGAAGTCCCAGATAAAAGTAACCGTATCCTTTGTAAACCCTTTAAAAGGAATGGTAGTGGGTTCGCATCCTTCGTATACAGAATAGTTGAAACTACCTTGTGGTCCCCTAACAGTGATGTTTTGGAACGCAGTATCGGTACAGCCCCCAGGGCTGGTAACAATTATTTTTGATTTGAACACGCCCGGTGTATTGTAAAAATGGATTGGATTGCTGATCATAGCACCGGTAGCATCGCCAAAATCCCATTCAAACTTATTGAAGTTCAACGATTGGTTGGTAAAGTTAACTACCAAGGGCGGGCAGGTAGCCAAAGTGTCGCTTGCTTTTAGTGCTGCTACAGGATTCTTGATACTAATATAACTGATGCGCTCTAACGAGTCTTTACATCCATATACATCAGTAGCAATTACTTTAACTGTGTAGTTTCCTTCTGCATTATATCGAATAACAGGTTGTTGTTGGTTTGAACCCGACCCATTTCCGTAGCTCCACTGATAGGAGATTGGCCCGTTACCAAAACTTGCATTAAAAATGGGAACCGCGGCTCCCACGCAAGAAAGGGTATCGGCAGTGCTGAAATTGACACTGGGTTTAGAAATCAAGATTTGACCATAAACCGTTTTCACATCCAAACAACCTAATGTGTCTTCAACCATCAGCTGAACATTGTAATTGCCGGCAGTTGAATACAAATGACTGAATGGCCCGGATAAAAGGGTGTCGATTTTACCATCTCCATAATTCCAAATCCATCGTTTCAACGGGTTGGTTCCGTCCGATGTTGAAGCGTCGGTAAAATGAATGGTGGTATTGGTACAAACGGGTGGTGTGTTCACGCTAAAAGACGCTGTAGGTCCGAACACCTGCATGTATTGAGTTTTGACAGTGGTGTCTCTGCAACTGTATCGATCAATTGTAATCAGTTGAACATCGTAGGTTCCGTTAGAATAATATACGGTGGTTGGCGCACCACTGGTTGCTTCGCGCCCATCTCCAAAGCTCCAATAGTATTCGGTTACGAAAGGATTGTTTCTACTGGCAGCCTCAAAATGAACGACTCTTCCCTTGCAAACTGTTGTGTCTTCTGCTGTAAAGTCGGAGGCTTCATTTATCACAACAACTTGCTGTGTTAAGGAGTGTTCGCAAGTATCATTCTTAACGGTCAAGGTTACAAAATACTGACCCGGACTCGCATATTTGTGAGAAGGGTTAGCATCAGTAGAGCTGCTGCCATCGCCAAATTGCCAGTACCATTCTTTTGCATCAATGCTTAGGTCCTTGAACCAACGTGTCAATCGATCCGAACAATGCAGCGAATCACGGAAACGAGCAATGGGTGCTTTGATATAAATGAAATTGGGAATGCTCAATGAATCGGAGCATCCATTACTGGTAACCACAAGGCTTACCTTAAAATATCCGGTGTCTTGATAAATGTATTGTGGATTTTGAGCAGGTGAAGTACCACCTTCTCCAAAACTCCAAAGCCATTGGTCTCCCGGTGCTCCTGTGCTCAAATCCTTAAAACTGATGGGTTTGAAGGCACATCCCTGTTGGGGAGTTGCGGTAAAATTCACGATCGGCTTATTACCTACTTTTACAGCCGAATTCACTTGCAAGGTGTCGGAACAACCATCAATCGTAAAATAGATCAACCGTACAGTATAAACGCCGGCTTTTGTATAGGTATACGATGGGTTGGCTGCAGTTGAACTACCTCCATCCCCAAAGTCCCATTGGTAGCTAGCAATAGTAACAGGTGTTGTAATTTCAACACCGGCGGTTAAGGTTCTCGGTAAACATCCTTCCATTGGTACTCCCGTTATTTTTACAATCGGTTTTTCAACTCGAATATAATTGGGGAGTTTCAGCGTATCAGTACATCCATTGGCGTTGTAGGCAATCAAGACTACTGAATAGCTTCCATAATTTTGATAGATATGTGATGGGGCAGCGAGTGTTGATGAATCGCCATCACCAAAATACCATTTATATGAAATAGCGCCGGTACTTGAATTGGTAAAGTTGGCTGTGAAAGGTGGTTTACAGGCATATCGTACAGAACTGCTTGCAGCAGCGAGCGGCTTATCTAAAATGGTAATTGATTTAGTGATAGAATCTTTACATGCACCAAAGTCACTCAATAGCTTAACCGAATAAATTCCTCCGGTTTGAAACACTTTTGTTGCATGGATGCTATTGATCACCGAGCCATCACTGAAGGTCCAAATTGCTGTTCCGGGTGCCGGACTGCTGCTATTCACGAAAGCTACAGGTGCACCGGCGCAAGCTTGTGAGGGCAAACTAAAATTTGCTGATACAGATCCAATGCTGATGGCATTTGGAATCAATAATGTGTCTGCACAACCATTGTTATTAGTAGCAATCAATCTAACATTGTATGAACCGGCAGCAGTATAATTATGAGTTGGATTCACCAGTGTTGAGTTGCTGCCATCACCGAAATCCCAACGATAACTTATAGTTCCTGTTCCGCTGCTATTATTGGTAAATTGAATGGGAGTGGGGGGCGTACAAGTAGTAGCACCTCCTGCAGTAAAGGTTGCTTTTACACCGTAAGGTAGTTTGATGTAATTGTTTTTTGTTAAGCTCTTCGTACAACCGTTGATGTTTTTTACCAATAATGAAACATTGTAGTTGCCGAGAGTAGTGTATACGTGTTGAGGATTCTGTAATGAACTGGTATCACCATCGCCAAAATCCCAGAGCCAGCTGGCAATTGGAGAGCCGGCCGGATCGGTTCTATCTGTAAACTGAACTCCCAAGGGATAGCATCCAATACTGTCGCTCGCAATAAAATTGATATTCGGAATCGCAAATACAGTAATGTATTGTTGTTTAACAATTGAATCGGTTTCGGCACCTGTTTTAACCACCAGTTTAATTGTATAGCGCCCAGGTTGAAAGTAAGTAGCGGCGGGGTTTTGTAAGAAAGAGATCGTTCCGTTGCCGAGATCCCATCTCCAGCTAGTAGGTGTACCTGTAGAAGTGTCGGTGAATTGAACCAAAAGTGGGGCACAGCCCTGCGTTTTATTGGCCGTAAAACCGGCTTTTAATTGCGCATGCACTGCAGTGCTCACTAATAATAAACATATCAGGAAACACCCAATGGTAGTATTCTTTCTTTCTGCGAACATGAGGTAAACGGACAAGGCTTACATTCAAGGACCATTGGATGTGTATCAACAAACCTATTATGGTATCTTTCTTAAGTGTAACAGTGATTTACCGGAATCTGTACTCATTTCTGCTTCTACATAATCCCAGTAACTATCGGTCAATTTCCATATTCCGTTCAATTTGAATACGGGAGCACTGGCCGATTGAAAAAAACTAGTAATGGAATAATTGCTCACATTTCCCGACCAGGTGCCCACATTGGTAACACTACCGTCCGTTCCAATAACGGTTCCATCTTCATAAAACTTAAATTGAAAATCGACGAACTGATTACTGATGTCGCTGGCCCCCTCCATATAATATTCCACTTTCCATTTCCCGTCTGTAATGGCCTTCATAACAATAGATTGTTGCTGTTCCTGAATGGCTTTTTTACAGGAAGTACAGCATAAAATCAGTGCAATAAAGGGTAGAACTCGGGTCATGGTTCCTTATTCAGGGTTAAATATTATAAATATTCATGTATTTGTCAAGTAAATAGGCTGTGAAGATCGAAGGATCCAATCCTTTTCCACTGATTTTCAATGATAAACTTTCAGAATCGTACTTCCTACCCCAGATATGGACCTTCCCATTCAACCATTGAAGTAACGGTTGGAAGCTACCATTTCTTATGTATGTGGATAATAAGGGAATCTCCGTAGCTGCCTGCGTATAGAATTGAGCCCCATACATGCTTCCCAGAGAATAGGTCGGGAAATAGCCGAAACTTCCATGGCTCCAATGCACGTCTTGTAAACAGCCCCGCTTATGGTCAGGAACCGCTACCCCCAAGTAACTCTCATAATGAGCATTCCAGTATTCCGGAATATCATGTACCGAGATTGCGCCATCAAACAAAAGCTTCTCAATTTCATAGCGAATCATCACATGAAAATGATACGTCAACTCATCAGCCTCCGTTCTTATCAACGAAGGGCTTACTTTGTTGATGGCTTTGTAGAATTCCTCTGTACTAATTCCCGCAAACTGCTTTGGAAACAACTCTTTTAAAATCGGAAAATAATGCTGACAAAACTCCCAGCTTCTTCCTACTTGATTTTCCCATAACCTCGACTGCGATTCATGTACCGAAAAAGAAGCCGCTTCGCTCAATGGTAAGCCATATTCCGCTTCAGGCAATGCTTGTTCGTACAACGCATGTCCACCCTCATGAATGCAACTCCAAAGCATATTGCTAAAATCCTGCTCGTCTATTCGTGTGGTAACGCGTACGTCCTTGCTGTTGAAATTGATAGTAAAAGGGTGCTCCGAAACATCTTGACGTCCGGCTTCAAAATCGTATCCCATATCCTTTAGAACTTGTATTCCAAATTCCCATTGCTGGTTTTTAGGAAAATGTTGTCGAAGAAAGCCATCCTCAACTTCCGGCTTCGTAAGAATTTTGTCTAAAATCGATTTCAAAGCAGGTTTTAAGTTGGTGAATATTTGATCCAACAATGCTACCGATGATCCTTTGTCATGATCGTTTAAGTGTGCATCGTACGGATTCTTTTCATATCCCAACAAGGTCGATTCTTCTTTTTTTAATTGAAGGATTTCGGAAAGGTCGGGAGCAAAAACAGAAAAATCATTTTCTTGACGTCCCTTCATCCAACTGTGAAAACTCTTGTGCACAGCTACCGACATCCGTTCAACCAAATCTGTAGGGATCTTGGAATGGCGCTCGTAGTCTTGCAAACTCAAAACTACATTGGCCCGTTGGTCCTCAGTAAGACCATCCTCTTCCGAAAGGGTTTTTAAAAGTTGCCCCATTTTTTGAGAAGTGAAGAACTCATGGGCCAGACTGCTAAGTGTGGCAATTTGTTGCCCTCTAAAATCCGCTCCTTTGGCGGGTAAATAGGTTTCCTGATCCCATTGCAAAACAGCGGAAGCATACCGGATATCCGCGATTTTTCTCATTTCCGTTACATACTGTTGATAATGGGGACTTGCCTGACTCATAAAACAAAGTTTGCGCAAATCTATAACAGGAATACCATTTAAGCCCATTTCTATTCAATTTACGTACTGGCGGGTATTGGGTAGCCTCATAGATTAACGTACTTTCAGGATCTTAAAAAAGGCAACATGAAACGGTATTTGATCCTAACGCTTCTACTTTTCACAGCATATTGCGTGCAAGCGCAAACCAGTGCCAATGCAAAGTCTTTGATGGCGGCAGCATCCAAGGATTCTTCCGCCGGTACGTTTGAAAAAGCGGCGCAGAACATGGATGCGGCAATGGTAGAAGAGCGAAAGCAAGCAAAGCCCGATTTCCTTTTTTTGGCAAACACCTCCTATCGAGCCTCAGGTTTGTGGTTAAAAGCAAAAGAGTACTCCAAAGCGCACGATGATTTATACCTATCTCTTTCCCATTTTAGAAAGATCGCCAATCGTGAAATGATTGGATACATCCTTCAAGATCTTTCAAGATTGTATGACGCTACTCGCTATAAAGATGTGGTATATACTTTTCCTTCAGTAGATAAAGAAGAAACCTTCAACGTAAACTTAACCATCGAAACCATCAAAGCTGCCGGAACACCGGGAGTTTACCGCGCATCCTTAAATGCCGGTAGCAACGATGGTGTTTTCGCAGGCGCTTCAGGAAACGCAGTTGGAAAGTACATAAAGGCCGGAGATAATAGATCTAATAGGGTATTGGGAACAGCGGTTGTAGAACAAGTATTTCCGAATTATGCTATCGTACGTATTGTATTAAAAAGTGCTACCGATAGCACTTATGCCATTTATTCCAATGATATGGTATCCATTCCTGTACGTGGACCTAAAATTGAAAGAAGTGATATCTTTTCGAAAATAACCCTGTTGAATATTCGCTTTCTTGATAACAATAAAAAGCCAATTGTACATCCACGAACAGTGTTTCGTTACAATTCGAAAGAACTGGAGACTGACATCTACAATCAATTGTTGTTTTCTGTAAAGGAAATCTACGACATGTTCAAAGACGAACCCGAATATCAAAGCACTGAGAAAATAAAACGGGGTCGTTTCAGAGGAATTACTTGGATGGAAGCCATGGGAAAGTCTTCTCCTGATGATCTAAAAGCCTTTTTAGGTTTTGTTCGAAATTACCCGGGCAAATACATGGGTACAGAATGGAAGATTTCGGAAACCTATGCCACTTGGCTCTTGAACAATGCTCCTCCGGGCTCCGATGAAATTATGGATAGTTTGATTGCCGCAAAATCGGATGCCCAAATTCGCTTGATCGCCAAAACTTACGAGAAAGATATAAAAGATGTTCTTTTCGAATATTGGTTAACAGATGCTCAAAATGCCGCCATAGCCGGTGATCTTAAAACAGCCTACCTGTATGCACCCCTGATTTCTAAAGTGGCAGAAGTATTCAATGAGCCCGACTATTTAGGTTGGGCTAGCTTTAACTGGGGAAGAATATTAGAAGAAGATAAAAAGATAGACGAAGCTTTAGTGAGCTATCAAAAGGCAATCAGTTATTTTGAAAAGGGCACAGATAAAACCGGACTCACTTTTTCATTGAATAACATCGCCTCAAAATATTCTGACCAATACAAATACGAAGAAGCACAGCAAGTACATGAAAAAGCACTGGCCCTTCGCTTGAAACGATTGGAAACTGACACCTCGGATGAAGCGAGGTATATGGTTGCCCGTTCATACGACGCAATTGGCGGAACTTTTCAAAAACGCAGTAAATACAAAGAAGCCATACTTGCATATGAGAAAGGAGTGAAAGTATTAGAAGGTGCCACTGATCTTGATTGTAAAAAGCAGCGCGCGTATTTGTTTCAGCACTTAGGAAAAAGTTACGAGAAAATGGGAGAATATGCCATTGCTGCAACCTTCTATGAAAAAGAATTGACTGCTCAAAAAGCACTGGGTGATATTGAAGCACAAGGTGACGCACTCGATAATCAAGGCTTCTTGATGAGCAAATTGGGTAACTACCGCGATGCTTATCAAAAATATTCACTTGCTTACGACTACCATACAAGATCCGGAAAAACAGACGATGCAGGATTCTCCATGTCGAATATGGGGCAGGTGCTCTGGAGTTTGGGATCTTTCGATAGTGCCATTGCAGCTCATGCAAAAGCCATTGAATTGAGAACAAAAGCAGGAAACAACAAAGGTGCAGCTTATAGTTGGAAGAAAATGGCAGCCTTGTACAAAGAAAGCGGAAACGCAGCAAAAAGTATGGAGACTTATCAAAAGGCCCTCGATTTATACAAACAAATTGACGACAAACTATCTTACAGTGAATTATTAGAAGACATCGCCTCTCAATATAAATTGAATAAAGACTATACCAAAGCTTTGTCTTATTACAACGAAGTATTGAGCAACTATCGGTTGATGAAAGATAGAAACAAAGAGGCCAGCACACTTTCTGCTATTGGCGATCTTTACTACGAACAACAACAATACGAAACAGCTTCCGGGTTCTACAATCAAACAGAAAGAATTCAAACAGACATCAATGATCAAACCGGATTGATTTATACCTACTGCTCTCAAGCCGGAGTGGAACAAATGCTGCGGGAAGATTTCAAAGCTGCTTTAAACAAATACAAGAAAGCACTCTCCATGGCAGTAAATACTTCCAGTGAATCGAATATTGCTTTTGCACAACAAAAGATCGGGCTTTTGTATTCTTTCCTAAATCAGTACGATAGCGCAAAGCTTTACTACGACAACAGTTTAGCAAAATACAAAGCCCTTGGTGATCTCGAGAACCTCGCGGTGATGTACAATAATTTTGGCTATTACTATAACTATAGAGGGGATTTTGAAAATGCTAAACAACAGTTCGATTCTGTGTATGCAATTGGTACTCGTATTAAAAATGCTTACCGCATTGCAGACGGTTTGTATGGATTAAGCGGTTACTATTCCACATCGGGTGATTTCAAAATGGCGATGACTAAAATTGAAGAAGTACTCAAGATCTACAAAGAAAAAGAAAACCCATGGGGCATAGCGGCTGTCTATTCCGATCAAGCCAATATTAAGAACGATCAAGGTGAATACGAAGAAGCTTTGAACTACTATTATAAATCTGATAGTATTTACAATGTTCTGAAGCTTTCAAAGCCTAGAATCAGTTTGTTAAATAACATCGGTACCATTTATTATTTCCAACACGATTACACGCAGGCGTTGAAGAAATTTGATCAAGTAAAGTCGATGCTTGATAAAAACAACGACGACCCTGCTTTTCAAGCACTCATCAAGAGCAATATCGGTGAAGTATATGTTGATTTGAAAAAATACGATACAGCCTACAAGTGGTTGAAAGAATCTGTAGACATGGCATTTGCACAGAAGAACAATAGAGAAGTATACATTTCTTATACCATTTTGGGTCGTTTACATAGTGAGAAAGGAGAGTATGAGAAAGCTGCCGCTTGTTTCGTATCTGCTGATTCGGCTTTGAAGATAGGAGGAGAGAAGAAGCTTCAAGTGCAATTATTGGAAAGCTGGGGAAGAATGTTGTACAAGCAAAAGAAGTTCGACGATGCGAAAGCCAAATTAACTAACTCAATCGAACTTTCGAATGCCATCGGCTACAAAAAATATGCATGGAAATCACTTTCAACATTGGCTGATATCTCATTTGAAGAAAACAAGAACCAACAAGGGTTGGATTATTTGGGCAAGTCAATTTTGGAGATTGAACAGATCAAGAGTAAGTTAACGGGAAAAGATGCAACCAAAATATTCGCCAGTGATGAAAGTATAGTAGAACTATACCAGAAGATGATTTTCTACTTGAAAAAACAAGGGAAGGTTCAAGAAGCATTGGTTTATATGGAAAAAGCCAACGCCGAGAATATCAATATTCGATTAAAAGCAGAGGAAGCGAAATACGATGATGCTGCAACAGCCGCAGCAGCCGCAAAGGAGAAAGAATTGCGCAAACAACAAGCTTATTATGACGCAGCTATTGCTAAGGAAAGGTCGAAAGCCGACAACCTTCAGCACAAAGAACAATTAGCTCAATTGGAACAAATGCGTTCAGTGGCTGCAGAGCAATACCAAGCTTATGTAACCGATTTGAAAGTAAAGTATCCCAATTTGCAAGCATTCAAAAAAGTGGATCCGGCGCAATTCATGGCCGAACGGGAGGATATTCCTGAAGATGTTGCCGTGGTAAGTTACTTGGTAACAGATCAAGAACTCAGTGTGTTTGTTGTGAGTACAGATACCATTTTTGTAAAAGATATTCCATTAGATCGTAACAAATTACAAGCGAAAATCCGCCGCTTTTATGAAGTTCAGGCGAAGTCAACAAAAAGTTCTAATGATGTTCGAGGTGGTAAGGTAAGTGCCGGTGCCAATACGGTTGCACCGCCTGCACCCGGGGAAAAAGATGCTTTGGCAGCTGAGTTGTACAGTGTATTGATCGGGCCCCTGATGCAAGATTTGAAATCAAAAGAGCGCATCGCCATCGTACCTAGTGGATTCTTGTGTTTTGTTCCTTTCGACGCATTGCTGGCGTCTAATGATAATGGCAAGAAGACCTATTTCGGGGAGATGAAGCAGTTGTTTTATGTGAATAAGTTTTCAACCATCACTAGCGGAAAGTCGAAGCCCATCAACACATTCAAAGTATTAGCAGTTGGAAATGCCGATAAATCGTTACCACAAGCTGAAGAAGAAGTAAAAGGCTTGCAGTCGAAGATGCCTCAAACTGTAATTTATGTTCGTGAAGATGCCACCAAGAAAAATGTGTTGGGCAATAAAGATGGGTTTAACATTCTCCACCTTGCTACGCATGGTATATTGGACTATGCAAATGCCGATAATTCTTACTTGGTTTTAGCACCTGATCCCACTGCTAAAGACGATGGGAAACTGACCATTGCTCAGATCATGTCAATGACCGACATCAATCGTTTTCGATTGGTAACACTATCAGCCTGTGAAACAGCGGTGATTCGTGAAGTAGCAGAAGGATGGCCTATCAGCACGGCCTCAGCCTTTATTGAAATGGGTGTTCCCACTGTAATAGCAACGCTGTGGCAGGTTGATGATAAAGCAACTCGAATGTTGGTGGATCGTTTTTATGAGAATTTGAAAACAATGGACAAAGTGAAGGCATTGCAAGAGGCGCAAATCTATCTTAAGAATCAACCCGGTTACGAAGATCCTTATTATTGGGCTCCGTTTCAGTTGTTGGGATTGTGGAAGTAGGCGTTAGGCCTTAGGCTTTAGGTGGTTAGGCTTTAGGCTTCACCGCAGAGAACGCCACGAGCGCAAAGAAGTCGTAGAGAATTTCCTTGCTCTTTTGTATTGTTTTTTCCTGCTGCGGCGCAGCTAAAACGCAGCGCTGGCAGTCTCTCTGTTTTTCCTCCTTTCCCGCAACGGCTATCGCCTGCGGGACTGCTTTTGCTTCGCAAAACCAGCCTCCTCCTTCCCTCTTCCTTCCTGTATTCCGACTGTTTCATTATTAATTCTTAATTATCAATTATTAATTTACTCCCCCTGTTATTCTCCCTGTTCTTTCTCACCTTCCTCTTTCCTCGCTCCTCTCATCCTCCCTCTTGTATTCCGGCTGTTCCATTATTAATTATTACTTATTAATTATTAATTACCCCGGCTGTTCAATTCTTAATTCTTAACTCTTAATTCTTAATTCTCTCCCTCTTCCTACCTTTGCCCCATGAAAATAATCGACATCGTTCAAGAACTCGAAGCGAAAGCGCCTCCGATGTACCAGGAGTCGTACGACAACAGTGGATTGCTCACCGGAAGCTATGATTGGGATTGTAGCGGTGTACTTTGTACGCTCGATGTTACAGAAGCTGTAATGGAAGAAGCCCTTTCAAGAAACGTCAATTTAATTGTAGCACACCATCCGCTTATTTTTAAAGGATTGAAGCGATTGACGGGTGCGAATTATGTTGAACGCTTGCTCATCAAAGCCATTGAGAACAAACTGGCGATCTATGCTATTCACACCAATTTGGATAATGTAATTGAAGGTGTAAATGCAACCATTGCGAATAAACTTGGATTGGTGGAACGTTCAGTTTTGGATCCGAAGCCCAATACAGTGCGAAAACTATCGGTTTATGTACCTCAAACTCATGTTGGTGCTGTTCAAGATGCTTTGTTTGCAGCCGGTGCGGGTTCCATTGGTAATTATACCGAGTGTAGTTTTTTCGCTGCCGGTTCAGGAACCTTTAAAGCCGGGCAAGGTGCACAACCTTATGTAGGGTCGGTTGGATCACGACATGTAGAAGCGGAGGTGAAATTGGAAACGGTATACGAAGTGGGCAACGAACGATCCGTTTTGGCGGCTTTGAAGATTTCTCACCCGTATGAGGAAATCGCTTACGACCTGTATCAATTGGAAAATGCTTATTCCAAAATTGGGTCAGGAATTGTCGGAAAACTACCCAAACCGGTGAATTCCGCAGATTTTTTGCAAGTTTTGAAGAATCAGTTTGGATTGAGCCTTATTCGTCATACCCAACTGCTTCCGGGTACGGTGCAGAAAGTAGCCGTTTGTGGGGGTGCTGGTAGTTTCTTGATTAACAAGGCATTAGCGGTGAAGGCCGACGTTTTTGTAACCGCCGACTTAAAATATCACGAGTTTTTTGAAGCCGACGGGCGGATGCTTTTGTGCGATATTGGCCATTTTGAGAGCGAACAGTTTACAAGAGATTGGCTAACTGATGTTTTGCAGCAAAAATTTCCTAACTTTGCCGTCCTTAAATCGGTTCAAAACACTAACCCGGTTTATTATTATTTCTAACTATGAGTACAGTAAAAGAATACTCCGTAGAAGAAAAACTCTCTTCGGTAGTCGCACTCCAAAAAATCGAATCTAAAATTGATGAGATTCAAATTCTGAAAGGCGAACTTCCAATGGAAGTGAGTGATCTCGAAGACGAGATCCAGGGTTTGCATGCTCGTCAAACTCGTATTGAGGAAGAAATCAACGGTATTCAAGAGTTCATTGCTCAAAAGAAAAATTTGATCAAAGAAGCTGAAGCACTGGTAAAAAAATACGAAAAGCAAAGCGAGAATGTAAAGAACAGTCGCGAGTTTGAAGCCATCAATAAAGAAATGGAAATGCAACAGCTGGAAATGAAACTGGCTGAAAAGCATATCAAAGACGCGAATGAAGAAATTGCTGATAAAGTAGTAGTACTTGAAAAAGCAAAGAAAAATCTTGCTGTAAAAGAAGGTGTTCTCGGTACAAAGAAAGGAGAACTCGAAAAAATCATCGCTTCTACTGAAAAAGAAGAAAAGCACTTCGCTGAGCTTTCTGCTGAAGCAAGCAAGAAAGTAGACGAGCGTTTGTTGACTTCTTTCAACCGCATCCGCAAAAACTACCGCAATGGCTTGGCTGTTGTTCCGGTTGAGCGTGATTCTTGTGGTGGTTGCTTTAATGCTATCCCTCCTCAACGTCAAAGCGAAATCCGTCAACGCAAAAAGATCATCGTTTGCGAAAACTGTGGTCGTGTATTGGTTGACCGCGATTTGTTCGACAGCGTTGAAGTAAAATAACCGAAAAGCTGACTATCTATCTATAGAGCCGGTGCACTTGCACCGGCTTTTTTTATACTGCTGCGGTTCCAATTCTTAGGCAGTCAATTCGCGCCCCTTCCTAAACTTCCTCACCTTTGTGGTCAAAAATACCCCCCAGAGGGTATTCCCTCACTTCTCTTCTACCAATAGATTTGAAGCAAATTATTAGCTCTATGCGCAAACCTGTTAACCCCTTCCTAGGCGTCTTATGCCTCGCCTTGCTCACTCTTTTCTCCAATCAAGTTTCCGCTCAAATGGAAGTATTGGAAAAAGATCATGAAATTTCAAGAAAAGCCCGAAAAGGCTATCTCGGACAAATTGTTGTTGACGATGCCAATCAACAATTTGATCTCATTTATGTGTTGAAATCAACAAACTCTAAAGTAATTGTAGAGCATTATTTCTACGATGCAAACCTCAACCTAATAAAGAAAGAAAAAGAAGAAGACGAAATTGAAAAAGTAAAGAAGAAATACAAGTGGTTCAAGTTCAAAGGGGAGACCTATGAAACCAAGAGCCTCTATGTTCGTACGAATTTAAAAGGCGAAATGGTATTCCGTGAGAAAATCATTCGCTACAAATGGAGCTGGCTTCGCGGGGGTTATGCAAAAAGAGTCATCATGGGGAATAAAGTAAAACCCAAAGATGAAAGTACCGGTAACCGTTATATGTTCCGTGGTGGCTTCTACGAAAACGATCCGGAAGGCTATATCAATGTGGTAGCAGGAGTGAAAGATGGCAGAGATATGATCAAATCTTACCTCAATTATCAAATCATTCAAGCCGACGGCAATGTAAACATCACTAAAAAAGTAGACATTAATTTTGAAACGGCAAAAGCTCCCATTCTATCTACTCCCCTAGAAGACGAAGATCCTGAAACCCTCGACGACAAGCCCCGCGATTGGGTGGTGGTATTTGCTCCTTTTGGTGGTGCCGGATTTGGTAAAGTAGAAGGGGATCCCAAAACCTATACTTTTTGCCGATTTACCAGTACCGGAGATCTAGTAGAAAAATATGATTTCACAGTGCCTGTTGCAGGTTGGAGATTACTTGGAGCTTTCCAGAAAGACGGAGAAGTGTATTTGTATGGTCCCGGTATCGATAAGAATAAAAACAGCAATGAAATTTTCAAGGGTCCATTAATTGAAAATACGTCGAACGATGACCCTGATGAAAAAGGTGGGTTGCTTGGCGGATTCAAAGGAATAGGCGGTGAAGCTACTCAAGTTACACAAGAACAAATTGACGCACGCTTGGATGAAATGAAATACTCTAACTTCCAAGTGGGAAAATTATCAAAAGGCAAACTTGAATTCATTGATGCTCCAAGCATTGACGACATCAATAAGAAAAACATCAAACCCGAAGGACAAAAACGTGAAGTAGAGTTCGACGGAAAACGTTTCATCACTACCGGTATCGGAATCCTTTCTAACCATCATGTATTTGTACATGGACAAGACTTTAAGCTTGATCGCATTGGCGGCAACAAAGGTTCCAGACTTTACAAAGGATTGTTCATGCTTCAATTTGGAGCCGACGGTAAGTTCATTGGAAACTATGGTGTAGAGTTGGATCGTAAAAAAGGATTGGGAATGTTCAGTAGTGGATTGACACCCGATCAGTTTCCGGCCAATTCGGATGTGTACGAATCTCCGGATGGAAAGAAGATCTATTGGATGATTACCATGTGTAAGGCCATCGATAAAGATACCGATATCGATACCGACTACAACTTCTTCGCCGGTACTCGTACCACTACTGTTAGCACTACTTACACACCGCTCTATACCATTCAATACGGTGTAATTGATGCTGCTACTAAAAAAGCCAGTGATTTCAAAGTATTGGGTGAAGATGAAAACCGCAAATACTATTTGATGCCGGATAAAAACGTACTCCGCTTGGGTAAATACCTTATATACTTAAGTGAAACTTTGAAAGGAGACAAAGTACTGCTGTCAAGATTCGATTTAACGAAATAGTACATCATTCGAAAACAACTATCAAGATCTCGCCATTGGCGAGATCTTGCTGCTTTATAAGAATCCCTATCTTTGTACCATTCATGCGAAAGGTACTCCTGCTTACTGTTTCAGTGTTGTTCTGTGTGCTGAATGCTTCAGCTCAAAAGCGCTTCGAATTCAATGCCAATTGTAAAGAAGCATACACTGCTATCGTTTCTCTAAGAACGGAGTATGCCAAACTACTATTGACTAACGAGCAACGGATCAATCCCAATAACCTCATTCCCGTTTTACTCGAAAACTACATCGATTTTTACGACTTGTTTTTGAATGAAGATCCGGCAGTATATAAGAAAAGGTTCCCCTTGTTTGAAGATAGATTGGATCAATTGGAAGATGGCCCCGAAGACGATCCTTGGTATCTTTTTTCCCGTGCATTGGTACAATTTCAAACAGCCGCCGTTGAAGCGAAGTTTGATCACAATTGGAGTGCAGGGCTTTCATTTCGTGCCGCTTTTCTGAATTTCAAGGAAAATCAAAAAAGCTTCCCGGCATTTCTTCCCAACACGTTATTTAGAGGAGCCATGCAAGTGGCTGCAGGAACCATACCCGATGGCTACAAATGGTTGGCCAATCTTATGGGAATCAAAGGAACCGTATCAGACGGGATGGCTCAAATGAACAAGGTTTTAAATGCAACAGATGAATGGTCGCAACTCTTTCGGGAGGAAGGACTGTTTTATCAATTTTATTTAAAGTATTATATTCTGAATGACCGAAAAGAGATCTTTAATTCTATTCAGAGAGAACTACAGAAATACCCTTTCAACCAATTGCTGCTTTATTTAGCCGTTAACTTACACCTCAACACCCAACACGCAGATATTGCGTTAAAATTGATTCAGCAACGAAAGAACAGTCGGGAATACTTACCTACTTTGGTATGGGATTTTGAAGAAGGATATGCAAAGCTCTATCACTTAGATATAGACGCAGTAAATCATTTGGAGAAGTACGCTACCCAGTTTAAAGGGAAATACTATATTAAAGACGTGTTGTTAAAAATCAGCTGGTATTATTACTTGAATGGCAATACTGCTAAAGCAGAAAAGTATAGACTGGAAGTGTTACGAAGAGGTTCATTGGCCGCAGAGGCCGACAAACAAGCCCAAAAGCAAGCTTCCAATCCAAAATGGCCTGATCCATTGCTATTGAAAGCGCGTCTCTATTCCGATGGGGGCTATTATATGGAAGCATTGCGTTTATTGTTTGGGAAGCGATACACCGACTTCAAAAACACGGTAGATCAAATTGAATTCAATTACAGGGTAGCGAGAATTTACGACGAATTGGGGCGCACCGAAGAAGCCATCCCCTTTTACAAATTGGCCATTCAACAAGGCCGAGAAAGAACTGAATATTTTGCCGCACGTTCTGCCCTTCAATTAGGAATGCTGTTCGAGGCTAGAGGGCAACTTACAGAAGCGCTTAAATGGTATCAAGAATGCCTTGATATGGATAATCACGACTACAAAAACTCCCTCGACCAAAGAGCCAAAGCAGGCGTATTGCGTTGTGGAAAAACACCCTGATAATTTACAAGTAAGAATTGACGAATATTAGCCTTTAATCGCTAATTTGCTATAATATTTAGTACTATGCTCAAGCGACTCAGCATACAGAATTACGCCATTATCGACGCCATCGACATTGATTTCGATGCTCATTTTAATGGAATTACAGGAGAAACCGGAGCCGGTAAATCCATTCTGATGGGGGCTTTGTCCCTTATCTTAGGCGACCGTGCCGACACTTCTGTGCTGTTAAACAGTCAAAAGAAATGCATTGTAGAAGGTTTTTTCGACGTAGCAGGTAAAAAGTCTATTCAAAGATTCTTGAAAGAGGAAGATTTGGACGCAGAGAATGAATTGGTCATTCGAAGAGAGATCAATTCCGGCGGCAAATCGCGTGCCTTTATCAACGACACACCTGTAACCCTCGAACAACTTCGCAACTTAAGCAGCATGCTGGTTGACCTGCACCGGCAGTTTGACACTTTAGAACTAGGCGCTTCCGATTTTCAACGAGAAGTTTTGGATGCTTTGGCCTCGAATGATGCAGTGTTAGAACAATACCAAAACTTGTTCGCCGAATGGCAAGAAGCAAAGAATACTTTTGCTGCCTTGCAACTGCAAAAAGAGCAATTCACGAAAGAATACGACTACAATAAGTTCTTGTTCGATGAATTGGAAGAAGCTAATTTCTCGGATAGTGAATTAGAATTGGCAAACGAAGAATTAAAAATTCAAGCCAATACGGAAGAAATTAAAGAAGCGATTTCAAAAGTAGTGTTTGGATTAGGAGAGGGAGAAACGCCCATTACGCAACAGCTTAAGCAATTCGCAAATCAACTTCAACATTATAGCAGCTTAATGCCTTCTTTGGCTTCGTTGCAAGAAAGATTGCAATCGGCGTACATTGAATTGAAGGATGTGTACAATGAATT
Organism: Endoryza foliicola; assembly: GCF_050589245.1. Taxonomy (NCBI): domain Bacteria; kingdom Pseudomonadati; phylum Bacteroidota; class Chitinophagia; order Chitinophagales; family Chitinophagaceae; genus Endoryza; species Endoryza foliicola. Next base: position 180,869 of record NZ_JBOBEW010000009.1, on the reverse strand, counting down.
GGAGGCAGTGGGTGATCAAGTACAATTCGATCCCAAACGAATGAACCATTTGCAAGAGCGCATGGCAATTGGCTACAAACTTCAAAAGAAGCATGGGTTAAACACTACGAACGAGTTGTTGGAATTAAAAGAACAACTTTCAAATAAACTGCAAGCCGTATTAGAAATCGATGATCAAATTGCTGCTGCAGCAAAAACAGTTGCAAATGTTGAATCCAAATTAGAAGAGCTAGCGGCAAGCTTAAGTGCAAAACGTCAAAAGCAAATAAAGCCACTCTGCGATCAGGTAAATACTTTGTTAGCCCAAGTGGGCATGCCCAATGCGCGTTTGAAAGTGAATGTGGAACCCTCCCAACAACTCCATTATTTCGGGAAAGATGAGATCGCTTTCTTGTTCGATGCCAATAAGAGCAATAAGTTTGAACCCATACGAAAAGTAGCAAGTGGGGGAGAGTTGAGCCGATTGATGTTGTGTATTAAATCGCTTGTTGCGAAATCCTTGCAATTAGCTACCCTAATATTTGATGAAATTGATACCGGAATCAGCGGCGAAGCAGCCCGTCAGGTAGGTATTATTTTGAAGGGCTTGGCTGAAAAAATTCAGATCATTTGTATCACGCACCAACCGCAAATTGCAGGCAAAGCCAATGCGCATTACTTTGTTTATAAAGAAATAAAAGGCGATGCCATCAAAACCAATATTCGACAGCTCACAACCGATGAACGCATCACCGCCATTGCGAAAATGCTAAGTGGCGAAAAACCAACAGCGGCAGCGTTGGAAAATGCTCGGGAAATGGTGGGGAACTAATTAATAATTAATAATGAATAATTAATAATTGAATACCCTCTTCAGATCTACCAAAGATTCCCTTTAGATCAAGTTCTGGGTTTTGAGTTCTGTTTGTGAGGTGTTGGGCCTTAGGCCTTAGGCTTTGGTGAAAGTTGTGAATTTTTGAGTTTTGTGCAACTTCGCTGCTACCTTCGTTGCGCACCTTTGCGTTCTTTTTTACGTTGCGGTAAAGTAGACTGATTGAAGAATTTTGGTGACTGAAATGAATTAGAAAGCTAATTTTCTTTGACTACAGATAGCAGATTAAAACAGATTCGCACAAATTAGACCTTACTATACAATTAAACTGACTGCCGGTTGTTTCAATATTAATTCTTAATGAATAATTGAAACCCACTTCAGATCTACCAAAGATTCCCTTTAGATCAAGTTCTGGGTTTTGAGTTCTGTGTGCGAGGTGTTGGGCCTTAGGCCTTAGGCTTTGGTGAAAGTTGTGAATTTTTGAGTTTTTTGCAACTTCGCTGCTACCTTCGTTGCGCACCTTTGCGTTCTTTTTTACGTTGCGGTAAAGTAGACTGATTGAAGAATTTTGGTGACTGAAATGAATTAGAAAGCTAATTTTCTTTGACTACAGATAGCAGATTAAAACAGATTCGCACAAATTAGACCTTACTATACAATTAAACTGACTGCCGGCTGTTTCATTATTAATTATTAATTCTTAATTATTAATTATCCATTGTTTTCTCTCTTTTCAATACTTTTGACCCGCAAATACCAAAAAGCACAATTATGGCTAACAACATTTTGAAAGGTAAAAAGGGCATCATTTTCGGTGCATTGGATGAAAAATCAATTGCATGGCGTACTGCCATCAAATGCCACGAAGAAGGCGCTCAATTAGTACTGAGCAATGCTCCAGTTGCGCTTCGCATGGGCGAGATCAATAAATTGGCGGAGGCTGTGAATGCTCCGGTAATTGGAGCCGATGTAACCAATATGGACGACCTCAAAAACTTATTCGAGCAATCCATGGCTCATTTTGGTGGAAAGATCGATTTCGTGCTCCATTCTATTGGAATGGGTATCAACGTAAGAAAAGGCAAACACTATACTGAAATGAACTATGAGTGGAATTCGAAAACACTCGATATTTCTGCAATGAGCTTACACCGCGTACTCCGCACAGCATGGGATTTAGATGCTTTGAATGAATGGGGTAGTGTAGTGGCGCTTACCTATATTGCAGCACAACGTGTGTTCCCCGATTACAATGAAATGGCAGATGCAAAGGCCTTGTTGGAGAGCGTAACACGCAGCTTTGGTTATCACTACGGTGCTAAAAGAAAAGTACGCGTGAACACCGTTTCACAATCGCCTACCAAAACAACAGCAGGTAGCGGTGTAAAAGGCTTTGATGGATTCATCAGCTACGCAGAAAAAATGAGCCCACTCGGAAATGCAGATGCAGACCAATGTGCTGACTATTGCGTTACCTTGTTCAGCGACTATACCCGCATGGTAACCATGCAGAACCTCTTCCACGATGGAGGATTCAGCTTTACCGGCGTAACTCCGGCGGTTATTGAACAAATGGAAAAATAATTCAAATAAAAAAAAGATGCTGACTGAAAAGTCGGCATCTTTTGTATTGTAAACTACTGATTTATGGAGTGGATCGAAGCAGTTGGCTATTTTGGAGCCGTATTAAGCAGCACTACGTTTGTTCCTCAAGTTTACCAAGCTTGGAAAACCAAGTCGGTGGGTGATTTGTCCATCTGGATGATCATTATACTTTTGGGCAACGTTTCTACGTGGCTCTTCTACGGAATCTATTTGGGACTTCGTCCCATGATTGTTGCTAACTCTATTATCCTAGCCTTGGCATTGTGCATGCTTTGGTTTAAGATCAGCTTTAGCAAGGCCCCAAAGCCCTAGTATTCATCTTCGTTGAAGAAGAAATCGTCCTGACTCGGATAGTCAGGCCAGATATCATCGATACCTTCATAAATTTCGCCCTCGTCTTCCAATTCTTGAAGGTTTTCAATTACTTCAATAGGAGCGCCACTACGAATACAGTAGTCAATCAACTCGTCCTTGGTAGCAGGCCAAGGCGCATCTTCCAAATAAGAGGCTAATTCTAGTGTCCAGAACATCCTTTTTAATTTTTCGCAAAAGTAACTTTCCTTACGAAACTACCAAATCAAACTTATGAAGATTGGTGGAACAATTTTGTAAAACACCTCCCGTTTATCGGAAATGGGCGTATCTTCAAGGCGCTCATGGGTTTATATTATGTTAGAAGCTAGAAACATACAAAAGTATTACGACCAGTTTCAGGTACTAAAAGGGGTCGATTTAACCATCGAAAAAGGAGAAATTGTTAGCATTGTCGGACCCTCAGGCTCCGGAAAAAGCACCCTTTTACACATTTTAGGGACGCTCGACAAGCCCCATTCCGGCACCATCACCATCAATGGCACTCCAATAAATTTCAAAAATGACCGCCAGTTAGCCGCTTTTCGAAACAAGCAAATTGGATTTGTGTTCCAATTCCACCATTTGCTACCCGAATTTTCGGCGATCGAAAACATCTGCATTCCGGGTTGGCTAGCCCAAGGAAAGAAAAAGGCAGTGGAACTTAGAGCCTTGGAATTACTTGATTTGTTGGGATTGAAAGATCGCGCTCAAAACAAACCACAACAACTTTCCGGCGGTGAGCAACAAAGGGTAGCGGTGGCAAGAGCACTTATTAATAACCCAGCTATTATTTTCGCTGATGAGCCTTCAGGCAACCTCGACACCAACAATGCTCAAGAACTGCACAAATTATTCTTTACCCTCAGGGCAAACTTGAATCAAACCTTCTTAATTGTAACCCATAATGAGGAGTTAGCCGGGCAAAGCGATCGCCGACTGCACATGAAAGATGGATTGATTGTAGCCGGAAATTAGCTGATGCGAGGGCGCCAAGGAATGTCAGCCACACCCAATAGCAATCCAAAATAACGCGCCAACGTGAAGAGATAATCGCTTAAACGATTCAAATAGATGATCACCAGTGGCTCTACGTATTCCCCGCTTTCATGCAAGGCAACACACAAACGTTCCACCCTTCTGCACACGCAACGGGCAATTTGAGTATAAGAAATGGTGGTATGACCACCCGGTAATATAAACGATTTCATTTCCGGCAATTCCTGCGTCATTAGGTCAATCGCTTTTTCCAATTGCACCACATCCTCTTCTTTCAAATCAGGAATTTTCATTTTGGGCTCTTTTTCGGGATCGCAAGCCAAGGAAGATCCGATAGTAAACAGTCGATCTTGAATTATACGTAGTAAAGCTCCAATTGCTTCATTTCCACAAACATCTCGCACCAACCCAATATAGCAATTCAATTCGTCGATGGTTCCATACGATTCAATACGGATATGACTCTTCGGCACTTTCGTTCCTCCAATCAATGAAGTCTTACCCTGATCCCCTGTTTTTGTATATATTTTGAATGCCATAATGCTAATAGGATGAACTCAAAAAACAAAGGTAGTCTTCGAAAAGTTCAATTAAAGATAGATTATTCGATTTGGGGAAAGATGGTGGGGAATCTTGTCTAAACAAAAAATCCCGCTTGCGCGAGATTTCGAGTATCAAAAAATGGATTTGACAAATCTTTAAATTAGCTGTGAGCTGCTGCTGTAGGCTCTCTTCTCTTATCGGTTTCAATAACGCCATCTCTCAATCGCACGATGCGGTGTGCATGGTTGGCAATATCTTCTTCGTGGGTAACCAATACAACCGTATTCCCGCCTGCATGAATTTTTCCGAAGATGTCCATGATTTCATAAGAGGTTTTGGTATCCAGATTTCCGGTAGGTTCGTCGGCCAAAATCAAAGACGGATCATTGACCAATGCTCGAGCAATGGCTACACGTTGACACTGACCACCGCTCATTTCATTTGGGCGGTGATGTGAACGATCGGTCAAATTCACTTTTGCGAGCACTTCCATCGCTTTTTCAATCCTCATTTTCTTGTTCATCCCGGCATAAACCAGCGGCAATGCCACGTTTTCAGCCGCAGTTAAACGAGGAAGGAGGTTAAACTGCTGGAACACGAAGCCGATTTCTTTGTTTCTTACTTCTGCCAAGGAATCATCGGCCATTTTACTCACATCTTGACCATTCAAAATGTATTGGCCTGACGAGGGAGAGTCGAGGCATCCCAGAATATTCATCAAGGTACTTTTACCGGAACCTGAAGGTCCCATTAATGCCACGTATTCGTTTTTTAGGATATCCAAACTCACTCCTTTCAAAACTTGGAGCTCGTGTTTACCCATGATGTAACTTTTGCGAATACTTTCCAGATGAATAATACTGTTCATATGACTTGGTTAAGGTTATTTTTTAATCACTTTCGGCACTCTGAAATAGGTTCCATCTGTTTCGGGCGCATTTTGCAAGGCCTCTTCACGGCTTGCCGAGCCCCTTACTTCGTCGTCTCGAAGCCTATTCATCGCCTCGCTCATGTGAAGCAATGGAGCTACTCCGGTAGTGTCGAGTTCCTTTAGTTTGTCGACAAAACCGATCATTTGTTGCAGATCTTTCTTAATTAATTCTTTTTCTTGCTCATTGAACTCTAAACGAGCCAAATTCGCCAGATTATTTACAAGACTGTCCGTAACTTCCATAGCTCAAATATAGGCATTGTTTAATGTTTTGGGGGCGAAGTTTATGACAGGGAATTTTGACTGATAAAAGGACGGAAGAACCGGATAAAGACGCTATCTTCGCCGCCCTTGAACAACGAAAAAGTACTGATTATGGATGGGAAAAGAGAAATCGTAATGAGTGGGATAAGACCCACCGGTTTTTTGCACCTGGGTAACTATTTTGGTGCCGTTAAGAACTACGTTCGAATGCAAGAGCAATTTGATTGCTTCTTCATGGTAGCCGATTGGCATTCCCTCACAACTCACCCCGATACAGAAGCATTAAAAGGCCATGTAAAGCGTGTATTGGCTGAAAACATTGCCTGTGGTCTAGATCCCAATAAAGTGGCGCTATACTGCCAAAGTCATGTACATGAAACCGCTGAATTGTACCTCTATCTCAACATGTTGGCTTACAAAGGGGAATTGGAGAAAACAGTGACGTTTAAAGACAAAGCAAAACAACAACCCGACAACGTAAATGCAGGCTTGCTTACTTATCCGGTATTACAAGCTGCCGATATCATTTTGCACCGAGCCAAGTACGTTCCTGTGGGCAAAGACCAAGAACAACATTTGGAAATGGCCCGCAATTTTGTGAATCGTTTTAACCACCGCTATGGTGACGTATTTCCGGAGCCTTTTGCGTTCAATTTTGGAGAAGAACTGGTAAAAGTACCCAGTCTCGACGGAGCCGGTAAAATGAGTAAAAGCGAAAATCAACTCGCCACCCTTTATTTGGCAGACGACGATGATTTGATTCGCAAAAAAGTGATGAAGGCGAAAACGGATGCCGGTCCAACAGAACCCAATAGTGCCAAGCCCGATTACATCGAAAACATCTTCCTTTTGATGAAGCTAGTATGTGCCGAAGAGGTAGTAGCAAAATTCGATGCCGATTTCAATGCTTGTACCATTCGTTATGGTGATTTGAAAAAGCAATTAGCAGAAGATATGATCAAATTCATTGCTCCAATTCGTGCAAAAGCTGCTGAAATTCAACAGGATGAAGCTTATTTGAAACAAGTAATGGAGCAAGGCGCAGAAAAGGCAAGAACAAGCGCTAAAGCTACCATGGACTTGGTTCGATCTGCTATCGGCCTCAAATATTACTAGTTATACCAAAAATTACTTGTTGATTGATAGGAATTCAATACTTTTAAAGGCTTCCTATTTATTGTTGAACTTTAAATGCGGAAACGCAAGAGTGGCATGGCGAAGACTAAAAAACCAAAACATATTGCGATTGCCGGAAACATCGGTGCCGGTAAAACAACATTGACTGAATTATTGAGCAAGCACTATCGCTGGATTCCTCAATTCGAAGATGTGGATCACAATCCCTATCTCTTCGATTTTTACGAGGACATGCCCCGTTGGAGTTTCAATCTTCAAATCTACTTCCTCAACAGTCGGTTGAATCAATTGCTCGATATCCATCGCGGTACTGAAACAGTTGTACAAGACCGTACTATTTACGAGGATGCGCACATCTTCGCTCCAAACCTTCATGAAATGGGTCTGATGAGCAAACGCGATTTTGATAACTATTTCCGTTTCTTTGAAACCCTTCGTTCCATGGTTCAACCTCCCGATCTCTTGATTTATTTGAGAGCTTCGGTTCCAACCTTGGTGGCACAAATTCAAAAGCGTGGGAGAGAATACGAGGAAAACATTCGTCTTGACTATTTGAAGCGCTTGAACGACTATTATAATAAATGGATCGATGCCTACAAAGAAGGTCCTTTATTGGTTATTGATGTTGACAAAAACAATTTCCCTGAAAATGAAGAGCACTTAGGAGATATCATCAATAAAATTGATTCTCAGCTCTACGGACTCTTTTAAATATGGCTGGAACAATTACGCATAGAGTGCAGCAATTCTTCTCACAACCCTGGCATTTTATCGGTTTCATTGTTTTCTATATCATTCACAACTGGCTACTAAACTTCGATTTGGTAGCCAGTTCTTCTTTAATAGCCATCTTCGCTTTGCTTCTCAGTTTTGGATTGATTTTCTATACGCTGTTTAAAAGATTGCTGAGAGACAAAGGGAAAGCTGCCTTAATGACTACCCTTACTGAATTTACACTACTTTATTTCGGCACCCTCCAAGATTCATTTACCAATTCGGCATCCATTGCGTTCATGGGTGAAATGCAGGTCCTGTTGCCTGGACTGCTTATGATACTAGTTGTGCTGTATTTTCTGCTAAAGAAACGTGTTGGCAATATCAAAGAATCCGTGCATCAATATTTGAATGCAGCATTGTGCTTGTTTTTGGTGTTTGAGTTGATGGCTTTTGGGCTAGGTTTCGACAAAGCGCGTTTAACTGATATTACACCCGATGATTTAACGTTTTCAGTACACGGATGTGATACTTGTAAAAAGCCACCCATTTTTATCATTGTAATGGATGAATACACAGGCGCCGACGGGCAACAAAACTATTTTAATACTAGTAGCCAAGATTTTGAGAATGAATTAAAGCGTCGAAATTTTCGCGTGGTGCCTCATTCTAGAAGCAATTACATTTTTACCGTGTTCTCCATGGCCAGTTTCTTTAATATGCAATACCTGACCGATTTTGGCGAGCACAACGCGGAAAATACTTTTAGCTATCAACGAAGTCTTAGATCTATTAGAAAAAATTTATTTGTTGAATACTTACTAACGCAGGGGTATACCATCAATAACTTTTCAGCATTCGATCTTCCATCAAAAGCCGCCAGTTACCGCAATTCTTTTTTGCCCAAGGATTGGGTGCTTTTGTTGAATGAAACCTTGTACTACCGGTTCATGATGGTACTGCCCAACTTCTTGGTACGAAAAGTGGGCAACGCAACGGTACAAGGTTGGCTCAACAAAAGAGCAAGCAGTGATAATGAAAATTTATTGGGAATCCCCCTTCCAGCTAGTATTTCAGATACTTCTAAACAGTTTTATTATTTGCATTTGATGATGCCGCATGCTCCTTATTTGTTAAATGAAAATGGGCAGTACAATGCATTTGAAATCACTGATGAACGATCTCCTCAAAAAGACAGTATGTATATTCACTATTTGAAATACACCAATAAACGAATACTGGATTTGGTCGATCGGATACAACAAATAACAAATGGGAAAGGAGTAATAGTGCTGATGAGCGATCATGGATTCAGAGAGATGCACCAGCCGAGAAAGTATACTGAATTAAGTTATGCTAATTTTTTCAGTGTCTATTCCCCCAACAATGATTATCGAGGTTTTACAGATTCACTAACGGTGGTAAATGAATTGAGAGTAGTGCTGAATAATCAATTTCACGAACAAATTCCGCTATTAAAAGATAGTATGGTGCATTAATTACCGGATACGATTTCTTGATAATTCGCATAGGCCAAACTTCCGGTAAGCATGTCTGCAATTTTTAACAGCCAAATTTCTTGTTGGTCTTTATTGCGAGAGTGATCGGTTTGCTTATCGTAGAGTTGTTGCATGGCATGATGCTCTTTCATGATGGTTTCGTAAATTTTATTAACATCTGCCTTTACAGTTTTTGGATTGTAATCGTAGGCGCTCAATGCTTTTTTCAATTTACGAGCATGAATTTCAGCAATATCGAAATGCGCTTGTTCGTGCGCAAGTACGTAGTCGTTTTTGATTTTTACCCAGCTTTGCTTTTTATCGAATCTACAAGTAATGGAATATGAAAAACCATTAGAACCATAGCCGTATTCAAAGCTAATATGAGTGCTGGTTAAAGCTGCGTTACCTGAGTTGGCAACCGGTTTGCCCATGAAGTCTTTCCACGACAATTTCTGGTTTGGCCTCCAATCAATAAACTGATTCGAAACAAACGAACTCAAACCCAAAATCAAACAAACCCCTAAAAAAAACCTCATAGTAAGCCGATGTTTTTACAAAAATGAGCATTTAAAATGAAAATATTTGCAAAAAAAGTCCCGAAGCCTTTTTTAGCCTCGGGACACATGACAAGCAACCTAATGTATACACTAAAAACAAGCTTCCTAATTAAAGGAAGAAGCAAGAAACATTACAATTTTGGGCCGGCGTTCAGGATGGCTTCAGAAACACCGGAAGCAAACTTTTCAAAATTCACAACAAATCGCTTTGCGAGTGCTTTTGCAGCTTCATCATAAGCGTCGCCATTGTTCCAGGTAGCTCTAGGATTCAGCAATGACGCCGGCACATCGGGGCATGACTGAGGAATGGCAAAACCAAATACAGCGTCGTTTTCATACGGAACGCCTTCTAATTTTCCTTCCAATGCGGCGGTGATCATCGCTCTGGTGTAACTCAGTTTCATTCGATTTCCGGTACCAAAGGCACCTCCGGTCCAGCCGGTATTGATCAACCAAACCTTTGCTTTGTGTTGATTCAATTTTTCTCCCAATAAGGCTGCGTACTTTCCCGGATGCAGGGGTAGGAAAGGGGCCCCAAAACAAGCACTGAAGGTGGCTGTAGGTTCCGTAACGCCTGCTTCCGTTCCGGCTACTTTTGCTGTGTAACCGGAAATGAATTGGTACATGGCCTGTTCCGGATTGAGGCGTGAAATTGGAGGCAACACACCGTACGCATCACAGGTTAGAAAGAAAATATGTTCCGGATGTCCTCCCTCAGAAGGATGCACCGCATTGCTGATAAACTCAAGTGGATAGGAAACGCGGGTATTTTCTGTGATCGATTTATTGCTGAAATCGATGGAATGAGACCCTTTGTAGCACACTACGTTTTCTACTAAGGCCCCTTCTCTGATAGCTTGAAAAATTTCCGGCTCTTTTTCCTCGTTAAGGTCAATGCATTTTGCATAGCAACCACCTTCGAAATTGAAGACACCGTCTTTTGACCAGCCATGTTCATCGTCGCCAATCAAGAAGCGATTAGGATCTGCACTTAGGGTTGTTTTACCTGTACCGCTTAAACCAAAGAACAAAGCTGTATCACCCTTCTTGCCAATATTGGCAGAGCAGTGCATGCTCAAAACTTGGTGTTCAAGGGGTAAAATGAAATTCAAAATCGTAAAGATTCCCTTCTTCGTTTCACCGGTATAACCTGTTCCTGCAATCAACACCGTTTTGTGTTCAAAACTGATGATGGCTGCATTTGACTGACGGGTTCCGTGGATCTTAGGATCCAATTTCAAGTCGGGGGCAGAAAGAATGGTCCAATCGGGATAGAAAAGTTCCAGTTGGTCCTCGTTTGGACGAATAAACATGTTGTGTGCAAAATGAGCGATCCAAGGTTTTTCCGTAATTACACGGATGTTCATACGGAAATGCTCGTCTGCACAAGCCATCCCATCTTGCACCCATACTTCTTCTTTTTGGTTCAGATGGTTTAAGATGGTTTCTTTTACTTTTAAGAAGAACTGGGGTTCAATGGCAATATTAAAATCGTTCCAATTCACATGACAAGAGGTGAACCGGTCTTTTACAATGAATTTGTCTTTTGGGGAACGGCCTGTGAATGTTCCGGTTTTAATCATCAATGCCCCGGTATCGTTTAATGAACCTTCTCCAATTCGCAAGGTATCTTGAACCAGTTCTGCGATCGATGATTGATAGCGTACATTGGGATGGAGCAAACCTGTTTGTTCCAGTTGTTGTTTTGGTAGGGTTAATAGTGCGACAGACATAACAAGCTAATTAGTGAGGCGACAAAGGTAGATTTAAAGAATTTCTAATGCAAATGCCTAAATAGCCCCAAAAACGTCGTTTAATCCATTGTATTATACGAATTATTGAAAAATATCTAAACTAACAACCGTTAGGGGTGTTCTTGTTCAATGATCTACTGAAATTTTCAAAGGAAAAAAATATTTTAGAAAGCCGGGAACGGGTATAAGTAATTGAATCTTATTACTTTTACCCTTTACAACCCCAGTTTATGAAGTATTTACCGCTTGATCCGACTATTTTCACTTCGAATAGAAAACGCTTTGTAGCCGCCATGGAGAAAAACTCCATTGCCATTTTCAACAGTAACGACGAATTGCCTACCAATGGAGATGCGCTATACAAGTTCAAACAAAACAGCGACTTATTTTGGCTAACGGGAATAAATCAGGAAGATACCATGTTGGTGTTGTTTCCCGGTAACCCCGACCCCAAATTCAGAGAAGTGTTGGTTTTGGTACGTCCCAATGAGCTCAAAGAAAAATGGGATGGCAAGAGACTGAGAGTAGAAGAAGCCAGAGCTATTTCTGGCATTCAAACTATTGTATGGTTGGATAGCATTGATGCACCCCTTCAAACCTGGATTCACTTAGCAGAAAATATTTATCTGAACTCCAACGAAAACGACCGAAAAGCAAACTATGTAGCGGTTCGCGACAATCGTTATATCGCTTTCATGAAAGAGCGTTTTCCACTTCACAATTATAAGCGTAGTGCGCGCATTATGAAGGAACTGCGTGCCATTAAATCGCCTCAGGAAATAGCAGTGGTTCAAAAAGCGATCGACATTACGCAAGTAACGTTTGAACGTTTGATGAAATTCATCAAACCGGGTGTTTTTGAATATGAGATTGAGGCAGAAATTTATCATTCTTTCTTAATGCAGAGGGCTACCGGTCCGGCTTACGGAAGTATCATTGCCAGTGGTGATCGAGCACGCATTCTTCACTATGTTTCCAATAATCAAGAGTGCAAGGATGGTGAATTGATACTAATGGATTTTGGGGCAGAGTATGGCGGGTACTGCGCCGATTTAACCAGAACGATTCCGGTAAATGGCAAGTTTACCAAACGTCAGAAAGAAGTATACGACGCCTGTTTGCATTTACACGATTATGCAAAAAGTATTCTAAAGCCCGGCATTTCAATTGTTGCGTATACTGATAAAGTAGGAGAAGAAGCTACCAAGCAGTTCTTAAAAATTGGACTGATCTCAAAAGGCGATGTGAAGAATGAAGACAAAGAAAACAGAGCCTACCGTAAATACTTATACCATGGTATTTCACATCATTTAGGTGTGGACGTACACGATCTGGGAACCAGAACCGAACCGATCAAACCCGGCATGCTATTTACAATTGAACCGGGAATTTATATTGAAGAAGAGCAAATGGGCGTGCGCATAGAAAACAATGTTTGGATCACCAAAACGGGCAACAAAGACCTGTTCGCTAAAATCCCCATTACAACTGCTCAGATTGAAGCTTACATGAAAAAATAACCTAGACCTATAAACGCCAAATGAAACAAATACCTAATCTGTTTACGCTCTTGAATCTTGTTTTCGGTTGCTGTGCAATTGTTTATACGTTGCAACAAGGAATTACCATTGCTAACGATGAATCGGGGGCACAATGGGTAATTATGCCCGAAGCTATTTGGATAAGCTCTCTTTTTATTGGGCTTGCTGCAGTAGTTGATTTTCTCGACGGATTTGTAGCGCGTGCCTTAAAGGCAACCAGTGAAATGGGAAAGCAACTCGATTCTTTGGCTGATGTGGTAAGTTTTGGAGTAGCACCTGCTACCATCATCTATCAATTCTTGCGATTAAGCTATGCTCAACAAGAAGACGGTTTGGATATTGGGTTGATTTTTTTGGCGCCGGCCTTTGTTTTGGCCGCTGCCGGAGCTTATCGCTTGGCGCGATTCAATATTTCAACAGATCAATCGCATGGTTTTAAAGGAGTACCCATTCCTGCCATAGGAATACTGGTAGCATCATTCCCTCTTATTTTTTGGAATACGAATATCGAAGCTATCAACCCACTGTTCCAAAACAAATGGTTTTGGTATGTTGTGATCCTTGTACTCAGTTATTTAATGGTAAGCACACTGCCACTCTTAGCTTTGAAATTTTCTTCTTTTAGTGTGAAGGCCCTGATGCCTTTCATAATCATTGCTTTAGTAGCTGTTGTGAGTGCGTTGTTAGTAAATTGGTTAGCAGTTCCACTCGCATTCTTGGCATATATTATCGTATCTTTGGCCTTCAAAAATAAGCAAGCATGACATATACGGTTCAAGTGAAAGTAATGCCCTTAAAAGAATTGTTAGACCCTCAAGGGAAGGCAGTGATGGGTGGTTTATCAAATTTAGGTTTGGAAACCATCAAAGACGTGCGTATCGGCAAACACATTACTTTACAAGTTGATGCAGCCGACGAAGCTTCTGCAAAAGAACAAGCTGCTACCGCTGCAAAGAAATTACTCGCCAATCCGGTAATGGAGTATTTCGAAATCAGTGTTTCTGAATAACGTTTCATAAACGCAACTTTTTTGAGTACAGAATCCCCTCATACAGGCGGAACACTCTATATAGTACCAACGCCCATCGGTAATTTACAAGACATTACCCTGCGGGCGTTGGAAATACTGCGCTCGGTTGATTTGATTTTAGCTGAAGATACCCGCAATTCTGTTCGACTGCTCAACCACTTTCAAATCAACAAACCTATTACTCCCTATCACCAGCACAACGAGCATTCTGTTGTTAACCACCTTGTGAACCAATTGCAAGGAGGAAAGTCAATGGCCATGGTTTCAGATGCCGGCACGCCCGGAATTTCTGATCCTGCTTTTTTACTGGTTCGAGCTTGTATAAAAGAGGGCGTAAAAGTAGAATGCTTGCCTGGAGCTACTGCCTTTGTGCCGGCCTTGGTCAACAGCGGTCTTCCTACCAATCGTTTCTGTTTTGAAGGATTTTTGCCGGTGAAAAAAGGCCGTCAAACCATGCTCAAAAAGCTAGCCGTGGAAGAGCGTACCATTGTATTGTACGAATCACCCCACCGCCTTGTAAAAGCTTTGGAAGAATTGGTGCAGTTTTTTGGTGCCGATCGTAAAGCTGCGGTTTGCCGGGAATTATCCAAACTGCACGAAGAAAATGCTCGTGGAACCCTTCAAGAACTGCTCACATATTTCAGCTCCAAAGAAGTGAAAGGAGAGATCGTACTGGTGATTGCCGGTACAGAAGAGTAGTCCCCGCTTAACACATCTTCTTACTACAAAAGCGAGAATTGCAGTAAATTGCTGTTATTAAATGACAGTGAATTTATGAATAGGAAATTAGTACTTGCTTCGTTCTTGCTTTTGTCGAGTATCATCAGTATTGCTCAGCCCAATCGTTGGCAGCAGCGCGTGAAATACACGATGAATATTGACATGGATGTAAAAACCAACCGCTTCACAGGTAAACAATCCCTGCAATACACCAATAATTCTCCCGACACACTCAACAAAGTGTTTTATCACTTATACTTTAATGCGTTTCAGCCCAATAGTATGATGGATGCACGCAGCAGAGAATTGGGTAAGATTCGTGTAGGTAGAGGACAAGATTGGGACGGACGTGTGAGAGACCGTATCCTGAATCTCACACCCGAAGAAATTGGCTACCAAAAAATTCAAAGCTTGAAGTTGAACGGTGTAGCTCAGAACTTCCAAACCAAAGAAACCATTTTGGAAGTGAAATTGTCGAAACCCATTCTTCCCGGTCAAACGGTAACATTTGACATGGAATTTGAAGCACAAGTACCCTTGCAAATTCGCAGAAGCGGTCGCGATAACCCAAGTACCGGCGTTCGCTATTCAATGGCCCAATGGTATCCTAAAATGTGTGAGTACGATTATGAAGGTTGGCATCCAACTCCTTATGTGGCTAGAGAATTTTACGGGGTTTGGGGTGATTTCGATGTAACCATCAAGATTGATAAAAATTATGTGCTTGGAGGAACCGGCTATCTTCAAAATCCAAATACAATTGGATATGGTTACGAAGATCCGGGTGCAAAAGTCACCCGACCAGCAGGCGATAAGTTGAGTTGGAGATTTATTGCTCCTAATGTACACGACTTTATGTGGGCCGCCGATCCTGAATACAAACATTTGGTTCGCAGAATGCCTAATGGTACCACCATTCACGTGTTGTACAATTATAAAGAGAACGATCCAAGAAATGATACAGCTTGGAATGAAGTAGCAGACGCTGCTGTAACTGTTTTACCTTTTATCGAAAAAACCTTCGGTCCTTATCCATATAAGCAGTATTCGTTTATTCATGGTGGTGATGGAGGTATGGAATATCCGATGGGTACTTTATTGGTGGGCCCCGGGCTGGGAACTGTTTTTCATGAATGGATGCATACCTGGTATCAAATGCTGATGGGCACCAATGAAAGTTTGTATGCTTGGATGGATGAAGGATTTACTGATTGGGCTACCCACTTGGTAAGTGCCTACTACCGCGACAATGTAACGCGCAAAAGATTGGCATCGAATCCGGCCGGATTAAAACGCCTTGACTCTTTGGCCAATATCTTACCAAAAGAACAATACGGTTCTTATCAGTCGTATTTTGGACTTGTGAAAAGTGGACTGGAAGAGCCCTTGACCACTCATGCAGATCATTTTAATACCAATGCCGCTTACGGTTCTGCAGCTTATTCAAAAGGAGCTGTTTTCTTGGAGCAGTTGGGTTATGTTGTAGGAGCACAGGTGCGCGACAAAATACTGTTAGAGTACTACAAACAATGGCGGTTCAAACATCCCAATGTGAATGATTTTATGCGCATAGCCGAAAAGGTAAGTGACATGAAATTGGATTGGTATAAAGAATATTTTGTGAATACCACAAAAACTATTGACTACGGAATCGATAGTTTATGGGAAGAAAACGGCGCTACTAAAATTCGATTGAGAAGAATTGGTAAGATGCCCATGCCCATCGATTTAATGGTTGAATACCGCGATGGCACAAAAGAGCTTTTCTATATTCCTCAATTCGATATGTTTGGAGAGAAGCCGGTGGAAGACAGTACTGTTCCAAGATTTACCCAAGAGCCTTGGAAATGGACGCATCCGGAATATGTTTTTGAAGTGAAGAAAAAGATCAATCAGATAAAAGTAGTTGAAATTGACCCCAGCTACAGAATGGCCGACTTAGAAAGGCGAAACAATCGACTGGAAATTCCAGGAGCGAACTAAAACTTAAAAAACCCCGATACAATCGGGGTTTTCTAATTAGATAAGGTCTCGGTTAATGGGAACTCGAGGAGTTCTATGTAAAATCAGATGCTTTAAATGGGAAAAGGTTTAACCCCAATCGTATAATAATTTTACTAATGTAAAGGTATAAGTGAAAACAGGGCAGACCAATACCACTAAGTGGTAGTTTTCAATAGTGCAACATTGAATTATCGGCCGAAATACTTGTTTACGGCTTCAACGCGGTTGTTTACATGGAGCTTTTCGTATATATGATATACGTGTTTGCGAACTGTTTCCTGACTGATGAAAAGGGCTGCAGAAATTTCTTTATAGATCAATCCTTTCGCTAACAATTCCAGGATTTCTTTTTCTCTGTTGGAAAGTGTATTTAGGTAGGAACTGTTTCCTGTATTGAAGCTAGGCGTTTCAATGGGCCTTTGTTGGAAGGCTGTTACTACTTTTCTGGCGATTTGACTACTCATAGGAGCACCACCGTCTCTCAACTCATTTAGCGCATCTATCAATTTGGCAGGGGAGGTTTTCTTTAATATATATCCACTGGCACCCGCGCTCAATGCTTCAAAAATTTTCTCATCATCCTCATACACCGTACACATCATGAAAAGGATTTCCGGATATTCTGCTTTTAAATTTCTAACGCAATCAATTCCGGACTCACCTTCACCTAAATTAATATCCATCAAAACCAGCTGGGGTTTTACCAAGGGAATGCTTTGCATTGCCGATGACGCATCTGTATAACTGCCTAATAATTCATGTTCATCAGACATCAGAATGATTTGTTCCAACGCCTGTCTGATATCCTTATTATCTTCTACAATACAGATGGTAGTCATGGTACAAAGATGAAGAAATTTGGATCGACAACAATACCACAAAGTGGTAGTTTTGACACAATGGGAAACCTTAGACTAATGAGGAACCTGAATGATGAATTTT
Source organism: Endoryza foliicola (assembly GCF_050589245.1). Classification (NCBI taxonomy): domain Bacteria; kingdom Pseudomonadati; phylum Bacteroidota; class Chitinophagia; order Chitinophagales; family Chitinophagaceae; genus Endoryza; species Endoryza foliicola. The sequence continues at coordinate 163,461 of NZ_JBOBEW010000009.1, read as the reverse complement.
TCTTGAAAGAAGGGTTCCTTGAATAAGTGCGTAATTTCCATCACTTTAGGCTTGCAGCCGCTTTCAAATATTTCCTGAGCTAAGTCTCCGCCTTTTAAACAGATCAATCCGGATGCTTTGGGTAAATCGCCCTCTGAAGGGGTTGATTTGCGTAAAAGCGGTTTGCTCCAAGTCCAAAGATCTTTTAAAGGAGCGACAGCTCTTGAAATTACAACATCGAATTTTTGTCCGGCCAAGGCTTCAACACGACTGTGTTTGGTAGTAATGTTTTTCAAGCCAATGGCTTCGGCAACGCCTTCTACAACTTTTAGTTTCTTGCCAATGCTGTCAACCAAGTGAAAACGGGTTTGAGGAAAGAAGATCGCTAATGGAATACCTGGAAAACCGCCACCGGTGCCTAGATCCAGAACTTTCATATTTGGTTCAAAATCGAACACTGCTGCAATGCTCAAAGAATGCAACACGTGTTTTTCGTATAAGCTTTCAATGTCTTTTCTGGAGATCACATTGATCTTTTCATTCCATTCTTTGTACAGAGGGGCGAGTTGGCGCAATTGCTCCAACTGTACTTCAGAAAAATCTGAAAAATACTGCGTAATTATGTCCAGTGATTGTTCGGGCGTTTCCATAATGCTGGTGCAAAGATGCAATAATAAATAAACATCCAAAGGTCGAAGAACCACCACAGAGAAAATAAATCTTGTTCTTGGAGTTTCTTCATTGTTTTATTGAAGATAATGGCTTGTGAAATGAAGCGAAGGGCGAAAACACCAAGAGCCAATCTCCAATCAAATAAAAGAATACTTGCTACAAACAATGGGTAGAATAAAAAGAAACTAACATTGTACATACCCAAAAGGAATTTGTGCAAGCCTTTATAATACCTCGCGGTGGAGTAATGACGTGTTTTTTGGCGAAACCAGTTTCCGAAATTTTTCGCAGGCTCCGATAAAGTGAAAGCTTCCGGATCTATTACAATTCTGGTATTATTTTTTGTAGCTACTTTGTTAATGAAAAGATCGTCGTCTCCGCCCGGTAAATGATTGATGGATGAAAATCCTTTGTTATTAAAGAAAAGGGTCTTTTTGTAGCTGAGATTTCTTCCAACGCCCATATATGGCATCCCGGCCGCAGCATAAGAAAGGTACTGCAAGCCTGAATGAAAGGTTTCGAATCGAATTAACTTATTGAGCAAGCCCGGCTTTTTATTGTAGGAGCCGTAGCCCAACACCACTTCAATTCCTTCATCATAACCTTCTTGCATTAATTGCAGCCAATTTTCGGACGCAGGAACACAATCTGCATCAGTCAACAGCAATATTTCGTATTTGGCTTCTTTGATTCCAATTGACAAGGGGTATTTTTTCCCCGGAATGCCGATGGCTTCTTGCTCAAGATTTACAGCGTGCAATCCTTTGAAAGTTTTTTTGAACTCATCCAACAGATAACGTGTATCATCCTGGCTGTTGTGGTTTACAACAATTATTTCGTGTGTAGAGGGGTACTGTTGTACCAGCAAACCGGGTAGGTTCTTAGCTAAATTGCCGGCCTCGTCTCTTGCGCAAACAATCACAGAAACGGGATGTTGCTGCGATTTTTCCTTTTCATACTTTTTGAAGAAAGCGAGTTTGCTAAACAAGCCCCAATAGTAATAAAGTTGAATTAAAGTGATAAGAGAGAACGCTATAAAAATAAAAGAGGTCCAATCAGTAAAAAGAAGGGTTAAGTCCATATATCCACAGCTAGTTTAGGGGTCTGTACTTGCGTACCGAATCGCAAAAATACTAAGAATCAGGTGCTTGAACAGGACTAATCAACTCACATGCTGTGAATAAATGATGAAAACCCCTGATTCTTCCACCGAGGGGCCATTTTTGGTATCTTTGCTGCCTTTTATGGCAGCGTTACAATTTCAAAAACAGTTCAACGATCAACATTCTAAAGCCCGAGCAGGGATCATTACTACCGATCATGGTCAGATAGAGACCCCTATTTTTATGCCTGTAGGTACGGTTGGAAGTGTAAAGGGCGTTAGCCAGCAACAGTTGGAGTTGGATGTGAAAGCTCAGATCATTCTGGGGAATACCTATCATTTGTATTTAAGGCCCGGATTGCAAGTATTGGAGGCAGCCGGCGGTCTTCATAAGTTCAATGGATGGAATCGACCCATATTAACCGACAGTGGGGGCTATCAAGTTTTTTCACTAGCCGGCACGAGAAAGATAAAAGAGGAAGGGGTCACCTTTCAGAGTCATATTGATGGGTCAAAGCACCTGTTCACCCCGGAAGCAGTGATGGATATTCAGCGAGTAATTGGAGGTGATATCATCATGGCGTTCGATGAATGCCCGCCCGGAGGATCAGAATATGGGTATGCTCGAAAATCAATGGAGCTTACCCATCGTTGGTTGGATCGATGCTTCGAACGGTTCAATGCAACTGAGCCCAAGTACAATTATACCCAGAATCTTTTTCCAATAGTACAAGGTGGAACGTTTAAAGACTTACGTAAAATTTCCTGCGAAACCATCGCGTCGAAAGAGGCGACGGGTAATGCCATTGGTGGATTAAGTGTTGGTGAACCGGAGCCGGTGATGTACGAAATCTGTGATTGGTGTTGTGATCATTTGCCCCAAGAAAAACCTCGATACCTAATGGGAGTGGGAACACCCTGGAATATTTTAGAATGCATATCTATGGGTATTGATATGTTCGATTGCGTAATGCCCACTCGCAATGGCAGAAACGCCATGCTGTTTACCAGCAAAGGAGTCATCAATATCGACAATAAAAAATGGGAGTTCGACTTCAGTCCAATTGACGATGAAATTGGATGCGATATGAGTGCTTATTATACCAAATCGTACTTGAGGCATCTCTTGAAGTCAAAAGAATTATTAGGGCTTACCATTGCAAGTACACATAACCTGGCTTTCTATTTATGGTTGGTGAAGGAAGCCAGAAAGCACATTATAGCAGGTGATTTTAAAGCTTGGAAGGATGCCATGATTCCTCAGCTGAAGAATCGACTCTAGGAAATTTGACTTCAGCAATTTCACAAACTGTTCACGCATCTAAACTGGGGAAACCATCAATTTTCGGTACTTTCGCGAGGCTTTATGATAAAAAAGATCGACTGGTATATCATCAAGAAATTCATCACTACCACTTTGTTTATGGTGCTGGTGATTTCGGTTATTGCTGTAGTGATTGATACCAGTGAAAAAACGGATGATTTCGTAAAGTCGGGGCTATCCGGTTTTCAAATCATAACGCAGTATTTTATTGGATTTGTACCTTTTATCATTTCGATGATTTTTCCGCTGATGAGTTTCATTGCGGTCATTTTCTTCACTTCCAAAATGTCGGGCCGTTCAGAAATTGTTGCCATTTTAGCTTCGGGGGTCCCTTTTAATCGTTTTTTAAGACCCTTTTTTGTGGCAGCTTTTATTATGGGGGCCGTTTTTTGGGTTGCCACTCAATTTTGGATTCCGATTGCCAATGGAATTCGAGGTGATTTTCAGGCCAAGTACATTGATAGCAAGAGCTCTTATGAAATGAGCCAAAATGCTAAACTCTCAAGTAATTACTATTTAAGGATCGATAATAATACCTATGCAGGTTTAAGAAGTTATGATACAACTTCTAAGGCTGCTAATCAAGGGTTCTTCATGCAGCGGATTGAGGGTAATAAAGTGGTATACAGCGTAAGAGCCGATTATTTGCGATGGGACACTGCCACCAAGGGTTGGCGATTGGAAAATGCAGTGATTCGTACGATCAATGGATCCAAAGAAACCATTCGCCAAGAGTCGATCATGCAAGTTTCATTGAACGGGATAAAGCCTTCAGAAATAAGACCTGACAAGTATTTAAAAGACCGGATGACAACGCCCCAACTTCGGCATTTTATCCAGTCGGAGGAGCGCAGGGGCTCCGAAGGCTTGAATACCTATAAAGTTGAAATGTATAAAAGGGATGCAACCCCCTTTTCGCTGTTTATTTTAACCATAATAGGTGCGGTATTAGCATCGCGCAAAACAAGAGGTGGCAGTGGGCTGCACCTAGCCATCGGTATTATAATTGCCGCCCTCTATGTTGTAATGGATAAGTTCTCCGTTACTTTCTCAACCAAAGGAAATTTCCCGCCATTATTAGCTGCTTGGACACCTAACATCGTATTCAGCTTTGTAGCCTTGTACGTTTACCAGAAATCACCTAAATAGGAATAAATGGCTTGATTTTGAACCGATCGCGTGTTATTTTGTTTTATAAACGGGTGATTTTGTTTAACTTTAGCACCTCCAAAAGTCGAGAATTCAATTTTCCTTCATATAAACACTTGTCATTTTTATGGGCATTATTAAAGAGCGCTTCAAAGCTAAGTCGGATCTGGCAAATGCAGAGATTAAGCAGTTGTTGAAAGATCATGGAAACAAAGTAATTGGTGAAGTTACCCTTTCTCAGATTTATCAAGGAATGAGAGGCATTACCGGATTGGTGACGGAGACTTCTTTGCTCGACGCTCAGGAAGGTATTCGTTTCAGAGGCTATTCAATTCCCGAACTTCAAGCGAAACTCCCCAAAGCAGAGGGTGGCCAAGAACCACTACCTGAAGGATTGTTTTACCTCATGTTGATTGGTGAATTGCCAACTTCTGAAGATGTGAATCATGTTACCAGTGTTTTGCAACGCAGAAGCCACGTTCCAAGCCATGTTTTTGCAGCGATTGACGCGTTACCTGCTTATGCTCACCCGATGACCATGTTTGTTACAGGGGTAATGGCGCTTCAAACAGAGGGTTCTTTCTCGAAAGAGTACGCCAAAGGAATGAACAAGAAGGACTATTGGATTTCAACTTTTGACGATAGCTTAGATTTGATTGCACGTTTGCCACGTATTGCGGCTTATGTGTACAGAAGAAAATATAAAAACAACGAGCACATTCAACCCAATGGTTTGTTAGATTGGGCCGGAAATTTTGCTCACATGCTCGGTTATTCCGATCATGGATTTATGGAGTTGATGCGCTTGTACATGACTATTCACGCCGATCACGAAGGTGGTAACGTGAGTGCACACACTACACACTTGGTTGGCTCTGCTTTGAGTGATCCTTATTTGGCGTATGCTGCCGGTATGAACGGATTAGCGGGTCCATTGCATGGATTGGCAAACCAAGAGGTAATTAAGTGGATTTTTGAAATGCAGGAGGAATTGAAAACCGAGCTACCTACTAAAGAACAAATTGCAGAATATGTGAAACAGACCCTGTCGAGCGGTAAAGTAGTTCCCGGATATGGTCATGCGGTGTTGCGTAAAACCGATCCCCGATTCACAGCTCAAATGGAATTTGGTAAGAAGCACATGCCGGATGATAATTTGGTTCAAACCGTTTGGAATATTTACGAAACCGTGCCTCCAATTTTGCAATCGCTCGGTAAGATCAAAAATCCTTGGCCGAATGTAGATGCGCACAGCGGCGCTTTACTGGTTCACTATGGCATGGTGGAATATGAATACTATACTGTTTTGTTTGCAGTGAGTCGTGCGTTGGGTGTATTGGCCAGCTTGTGTTGGGATAGAGCGTTGGGATTTGCCTTGGAGCGTCCGAAGTCTGTAACAACAGATTTAGTGAAGCAGTGGTTAGATGGAAAAGACAATATTTGGGGAGAATAGGTTCCTCTAATAATTATATCAAAACCCCGATTTTTTCGGGGTTTTTTTGTTCATTCATTTGGGCAATGGTATATTTGCACCCCCTAGGGGAATTAGCTCAGTTGGCTAGAGCGTCCCGTTTCGTTTGAAACGATACGGGAAGGTCACCGGTTCGATTGCAGCAACAAATATTATAGGGGGAATTAGCTCAGTTGGCTAGAGCGCTTGCATGGCATGCAAGAGGTCACCGGTTCGACCCCGGTATTCTCCACTTCGAAAGATCATCAGCAATGATGGTCTTTTTTTATTTTAGGAATTAGCTCAGTTGGCTAGAGCGTCCCGAATCGTGTCTTTTTCTATCGTTCCTGTATTCTTATACTAGTACTTCTGATTAACTTTAATAACAAGCGTTTGTATTAAAAAAGGCTTACATTTAATAACTATTGCACCACATGAAAAAGCCTTCCATAAAAGACATCGCTTCCAAAGCGGGGGTGTCGCCGTCTACTGTATCCTCGGTACTGAACGGGAAGGCCAAGCATATGCGTATCAGTGATGTGGTAGCAGCAAGAGTTAAAAAAATCGCTCTCGAAGAAGGATATCAGCCCAATACTATTGCGGTGAGTTTACGCACCGGTCGTTCCAAAATTATAGGTCTCATTGTTGAAGATATTGCCAATCCATTCTTTTCTGCGTTGGCTCGAACCATTGAAGATGAAGCGCTCAAATTAGGATATCGAATTGTTTATTGCAGTACCGAAAATGACCTCGAAAGAGGCAATGACTTGTTGTATGTGTTGGGACAAACCCATGTTGATGGCTATATCATTACGCCGGTTCCGGGTATGGAGCTTAAACTCAAAGAGTTGAAAGATCAAGGGCGCCCCATGGTTTTTATGGATCGATTCATAGCCTCTTTGGAAGTACCTTGTGTGCTGATCAACAACTATGACGGTGTAAAGCAAGGCATGGACTATCTCTTAAAAAGGGGATACAATTGCATTGGTTATGTAAGCACCAATTCGAGTCAAGTTCAAATGAAAGCTCGAATGTCTGCATATATCGATAAAGTTAATACAGATCTACAAAAGGCTCCCTTACTACTTGAAATTGATTTTTTAATGGATCGGACGAAAATAAAAGCGGCCGTTAAAGAATTTGTCATTGATAATAATTTAGACGCTGTGTTCTTTGCAACAAACTATTTGGGGGTGGTTGGATTGGAAATAATAAATGAGTTGGGATGGAAAATCCCCGACCAAATAGGAATTGTTTGCTTTGATGACACTGACTTATTCAAGCTATATCCTCCCGGTATTACAGCCGTACGACAACCGGTTCAGGAAATTGCAGAACACTCGGTAAAGATGCTTATCGATCAAATTCAAGGAAAACTAGCTTCTAGTGAAAGCCAATTGTTGTTAAAGGGCGAGCTAATGGTTCGCGGTTCTGCCTAAAATTCTTTTCTATTTCTTTATAATAAGATCGTATTTGGTAAGTAAACCTGCTATATTCTGATCAGAGAAGACCGTTTTCTTTAATGTGTTTTTGTCCGGGTCTAAACTGAGATGGAAGGCCGTTTCGAAATTGGTCTTTGTTAAATTGGTTCGTTCAAAAATGCTTCTTTGCAAATCACAATTTTCGAATAGGGCTTCCGTTAAATCAGCCTCTGTAAAATCACATTCTTTGAGCTCCGACTTGGAAAAACAGATTTTTTTCAGATTCATTTTCCAGAAACTGCAATAATGGAGTTTCGAATCTGAAAAATTAGCATCGAATAGAAACTTATTGCAGTAATAGAAATCGAGGGTTCTAAATTGGCAGTTTTGAAAGGTGACTCCGTTGAAATTGGTATTGTTCAAGTTGGTTTGATCGAAGCTACATTCAATGAAACTACAGTCAACAAAGTTAATATTGCTTAAACTCGAGTTACCAAACAGACCATTCTTAAATATACAATTATCATAGGTCGCTTCTGCGAGGGGGGTAGCAACCGCATCCAATCCCAAAAACTCAAGGTCTTCTTTATAGATTCCGCTCATAACATAAAGCTACATGATTTTTTTGTGATCATTATTGGATCAGTTCTAACGCAATTCTAAAGCCTATATCAGCTTGAGGAGACTTATATATTTTTTCCGGTTTTACTTGTACGAGGTAGGCTGGATCTTTGAAACCTCCTCCCTTTGCCACACCTTTTTCTTGGGTCATCTCTGCAACATTTCCACTCATATTATACAAACCAAAACTATTAGGGTAATAGGCATTTACAGGCGCAGTTGCTTTCTTTACACCTTCAGTTTCTGGGATATCTATTTCAGTATATTTTCTGGTTACTGAATCATAAATAAAATTGGTGTGTTTGAAATTGCAGAGGTAATCTTTTCTGTTGTTTTGGATAAAGCCGGTACCCCATGGATAGGTGCGAGTTCTGTCGCCTCCCGTGGCTGCATTCATCCATTCTTCAATATTAAGCAAACGACAACGAAATTGTTGATTGGCAGAACTTGCATTTATTTTTTCCTCATACCATTTACAATAGGCCATTGCTGATTCGTACGATACGCCTACAACCGGATAATTCGAGTAGGCAGAATGACGGAGGTAGTGGTTTACAAACGCTTTGAAGTCAGGATCTATTTTTAGCCAACTTGAAGTATCGGGCAGTCGAAGCTCGTATTCTGCAGCATCACCCTTTTGTTTCAAATCTTGCAAATACTCCAAGTAATCTTTATTGGTTACTTCAAACTTTGAAACATAGAGTGTTTCCGAAACTTTGGCGAAGTTCTTTTTGAGAATCCCCTTTAAAGGGCTTGTTGTAAAGCTAACGATAAAAGATACGATGAAAGCTAAATACACTAGAGGCTTCATTTGCGTAAGTATTTCTTATTAGTTACTAGTCGAATTCAAAAATATAACGATTCTGTTGATTTGTTAGTATGAAATTGTTTGCTACCGTTTATTTCAGCACTAATTCATAGTTTTTTCTCATTTGTATATTGAAGTTTTGGTCATGGATAGCTTCCTAAGGATTTTCAACTTGCACCCATGGAATTCCCGACACAGCATTACTGAAGGTAGGGGTTAATCTAAAATCAGTTAGTTATGAAAATCCAATTTGCCTTTTTGGCCGCTATAACTGTTATTATTAGCGCATGCACCAAAGAAAAAGAATTTGTACCCAATTCATCAGAAACCGCCGAAGTGAATGCGGTACTTCCCTCCATTCAAACAGATACTGTTTTTCTAAACTTATTAGCCGATCATTTAAAGTTTCATGAAAATATCAAACAGCCTGATAGCATCATTTCAGTTTGGAGTGATAACAGATTATCCGAGCCAGAAGCAAAATCTTATCCTTCTTATTTCGGGTACTCTTCTATGCCATTACTCGATCGCTATTTTCTCAATATGGGGCAACGTATCAAATACCTCAATTCGAAATACGGGCTTAGTAAAATGAGTAAAGAAGAGCAAAAAGCACTGTTCTACAACGGGTTTAAAAAATTGTATTCGGGGAATATTGTACAATGGGGACTTGCCACCTGTGAAGAAGACAAATTGGTATGCTTGGCTACAGCGGCTGGAGAAGCTATTGCCATGCATCTAGGATGTGCGGCGCTCGATACTACTGTATTTGTTGGAATTGCCTGCCATGCATCGGCAGTCATATTCCAAATTGTTGCCAGTAGAAGTTGTATTAAGAATTATAAAAATTGCAAAGAAACCATCCCCGAACAATAAAAGTAATTCCAATGCTCTACTGGATGAACATGGCTTCAATTCTATTAATGTTGTTTGTTGTGCTCTCACTCTTGTTAACTGAGTTTATTCACCAAGAGTTCCAACTCAAATTGTTTTGGGTAGTACTTTTTCTGGTTGCAGAAATTCGTATTTGCATGGAATTATTCAAAGGGAGGAACCGACGCTTTAACGGCTGGTGGTTTTGGGGCTTTGTTTTCACTTGTATGGCTTGGGTTCTGGTCTCTTTTCTTTAAGAATTTCATCAAAAAATAATACCGGAGCCTACGGAGGGCCATGAAACAGTTGTACTTTAGGGCATGAAAAAGTTCCTAATTTACGTTTGCCTTGCCTTTGCAACTTATTCTGGGTCTGCTCAAAAATGTGTATTTGTGATCGCAGATGGCATTCCTGCTGATATGATTGAAAAGGCTCAATTGTCTGCTGTTCAGAAGATCTCAAAAACCGGCTCTTTTGTTCGAGCTCATGTTGGTGGCGACGCCGGAACTTATTCAGAAACCCCTACAATTTCAGCAGTTGGATACAATAGTCTTTTAACAGGGACTTGGGTAAATAAACACAACGTGTGGGATAATGATATCAAAGATCCCAATTATCATTATCCTACCGTTTTTCGCTTGTTTAAAGAACAGTATCCTCAAAAGAAAACGGCTATTTTCAGTACCTGGCTCGATAACCGTACTAAATTAGTGGGCGATGAGTTGCCCGCTACAGGGAACTTGAAAGTTGATATAAAATTTGATGGACTTGAACTCGATACACTTCATTTCCCTCACGATAAACAAGCGTCTTATATTCATAAAATAGATGATACCGTAGTTCAAACGGCTGCGAACAGTATTCGTAATGAGGCCGCCGACTTGAATTGGGTGTATTTAGAATATACAGATGATATGGGTCATCGACACGGCGATAGCAAAGAAATGGACCAGGCACTTCAATACCTAAATATCCAGTTGGAAAAATTGGTCGCAGCTATTGCGTTTCGTGAAAAGAATTACAAAGAAGATTGGTTGTTAATTGTAACAACGGATCATGGAAGATCGGAAGAGAATGGTCGTAATCATGGCGGACAAAGCCCCAGACAAAGGAATACTTGGATTCTAAGTAACAAGAAGCTTAACTCCTATGCCAAACGTATGAATCCCGGAATAGTAGATATCATGCCAACAATTGCCCATCATCTAAACATTAAAATGAAGGAACAAGTTTCGAGAGAAGTGGACGGGGTTTCCTTGATTAAACCTATCAGCGTATCGAATGCGAAGGCAGTATATTTTCAAAAGAAACTCGATCTTACTTGGAATTTTTATGGTGAATCCGATTCCGTAAAGATTTTTATCTCAACCACAGATCATTATAAAAAGGGTGGAGAAGATACTTATATCTATTTAGGAACGGTTGCGGGAGAGTACAGAAGAACGACTTTGGATCTATCTCTTTATCCATCTGAATTTTATAAAGTGATTGTTGTGGGAAAATACAATACTACCAATACTCAAGTATTCTTGAACAAAAAATAGTACTGTATTTTCAACCCACTACGGGCGGTTTTTCAACTTTACAAATTCGTGCGTAAGTGCACGAACCGTTTGAAGTTGAGGGATACGATTGTCGGAAATATTCACTTCGTACCTTCTCTCCAATCTGTTGATAAGTAGCGTGCGTTCCCAATCTGTCAATCCCAAATCTTCTTCCAAACGCATTTCTCCTTTTAAACGTTCCGATTTCACTTTCAATGTTCTTCCAATTGAATGCAGCAATTGTGAATAAGCGACTTTCATATTCTTCTATTTAAGCTTTACCAGAATCTCCTTCAATTCTGGGGGGAATTAATTTATACATTACCGGTGTTACAATTCTTGATAGAATAGTGGAAGAAATCAATCCTCCAATTAATACAATGGCCAGCGGCGAAACCAACGGGTTGCTATTCAATGCTATTGGGGTAAGTCCTCCAATAGCAGTTAAACTCGTTAAAACGATCGGTAAAAAGCGCAATTCTCCTGCCTCTTTAATTGCCTCATCTAAGCCCTTGCCCTGTTCTCTGAGCTGGTTGGTAAAATCAACCAAAAGAATCGAATTCTTTACTTCAATACCTGCCAGGCCAATGAAACCAATAATGGCAACGAATGACATCGGATTACCGGTAAGCCACAACATCGTAACACCACCTATAATACCCAGTGGGATAACCGACAATACAATAAGCGTACTCTTAAAGGTTTTAAACTCAAGAATCAACACCATGATGAATAAGAACACTGTGGCAATAACTACGGTGCCAAATCCGCTTCCAAACGCCTCTTTTTCTCCTTCTGCTTCTCCTGCAATTTCGTAATTGTAACCTGCAGGTAGACTCAAATTGCTTGCCTGATTAACAAACGCTTTGTTAATTGTTTGTGCCAGCACCCCTTTCTCGGTAAAGGCAGTAACGATTACATACCTCTTTTTGTTCAAGTGCTTGATAACGGGCGACGATTTTTCAAACTCAATACTGGCCAATTGATCCAAAGGAATGGCTACTCCACGGAAATTGTTGACATACACATTTTGCAATGACTCCAAGGTTGCTACTTTTCCCTTTGGGGTATTTACGAGAATCGAAACTTCATCCCCTTTATCATTGGTGTACGTTGCTACTTCTAATCCCGCAATTGCCAAACGTATGGTTTTGTCTATATCAGCCGTTTGTACGCCCAAGGTTCTTGCCTTCTCAATATGTATTCGGATCTTTAAGTCCGATTTCAGCACCTCCACTTCATTGTTTACGTAAATGGTACCGGGTATAGATTTTAAGATAGATTCTACTCCCGATGCCAAACGCCTCAAACTATCTAAGTTTTCACCGCTTACGCGAATGGCTACCGGAGCTTCTACCGGCGGGCCTTGCTCAAAATCTTTTACTTCTATCTTGGCCCCTGCCATCGTTGCAAAACTGTCTCTGAATTGTTCGATCAACTGCTTTTTGACTGTAGGCGATACCCCTTGGTTTAATTGAACAAATAACTGAGCATAGTCTGATTTTTCATTTACAGGAATTTCATTGTAATAAATTCTCGGATTACCCTTGCCCACATTGGTGGTTACATAGCTCACATTATCATTGGATAAGAGCACTTTCTCCACCTTTTTTGAGAAGTCGTTGGTGGCCTCCAAATTACTTTGAAGGGGCATGTTAATATTTACTAAAAATTGCGCTTTTTCCGAAGTTGGGAATAATTTAAACCCAATTGCTCCAAATAATCCAAGCGAACCCACAAACAAAAGCAATGCAACGATCACCGTTTTGATGGGGTGGTGTAAGCTGATGTCGAGTAGTCGTGTATAGCTTCCACTGATTAATTTCTTTAACGCTCTTAGGAAAATATTCCCCTCCGGATTTTCATGGTTTTTCAAAATTCTGCTGGATAAAAACGGGATGATGGTAAGCGATACCAACATAGAAGCTATGATGGTTGAAATAACCGCCATTGGTAAACTTCGAATGAATTCTCCGGAACCTTCAGGTAAGAAAACCAAGGGTAAGAAAGCGATCACTAGGGTAGCGGTACAACCTATAACTGCCAAACCAATTTGTTTGGTTGCCTCTATGGTGGCGTATCTTCTGGTATGACCATCTCGAAGCCAACGCTCAATGTTTTCAACCACCACTATACTATCGTCAACCAATAAACCCAATGCCACCACCAAACCAACAATACTTAATTGGTTTAGAGAGTATCCCATAAAATTTATGGATACAATACCCAGTCCTAAGCTTAAAGGGATCGATACCATCACAATTATCGCAGCTCTCCAACCTAATGGTATCAGCGTTATGAGTACCAAACCGATCGCAATCATGAAATCAAATCCCAGACCTTTCAAACGCATGCTAACATTGGTCGCTTGATCGAAATTGGTTTCAAGGACGATGTTAGCCGGAAGTGTTTTTTTGAAAGTTTCAATTACCGGTAGGTAATTGTCTTGTGTTTTGCTGATGTTCTCACCCGATTTTTGTGCAGCCGTCACCAAAACAGCTCTATGACCATTTAAACGAATAAGGTGTTTTTGCTCTGCTGGCAATTGTTTTAGAGTGGCTACATCTTTTAAGTAAACAATGGAACCATTCCCTTGATGCACAATGGTATTTTCAATTTCATCGATTGAGGTGTAGGGCCCACTGGTTTTAACATTGAAGCTCTGAGAGCCCATTCGAATACTACCGCCCGGTATATTAGCTGCCTCACTTTGAATGGCCCCTAATACTTCATTTACAGAGATCCCCAAATTCGCCAGTTTGTTTAGTTGAAGCTCAACTCGAACCTCAGGGTCATTGACACCATGATAGTTTACTTTTTTCAGTGCCGATACTTTTTCCAACGCTTCTTGAAGCTCCTTGGCCTTATCGCGTAACAAATCTTCCGATGCATTCTCACTCACCAATGCCATCTGAAGTACATTCACGTCGGTTGGCGTTACCTTCCGAACTTCAATACTGCGAATGGCTTCTGGTAAGGTTGGACGCAACGCATTGACTTCTCTCACCAGCTCCTGATACTTGCTCTCAACGTCCGACTCATATTTGTACTCTACAATAATGGATGCCACTCCATCATTGATGGTTGTAGTAATTTTTTTCAGTTGCTCCAATTCGCTTACCCGTTTTTCAATAGGTTTTACAACCAATTCCTCCATGTCTTTAGGACTGGTTCCGGGGTAAACAACAATAATTGGAAATTGAGGTGGATTGATTTCCGGATCCTCAGCTCTTGGCATATTGAACATTGTAGTTACGCTCACTACAACCACCATCAGGAATACAACTAAGGTGAACTGATAGTTTTTTACAAAAAAGGAGGTCAGTTTCATATTCTATGGTTGATGATAGTTATTGAGTTACTGTGATCTTACTATTGTCGGTCAAATAGGGGCTTCCGGAAACGATGAGGTATTTGTAACCTGCCAATCCCTCACTTACTTGCGCAAAATTGTCTTTGATCGATTCTAACTTTATGGTAACACGCTGCGCTGTTTTCATATCATTCGTTACAAATACGCTGGCTTCCATTCCATTGGCTTCCAATAGCGCACTATAAGGAATCTGATAGCTTGAATTTTTCGCGGTTACTTGGATACTCGCTTTTGCAAACATTCCAATGGCTGGTTGTATTTTCTGAATGTTTACTAGGATTTCAATTGGAAATGTTCCACTAACCGGATCGGCAAACGGTGCTTTCTTACTTACTACGCCTTCTAAGGTTAGGGTGGGGGTGGCATCCAAATTAATTGTAGCCTTATCACCTATTTTTAGAGCAGCCCAGTGTCGGTCAGAAACCCCCGCTTTTAATATCCAGCGATTGCCCGCTCCGGTTTCGGTTAGAAGTAAAACCGGTGAGCCGGGCGCTATGATTTCACCCTCACTGCCTAGTTTTTTTGCAACAATCCCATCGGCCGGAGCATATATTGATGCATATTGTTTATTGAAGTTTGCATTCGCGAATTGCTGTTTCGAAACTTCCAAAGCCGTTTTTGCATTTTGAAAATGTTCTAGAGTTGCCACACTGTCGTGGTATAAATGTTCAGCGCGCTGGAAATCGCGCTCTGCTTTTTCAAGACCCAACTTAGCCTGCTGAACTTGTGTATTTATTTCAGTCAATTGTAGAGTGGCCAATAAACTCCCTTTTTTTACAAAATCACCTTCCTTCACTTTTACACTCTCAATGATGCCTCCGATCTTGAAACCTAGTTCCGACTGATTTTCTGTGCTCAATAAGCCGGATAGCTGAATGGTATTGGAACTACTCCCGGCATTGAGTTCCATGAGCTTAACCGGTACATTATCGGTAGGTATGTTTTTTTTCTTTTGTTCGGCTGAACTGTGACAACTAGCTAGTAAGATGATACTAGTCAACGTGGTTATAATTTGTTTCATAATGCTATGGTTGAATTGACTGGCGATTGTAGTTTGATAATTGAATATAGAATAGGTATTTGTCGTTGTTTGTTTGAAGCTGTGAAAGTGTCCACTGGTTTCTCGCATCGAGAAGTTCAATAAAACTATTGACTCCTTCCTTGAACCCTTTTTCAATCAAACGATAGTATTGTGCAGCTGTATGCTCGCGTGATAGGTCTGTTTGAAATTGACGATAACTCGTTTTTAATTGCTGGCTTGTTTGAAACAATTCCAAATTCAACTGCTGGTTTACTTCTGCTTGGCGAAGCTCAATCTTCTTCAAGTCTGTTTTTGCAGTTTCAATTTGAACTTTATTTCGATTGCCGGAATAGATAGGAATGTTCAATTGGAAACCACCCAAATAAAAGAAGCTGCTGCTTTTTACTTTGAAGTCAAATCCTTGAGAACCTAGATCCAGAAAGGCATTCAATTGAGGGCGATAATACCGCTCTCTCATTTTAAGCACCGATTCTTGAATTTTTTTCGTGGTGGTTAATTGCGTTAGTTCTTCTCGATTACCTAAGTTCAAAGTATTTGAAATTACTGATTCCGGTAATTGCGGTGCAACCATATCTTCTTTTATTACCGACTCCGACAAACTTCTGTTTAAAAGAAAATTCAAATAAGCTGCCGCAGTTTCGGATCTATTTTTTGCGGAATAGATATCTTTCTCAATAGAAAGCAATTCCGTTTCACTTCTAGTTAAGTAAGCAGGTAATGATTTCCCTTCCTTTAATAATGCTTGTTGGACCCTTACTTGCTGCTGTACCACTAGTTTCGCTGACTCATAGATTGCTACTGCATTCAATGCTTGTAGGTATTGATAATAGGCTGTTTTAACTTCTTTAATCAGTTCTCTTTTGTACGACTCTACAGTCAATTCTTGAATGGCTGCTAAATCCTTTTTAACTGATTCGTTTGTACGAATGCTATTATTTAGAATGGGCATCGTCGTTTTGATCCTTGTGTCGTAGAAGTTATTGGGAAAGAATCCTTCTTTGGCATTGCTCACCGTTGGAAAAGCATTGCTGGACGTAAGCTGATTAAGTGTTTTGTAAACAGGATTCAATAGATCGCCAATTGGGATTTCAATGGCCCTCCCCCCCTGTGCCAAGGTGTATTGACCTTCAAACCAAGTGGTTGGGAGAAAGTACGAATGGGCTTCCTTTAGAGCAAGCAAACTGCTCTTCCAATCCGCTTGTTTCTGTTGAAGACTGAGATTGGTTTTTAACGCTTGTTCAATATAGCCTTCAAGAGCTGATTGCCCCCGACTTGAACTTAACAGTAGCGTTAGCAAGATCACAGATAAAAAACGTTTCATGTTACAATTAGTATGATCGGTGAATATATAATAAACAGTGTTCAGTATTGGTTCAAAAAAAAGCCTAGGCTTTTTTTAGCATTGAAATATAATACTCCATCCCATTTTTAATGAGGTCTTCCGGTTGATAGTTTTCGTATGCTTGACATCTACCTCGGCAATATAAAGCACACATGCCATGCAATGAAGACCATATCATAAACGAAAGGTATTCAACATCCAACCCCTTGAAATACCCCACCTCTTGACACTCTCTCAACACTGTTTTCAAGTAGTTCAATGTAGAGTCTCCCATTTTCCATTTCTCATGTTGTTCTTCCTGACATTCATGATCCATCGGCGCTTCCATAATAAACATTAAGTCGTAAAAGTCTTTGTTGGTAAGCGCAAATTCCATGTAAACCCTTCCCATTGCAATTAACCGGTTCATGGGGTCAGGTACATGTTGTAAAGGTTGCATCTTTTCCAACATAATCCTAAACCCTTCTTCATGAAGTGCGTGAAACAGCTCATCTTTGTCCTTAAAATAGAGATAGATTGTACCCGGGCTATATTCAATTCGCTCTGCAATGGTTCGAATGCTGGTTGCTTCATACCCTTTTTCCAAAAAAATAGACTTTGCTGCCTCCAATATCAATTGGCGCATTTCCTCTTTTTCTCTTTGTTTACGGGTGGCAATTGTCATGGTGCAAAATAAATGAACAGTGTTCAGAATAACAAAATTTATTTTCAATTTTCTAGGCTCTGCTGCCTATGATTATCTCAAAACTCTTCATTTTCATCGAATTATACAACCAAATTTAATAGGAGTTGTTATAGAGGTATGGCTGAAATTTCGCTTGTATTTCCGCATCAACTCTATGGTAAGAACCCCTCTCTTCACCCCGGCAGGCCGGTTTGGATGGTAGAAGAACATCTATTTTTCCAACTCTATAAGTTTCACAAACACAAGATTATTTTTCATAGAGCTTCTATGAAATCGTATGAAGCTCAATTAACGAAAAGCAAACTTGACGTCAATTATATCAATGCTTCGGAGCCTCAGTCCGATGTTCGGAACTTAGGTTCTTACTTGAAGAAGCAAGGAGTTCAAATCATACATACATGTTTGGTTCATGATTACTGGTTGCAACGTCGTTTAACTGCTTCTTGTGAAAAGCATGGGATTCAAATTAAATGGTACGACTGCCCCGGGTTTTTATGCAAGGAGAGTGAACTTCCGCAATTGGCCGGAAAACGTAGACCTTACTTTCAGACCGATTTCTACATTCAACAAAGAAAACGACTTCAATTATTGTTGGAAGAAAATGGGAAGCCGGTAGGTGGAAAATGGAGTTTTGATGCAGAAAATAGATTGAAATTTCCCAAAAATCAACAACCTCCCAATGTAGCACTTCCCAAGTCAAATGAGTTTTTAGAAGAAGCCATAAACTACACAAACAAGTTTTTCAAAAACAATCCGGGTAATGATGCCCCTCCTTACTTGTTTTCAATCAACAGAAAAGATGCATTGAAATGGCTCGATGATTTTATACAGCATCGATTTGAATCGTTCGGAGAATATGAAGATGCGATCGTGCAAAAGGAAACAATTCTTCATCACTCGGTTTTGACACCTATGTTAAATGTAGGCATCATCACCCCTCAAGAAGTGCTGGATACTATTTATGCAAAAGCGGCTGAAAAAAAGATTCCGCTGAACTCACTTGAAGGGTTTACCAGACAAATCATCGGGTGGCGCGAATTCATTCGAATGATTTACACCCTTGAAGGACGCAAACAACGAACGACCAATTATTGGAAATTTAATCGAAAAATACCCGCTTCTTTTTACAACGGTACAACAGGTATTGTGCCTATTGACACTACAATCAAAAAGATTTTAGAAACGGGATATTGCCATCATATTGAGCGATTAATGGTACTGGGGAATTTTATGTTGTTATGCGAATTTGATCCCAATGAAGTATACAAATGGTTTATGGAACTTTTTATTGATGCGTACGATTGGGTGATGGTACCGAATGTATATGGGATGACCCAGTTTGCAGATGGTGGTTTGATGACTACCAAACCCTATATCAGTGGCAGCAATTATCTCATGAAAATGAGTGATTATCCGAAAGGGAAGTGGCAGGAAACTTGGGATGGTTTGTTCTGGAGGTTCATGCACAAGCAACGCAGTTTTTTCTTGTCGAATCCCAGGCTTGGAATGTTAGTGAAAACCTTCGATAAAATGTCAGAGGAGAAGAAAGCTTTGCATCTCAATAATGCAGAGGACTTTTTGAAATCATTATAATAAGCGGAGTATGCAGCACAACTTAAGTCCGGAACAGATCGATAGAATCATAGAAATGGCTTGGGAGGATAGAACTCCTTTTGAAGCCATAGAATTTCAGTTTGGTTTAATAGAGAAAGAAGTAATTGAACTCATGCGTACCGAAATGAAAGCAAGCAGCTTTCAAATGTGGCGCAAACGAATGAAAGGGCGAAAAACAAAACACGGATCCATACGAAGTAATTCTGTAGATCGATTTAAATGTACCAGACAAAGAACCATCAGTTTGAATAAAATAAGCAAGAGAAAATGATTCCCGTGTTTGAAACCAATTTCGCAAAAATAGTAGAACGTATAGAGGCCATTGATCCCATCAAATATGGCAAAACAAGAAATTTCATCAATGGAGATGTTACCTATTTATCTCCCTATATATCGCGAGGAGTGATTTCAGTGAATGACGTAAAAAACAACATTCTAAAGCGAGGCTACAAACCCTATCAAGTAGAGAAGTTCATCCAAGAGCTCGCATGGCGTGAATATTTTCAAAGG
Source organism: Endoryza foliicola (assembly GCF_050589245.1). Classification (NCBI taxonomy): domain Bacteria; kingdom Pseudomonadati; phylum Bacteroidota; class Chitinophagia; order Chitinophagales; family Chitinophagaceae; genus Endoryza; species Endoryza foliicola. The sequence goes on along the minus strand of NZ_JBOBEW010000009.1, from coordinate 143,952 downwards.
GTTTGGCAAGCGAAAGGTGATTTCTTGTTTAGTGACCTGAAGAATGCGCAGGACGGCGTTTCACATTATCAAATGCCTTCAGCTATTGTGGAAGCCCAAACCGGAATTCAGACTATTGATCATTCCATCAATGAGCTTTATCGCACAGGGTACATGCACAATCATTTTAGAATGTACCTCGCGTCCATTGCTACCAATATTGGAAAAGCACATTGGAGCGCACCTGCTACTTGGATGTATTATCATTTGTTAGATGGTGACCTGGCAAGTAATACCTGTAGCTGGCAATGGGTATGCGGGGCGTTTTCAAGTAAAAAGTATTATTGCAATCAAGAGAATATTAACAAGTACACCGGTTCAACTCAAGTCAATAGTTTTCTTAGTAAGTCGTACGATGAACTGCCTGAACTTGCTGTACCGGAGGCATTGAAAGCGGCCGCCCCTAATGATTTAACAACACCACTTCCAATCGACGCTTCTTCAATCAAGCTTGATTCTGCACTTCCAATCTTGGTGTACAATCATTACAATTTGGATCCGAACTGGAGAATAAACGAAGACGCAAATCGGATACTACTTTTAGAGCCAAGTCATTTTAAAATGTTTCCTGTCAGTGAATTGGTAGTCCGGTTTATCATAAACTTATCCAAGAATATTCCCAATTGTCAAGTATTTGTGGGCGATTGGTCGGAGTTCAAAAGGCATCTTTTCAATTCCGGTGCATCTCTTCGTGAGCTGTTTTTCAAAGAGCATCCCATTACAGAACACTGGGAAGGAAACAAAGATTCAAGAGATTGGATGTTCCCAATGGTAACCGGATATTTCCCCTCTTTCTTTTCGTATTGGAAAAAATCCGAACGCTATCTCTGATGAATGTACAAATGGCTGGGATGGAAAAATGAATTATCGTATCTTCATGAAAAGACCATCATGAAAAAAATACTGATCCTATCTGTCCTTTGCTCCATCTTAGTATCTATGAAGCCTGTTGCTAAAAAACACATTGTATTTTTCGGTGATTCAATCACACAAGCCGGTGTAGGTCCGAAAGGCTATATCACCGTACTTGGGGATATATTGAAGGAAAAGAATCTTCAAGAACAGTACCAGTTAACGGGTGCAGGCATCGGCGGAAACAAAGTATATGATTTATACTTAAGAATGGAGGACGATGTATTGGCCAAAGATCCTCAAGTAGTGGTGATCTGGGTAGGAGTGAACGATGTGTGGCATAAAAGAAGTTATGGAACGGGTACAGATGCCGATAAGTTCGAAAAGTTTTACAATGCGATCATCAAGAAATTCAAATCAAAGAATATAGAAGTGCTTTTGTGTACACCCGCAGCTATTGGAGAAAAAACGGATTTCTCAAATGAACTGGATGGCGACCTTAATAAATATGCTCAAATCATTCGCAATATCGCTACTAATAACAATTGCCCGTTAATCGATCTCCGTAAAGAATTCTTGGCTTACAACCTTGCGAACAATCCAAAGAATTTGGACAGAGGTATTTTAACAACCGATGGCGTTCACTTAAACGACGCCGGAAACAAGCTGGTGGCCGAAGCCATGATGAAGGCCTTGATCCGCTAAAATCCCCTGTTTCACGCTTTTTTGTTATTTTTGCCCTTATGCTCCAAAAAGAAAAGAAACTGGTTAAAGTAGCCATCCTCGACTTGTACGAAGGTGCTGAGAATCAAGGCATGCGCTGTATTCGCGCCTTGTTGAAGGAGTTTGGCGAAAAATACGACCTGAATTTAATTGTAGAAGAATTTGATGTTAGAAGAGAGAACAAAGTTCCTAGTCTTAGTCATGACATTTATATTTCCAGCGGTGGCCCCGGCTCTCCAATCGATAGCGAAGGAAGTGAATGGGAAAAAGCTTATTTTGAATGGCTCGATAAAATTGAAACGTTCAACAATCGCCCAGGACATGTACTGAAGAAGCACGTTCTTTTTATCTGTCATAGCTTTCAATTGGCTTGTCGCTATTTCGACGTTGCTGATGTAGTAAAAAGAAAGTCCACCGCCTTTGGAGTTTTCCCGGTTCACAAACTCCAAGATGGAAAGCACGAATCGTTATTCGACGGATTACTCGATCCTTTCTATGCTGTTGATAGCCGCGATTATCAAGTGATTCGCCCACGTTATCAGAAACTCCGTGAAATGGGTGCTTCCATTTTATGTATTGAAAAAGATAGACCCCACGTGCCTCTAGAACGTGCTATTATGGCTATTCGCTTCAATGATTATATGGTAGGTACACAATTTCACCCCGAAGCAGACGCAGAAGGTATGACCATGTATTTGATGCGTGCCGATAAAAAACAAACCGTGATTGAAAACCACGGTTTTGATAAATGGAAAAGTATGTTGGAGCATCTCAATGATCCAGATAAAATTCTTTGGACCTATTCTCATCTCATTCCAAACTTCTTAAAGCAAGCTTTGGATCAAGAAGGAAAAGGATAATAAATTGCCGGAGTTATTGTAAAAATAGCTCCGGTCTTTTTTTGTGGAAAGCTGTTCTCGATTGAAATGCTTTTGCCAAAGCAAGAATATGCTCCTCGTGATACAATTGACCAATAAATGTGATACTAGTAGGCAGCCCATTGGTAGCATTGAAACCCACTGGCAAACAAACCACAGGCAGTCCTGTTAAATTGGTCATAGCAAGTTGACTTCCTCCATAAGTAGGGGTAATGATCACATCATACGATTTCATAAATGCATTCAATTCTTGTATTAAAGTGCTGCGGTGGCGATTAGCGTTGATGTATTCTACCGCCGGAACAAAGCGACCTGCTCTAAAACTGTTTGGCCAGAAGTTTTTGTCCTGCCTTCTAATCAAATCATCTTGGTTGCTTCTGGTTAGCTCGTCGAACGCAGCAGCGGATTCAGCATTCAGAATAGGGTCTACCATATTGAACCGATAGATCGAACTATCAGGAAAAATCACCTCCTGTAATTGATAACCCATCGCCTTTAATGAGTCCAATACAGCCCATTGAGGCGCATTTTTGGGTAGGTTCTTGAAATAATTCATCGCAATTCCTATGCGCAGTTTTTTGGGATCTGCTTGCCCGGTATAATTGAATGCATGTTCAATGGCTGAAGGGTCTTTGCCATCGGTTCCTTTGATGTAATAATAAACGATGGCAGCATCTTCAGCACTTCTGCAGATGGGGCCAACTTTATCCAAGCTCCAACTCAATACCATCGCACCGGAACGACTTACGGTTCCAAAGCTGGGTCGCAATCCGGTAGCGCCACAAGTATGGGAGGGGGATACAATAGAACCCAAAGTTTCAGTTCCAATTGCAAATGGCAGCAAACCTGCAACAACGGAGGAGGCACTTCCGGCCGATGAACCGCTAGAACCTGTTTTGAGATTCCAAGGATTACGCGTTCTTCCTCCAAACCATAAGTCTGCAAATGCAAGTTCTCCTAAAGTGAGTTTGGCACATAACACGGCTCCCGCTTTTGTCAACTGCTCATAAACGAATGCATTTTCATCTATGTATTGATCTTTGTAGGGAACACTTCCCCAGGTTGTTTTATAGCCTTTTACAGCAAAAAGGTCTTTCAAACCATAAGGAATGCCATGCAATGGACCTCTGTATTTTCCGGCCTTAATTTCTGCATCTGCTTGTTTTGCTTGGGCCATTGCTATAGAGTCAGTGCGTGTAATTACGCATTCCAACGTATCACCCCATTTTTTAAGCCGGCCGAGAAAGAACTCCGTCAATTCTACAGATGTAATTTTCCTCGATTTTATCAAGGATGCCAATTCTGCAACCGAATAATAAGCGAGTGCTTCTTTGTTCTTTGGCACACTTACCCCGGTTGGTAAATTCCAATTGATTTTTTGTTGATTCTTTGGAACGCTGTATCCGATTGGGGCCGGATTGAAAGCGAAGGGGTAGACGAGTGAGTTTGGAATGGGAACTGCTCGCATTCGTTGATAATTTGATTGACTGTTTTTGAGCTTGTCTACCATCGAATCTTTTTCCGCTTTTGTAAATTCAAGCCCAATGATCCGCTGTGCGGCGGAAACGACAGTTGTATCAATTTGTTGACTGAAACCAATTGAGGTAAACAGTACACATACCCAAAAAAGCAACACTCTCATAAGTAGTTTTTTTAAATGAACAGTTGATAAGAGAATCTGTTCACTAAAATAAAAAACCGCTTCAAGAATTGAAGCGGTTTTATGTAGAAGGTAAGATTTACTTATTTTCTTTTGATTACGCGTTCTGTTACCACCTTGTTGTCATAGATCAATTTAACTTGGTAGGCACCACTGGCGTATTTACTCAAGTCTACTTGAATATAGCTAGCTGCATTACCATTGAATTGTCGAGCAACAATTACTTGACCGGCAGAGTTCATAACCTGGATGCCTTTCAAGTTCGTTGGAGGAATAACATGTCGAATCGCGAATGAACCTTCAAATGGATTCGGCGCAATCATATAACCTTTTGCTTTTAACAAAGCAGGCAATGTAACTGTACTGATATTCACGTTATCGAGCAACGTATTGTTTCCTTTATTTGAAGTGTTTCTGAAAATGAATTGGAATTTACCATTCGATGTCACATATCGAGTTACATCAATAAACTCTTTTCTCCACAATAGCGGCGAACTAGGTACAAAGCCAACGGTGTCGGAAGCTGCAAAAGTTAATGGGAAATTCGGATCCACAGTAGTAAGGTCTTCACCAAATTTCTTGTAGATCGAACGGAAGGTTGCTCCGCAATCAGTAGTCAACAATACTTCTAAGGTATCTAAAGGAACACCGGTACTTCCAGGGAAGCGTGCCGTAGCATGCGATACATCAAAGCTCAAGTAAACGCTGTCGGGGCTTCCAATTTGAACCAAAGGAGAATACAGATCATCCTTCTTATTACCACTATTGAAGCGGTAGTTTCTGATCCATGCTGCAGCAGATTTATCAGATGATCCGCGGTTTGTTCGTTCCCATGTATAAGCGCTACCGCTTGATTGAACATACCAGTTAGCAGGAGGGAAGGTTCCTTGTTCAAAACTTTCCTTCACAGGATCCGGTTGCGGATCAAAAACTGTGAGTGCCAATTTCGCAGTATCATTACTTGGTACTTGATCATTCAGTCCATTTGGATCTTTTGTATACACAGTCAATTGATAAGCACCACCTGCAGCCAGTGTTGTTGCCTTTAATGTTACAGTTGCAGAACTACCAATTGGTAAGCTTCCATTAAAAGTAACAGAATCGAGCACGTTTGCAGCAGCAGAAACAAAACGATACATCACTTTAACGGTCTTTAAAGTGTCTTTACCCAAATTGGTAATTTGTACTCTCGGAGTTAAAGAACGAACGCAGAGTTTTCCAGCTGGGTCAATAATTTGACTCACTCTTGCATCCCTTCTTCCATTTTCAACAGTATAGATATTGATATTATCCAAATACAGGTTATTACCGAATTTATTTACTGCTCGGAAGGCAACTAAGAAACTAGGAGCATTGCCTACTACAGACTTCACGTCAAATCTTAAATTAGCCCATTGTGCTGCAGTTGGCGTGAATGCTGAAGTGGTAGTTCCGGTAGTTGATGCTAAACCTACACCACCCGCTTTCCAAATACTTGTAAAAGTTGTACCGCAATCTGTAGAGATCATTACATCCAAACTATCAGCAAATGTAGCACTGGTGCTATACGGTCTGTAAGCTCTATCGAATGAAAGAATGATACTATCAGCATTGGTTGCAGTTACGGCCGGTGACAATAACCAGTCGTTATGATTTGAATTACTATAATCATAGAATCGAATTCTTGCAGATGCCGCTCCTCCATTGTTAGCAGCGGTAGTGCGCTCCCAAGTAATGGAACCAGTGTTTGGATTGATGAGTTGCCAACCGGTTGGTGCAAAGGTGGTAGACTCAAATCCTTCTACAACCGGTCCGGGAATACTTCCGAAACAAACTGTTGCGCTTAAAGCAACTGAAGAATACAATGTACCATTAGCGCTCCAAATTCTGTAGTAGTTCGTACCATTAATAGGAGTGGTGTGAACAAAGTTCGCGGCAGTACCTCTGTAAATCACTGTACCTCCACCGGTAATTGCGTTTCCGGCAACAAGATTACCGCTTGGAGTTCCAAACGTATTCGAGTTATTGGTAGCTACAATTACTTCACTCGCTGTATTACAGAAGCGCGTCCAACTTAAATTGATATTCGAACCCACTGCAGCCCCTGCAAAATTTCTTACAGAGAATGGAGTTTTAATAGTTTTTACAATACCGGCTGAGTAATTATTCGTTGCGTTTACACTCCAAATTTTATAAGTGATGGTTGCAGAATCCACAGGAATAGGATGATTGAAAGTGGTAGCGCTACCTTTGTATATTACAGTACCCCCACCTGAAATGGCATCGCCTACATTATAAGCACCGGAAGGAATACCAAAATTACCGGTAGTGCTGTAAGCTATCATTACATCGTTTCCTGCACCGTTCTTCGTCCAAGCATTCACTACATTTGGACAAGTAAGTGTTAAGCTATAATTCGTAGCAGGGTCAACTAAAGGACCTGTAGCAATTTGATCAGCTAATTGAGCTGCTTTGAAAGCATTTACTCTACCCGTTCCTAACTTTCCTGCCATAGTGGGAGCGTTATCGGGATAGTGATTATCTGCAGTTGTAAGTAAAATAGAACGAACATCGTTTGCAGATAGGCGGCCCGGCGCTCTTGATACGATCAAAGAAGCTACTCCAGATACGTGCGGGCAAGCCATTGAAGTGCCTTGTAAAAATTCATAACCACCGTTGATTGATTGAGCAGTTGTGCTCAATACTCCTTTTGGATCGTTCGCAAAACTTTGTTCACCACCCGGTGCTGAAATATCAACCCATGTACCATAGTTGGAGTAATAAGAACGAACGTCTCTATTATTAGTAGCTGCTACAGACAATACCGGGTCATAAACGGCAGGATACCACAATAATTCGCTGTTGGAGTTTCCGGCAGCGAATATTACGATACCACCTTTCATTGCTGTTCCACCACCATTGGCGATAAAATAATCAATTCCATCTAAAACGGATTGTTGGTAAACGCCGGCTTGCGTATAACCCCAACTGTTTTGAGCAATCATGGCACCTCTGTCGGCCGACCAAATAAACGGCGCGCCAAAGTCGGCGGCAGTAGAGGTAGGTCCAAATACTTCAAGTGACATTAACTTCACCCCACTGTTAGCGGCACCATTACCGCCGGCAACACCACTAACACCAATATTGTTATTATTAACCGCTGCTACCGTTCCCGCCACATGTGAACCGTGTTCGTCTGCATCAATGGTTGTACTGTTATTTACGAAATTGTATCCATTGGTAGGCCACATATTACCTGCTAAATCAGGGTGAGTAACGTCTATACCTCCATCAATGATACCAATGATAATATTTGGATTACCTGTTACTATATCCCAAGCTCCAGGTAACTTAATGTCTTTACCAGCAGTACCACCTTGTTGTCCGGTATTGTTGTAATGCCATTGCTCATTGTAGCGAGGATCGTTCGGAGTCAACAACACCTTCTCTCCTTTGAATACCTTATTGGTAGTTTTAGGAAAATCTTTTACTGCTTTGTAACGGGTGATGCTATAAACCGGTTCTGATATCTCAATTAAATTGCTCAATTTCGCATATTCTTTTACGATACGCTTGATGTCAACTGATTGATCAAATTCAAGTGTATACCACAAATGAAAACCCCACTCTTTGTGACGAGCATCAAATTGTTTATCGTTTAATACTGTTGAAAATAATTGCTTCGATTCTGTTACCTTGAATTGAATATTAAGTGCATCAATTGAAGGAATGTTGAAACGGATAAAGCCATCCGATCCTTTTGAAGGCGCTGCCTTTAACAACGATTCAACCGAACCTTTGAACTTAATTGAAATGCGTCCTTTTTCCATGGCGGATGCAGGAACAGCATCTAAATTAATCGTCGGTCTTGGCCCTTTGATAAGCTTGGCTGGTTCTTGGCCAAAACCAACTACTACCATCATTAAAAGGAGAAGGGACAGTAAAATTTTTCTCATAACAGTTTTTTGTTTGTTTTAGTCACACGTTGAAAATCACTGGTTCCGAACGAGTACCTATGTTCGTTCAATTGTAGGATATTAAATTTCAACCACACAAGTTGGATTCTTGAAATAATAGGTTGATGTGGTGTTGCAGAAAACTAGCGGAGGAGATATTACTTTAAGCACATTCCAATGCACACAGCAAGGAATGCGGCAGAAGATTCCACAGTTAGTTTCACTAAAAATACTAAATTTTGAACAAAAACGGATCGAGCCCGTTCAAATATCTTTAATTTCAACGCTATTTACCCAACTACCATAAATACTAAACTATGAGATTCGTTTATCTGGCAATTAGCCTGCTGATTATGAGTTGTTTATCTTGTGGCGAACCATCAACAAATTCTGTGAAATCGAGTTCAAGTTCAGACACTACCGTGCAAACCGGTGGCATTAAAATGATTCCAATCAATACCCCGGTTGGTAAGTTTAATGTTTGGACGAAAAAATTCGGAAACAATCCAACAATTAAAGTGCTACTCCTACATGGCGGACCCGCAGGCACCCATGAATTTTTTGAATGTTTCGAAAGTTTCTTCCCTAATCAAGGGTTTGAATTTTATGAATACGATCAATTGGGGAGTTATTACTCAGATCAACCCAAAGACAGTTCGCTTTGGACCATTCCCCGCTTTGTAGAAGAAGTTGAACAAGTGCGTCAAGCGCTTAATATAGATAGTTCTAACTTTTACCTCCTTGGACACTCCTGGGGCGGAATTTTAGCGCTGGAATACGCGTTAAAATACCAGCAACATATGAAAGGGCTGATTATTTCCAATATGATGAGCAGTTGCCCCGATTATGGCGCCTATGCAGTGAATGTACTGGCCAAACAAATGGATACAGCTGTATTAAAAGAGATTCGTGATCTCGAGGCCAAGGGTGATTTCGCCAATCCTCGTTACTTTGAACTATTGATGCCCAATTTTTACAAACAACATGTTTGCCGATTGGCGGAATGGCCCGAGCCCATCAATAGAGCATTCAAGCATTTGAACAGCGAAATATATACGCTCATGCAAGGGCCCTCTGAATTTGGAATCGCCGGTCGCCTTGCCGCTTGGGATCGAAAAGCAGACCTTCCCAAAATTACCATCCCAACACTCACCATTGGCGGCCAATTCGATACCATGGATCCGGAGCACATGAAATGGATGAGTACACAAGTGAAAAACGGCGCTTATTTATACTGCCCAAAAGGCAGCCACTGCAGTATGTGGGATGATCAACAAACCTATTTCAAAGGGTTGATTCAATTTATCAAAAATGTAGACCAAGGAGCTCCACTAAAATAGTGTTTTCAAACTTGTATAAAAGAGAAAGGGTTTGTTTTGATAACAAACCCTTTCTCTTTTATAATTTTTAATTCTTAACTCTTAATTCTTAATTCTGTTCTTATCCTACTTTCGTAATTTTTATCACGTTGGTTGGTAAGTGATCAGAAACCGGTGTGCTACCTGTATTAACTACGATATCTCCCGATTGAATAAATCCTCTTTCTTTCAAAATGTCGATTTGATCTTCAATGATGGCATCCAAGCTCTCCTCTTCATCATAGAAAAACGCACGTACACCCCAACTTAAGCTTAATTGGTTTACCAATGAACGTTCTTTGGTGAAGATGTAAAGTGGACAACGAGGGCGGTAGCTACTCAACATAAACCCTGTATAACCGCTTTGCGTCATTCCAATTAAGGCATTCGCTTTTGTATCATAAGACAGTTTACAAGCATTGTAGCAAATAGCATCGCTTACAAAAGAAGGAGAGTGTGGTTGAGGCATCAAGTCTTCTTCGCGATCGTATCTGTATTCTGTTCTTTCTACTTCCAAAATGATTTTACGCATGGTTTCAACCACTAATGCCGGATGATTACCGGTTGCAGTTTCACCACTTAACATCACCGCATCCGCACCTTCCAAAACCGCATTCGCAACGTCGGTAATTTCACTTCTGTTAGGCTTTACACGGTCAATCATGCTCTCCATCATTTGAGTAGCCACAATTACAGGCTTCGCACGATGGATACATTTGCGGATAATATCGCGTTGTGCCATCGGTACTTTTTCTACCGGTAATTCAACTCCCAAATCACCACGAGCAACCATCACACCATCAGATTCAACTACAATGTTTCTCAAGTCAACCAAAGCTGAAGGCATTTCAATTTTTGCAATCACCTTGCTCTTGCAATTGGCTTCTTTGATTCTTCTTTTCAAGTCAATAATATCTTCCGCCTTTCTAACGAAGGAAAGAGCGATCCAATCTACTTGCTGACCAATGATAAAGTCTAGATCAGTCAAATCTTTTTCTGTAAGGGCCGGAAGCGAAATTTTTGTATCAGGAAGGTTAACACCTTTTTTAGGAGTCAATGCACCACCATAGGTGACTTTTACTTTTACATCGCCGTTTTCCTTGATGTCCACTACCACTACTTCTAACTTTCCATCATCGATCAAAATCTTGTTTCCAATTTCTACATCGTGATGTAGGTTAGGGTAGGAGACATAAATTTTCTCTTTGTTGCCCACTACTTTTTCAGTAGAAGTGAACGTGAGAATCTCTCCGGGTTCGATGATGATTTTGCCATTTTCAATTTCGCCTACACGTAATTTGGGTCCCTGTAAATCGGCAAGGATGGCAATGTTGTAAGGTTCTGTTTTGTTTATTTTGCGAATTAATTCAATGATCTTCGCTTTGTCTTCGTGTGTACCGTGCGAGAAATTCAAACGGAAAATATTTACACCGGCTTTAACCAGTTCCAATAGTTTCTCATATGTGTCGCAAGCAGGTCCAACAGTGGCTACAATCTTTGTTCTGTGGGTACTGTGTTCGATACCTGCAGCTTTGTTCATGTCATGATGCAAGTACTTATTCAGGTCTTTTGCCATAGTGGTATTCGTTTAAGTGTATTAGGAAGCCAGGATCTTTACAATTTTGATCCAATCGTCGCTAATTTTTTGTTTTGCTTTTACTGCTTTTTCAAGTGGTGTGTAATGCATTTTGTTATTTACAATACCAACCATCATGTTGTGTTTACCTTCAATCAAGCATTCAACGGCATGGTATCCCATTCTGCTGGCAATCAATCGATCCAAGCAAGAAGGAGAACCTCCTCTTTGAATATGTCCCAAAATACACACACGGGTATCTGCTTGTGGAATTCGCTCTTTTACTACTTTGGCAACTTCATCAGCGCCGCCAAATCCATCTCCTTCAGCTACTACTACAAGATTTACTAATTTCTTTCTTTTTTCTTTTTCAAGAAGGGAACCAATGAGTTCATCAATATCGGTTTTTCGTTCCGGTATCAAAATGTTCTCAGCTCCAGTGGCAATGCCACTGTGGAGTGCAATATAACCTGCATCACGTCCCATTACTTCAATAATGAAAAGGCGATCATGTGCATCTGCTGTATCTCTGATTTTATCGATGGCTTCAACTGCTGTGTTTACTGCAGTGTCGAAACCAATGGTAAAGTCGGTGCCTGCAATGTCTTTATCAATCGTACCGGGCAAACCGATACAAGGAATATCGTATTCTCTACTAAACTTATCTGCTCCTCTAAAAGACCCATCTCCACCAATGATCACCAACCCGTCAATCCCGTGCTTCTTTAAATTAGCATAGGCAATTTTACGTCCTTCGGGTTCATAGAATTCTTTACAGCGAGCTGTTTTTAAAATGGTTCCACCGCGTTGAATAATATTCGCCACGCTTCTTGAATGCATAGGAATGATATCGTCGTCTAACATCCCACTGTATCCACGCATTATGCCGAATACTTCCAATCCATGATATATACCGGTACGAACGGCTGCTCGAATGGCGGCATTCATACCCGGTGCATCACCTCCTGAAGTAAGAATACCAATTTTAGTTACTTTGTTAGCCATGAATAAAAATCGTTCAATTGGTTACCAAATCTGGCTTGAATCGTTTAAAAAATTATAAACTTCTTTAAAAGTGCCTCAAAATTAAGGTATTGTTTTGACTTTTTTTCTAATCGAAACCGCTTAAGTCAAATACTTAAAATTAATTAATATATAAACGAACAGTTGTTCAGTAGCTGGTTTTTGTGCGAGTTACAACGTATTTTTAGCTCATGAAGATTCTGATAACAGGCGCCAATGGGCTGCTCGGCCAACACCTTCTTTCAATTCTACAACATTCCGATCACGATGTGGTGGCTACGGGAAAAGGAGATTTTCGAATTCCCATTAAATTGAGCAACCGCCTACAGTATTTTTCTCTGGATATCACCAATGAAAACGACTGGCATTTATTAGCCACCAAAATTGATCGGCTTGATGCTGTTATTCATTGTGCCGCCCTCACACAGGTCGACTTTTGTGAACAACATCAGCAGGAAACAGATCAAGTGAATGTTCTGGGTACCGAACTTGCCGCAAGGTTTTCGCAAAGCTTTGCAGCGCATTTTATATTCATTTCTACCGATTTCGTTTTCGATGGCACCACAGGCATGTATACGGAAACCGATCCGGTAAACGCAGTAAACTATTATGGTACATCTAAAATAAAAGGAGAAAGATTGGCTTACAATTATCCCGGAAATTGGTCCATAATTCGAACTTGCTTGGTTTTTGGCAATGTATTGGTGGGTACCCGTTCCAATATCATTTCTTGGGTAAAAGAATCCTTGGAACAAAACAAACCGATAAAAGTAGTGAGCGATCAAGTGAGAACTCCTACTTATGTGAAAGACCTGGCTTTAGGTATTCTAGCCTGCGTTACTCAAAAAGCTGGCGGCGTTTTTCATGTTTCCGGCGAAGAAATTCTCACTCCATACGATATGGCCATGAAAACAGTAGACTATTTCAACTTAGATGGAAGCCTCATCACAAAAGTGAACGCGAATACCTTTACTCAACCCGGGCAAAGACCCTTAAAAACCGGATTCAACATCTCTAAAGCAAAAAACGAGCTCGGATACTCTCCAATCTCGTTTCAAGATGCCATTCGTGATATGATGAATCAGTAGCGTTTCTTAACCTCTCATCCTCTCTTCATCTATTCCTGTTCTCCTCTCATCCTCCCTTAGTTCATCAATAATATATTGACACTTCTTTGGAGAATATTGAAAGCAATTTCACTCATCAAATTTTCTTTATCCAGCGTAGGGTTCACCTCTGTTATTTCAAAGCAACAAACCTTCCTGTTTTGAACAAACTTGCTGATCAAATCCTCCGCTTCACGCTCTCTCAAACCATTGCTTACCGGAGTACCGGTACCTTTAGAAATGGATGAATCTAAACTATCTACATCGAAACTAATATAGATATCGGTGCAATCAGATAGATAACGAATAACACTTCTTACCACATTCTCGGCCCCTTTTCTTCTTACCTCATTGGTGGTAATTACTTTCATCCCGTGTTTTTCAATCAAGTGCTTTTCTTCTTTTTCAAAATCACGCAAGGAAATAAAAACAATATCCTCAGGCAAAACCTTTGGAGCAATCTTGCCAATTTGTTTGAGTTGATTCCAATAACGTTTGGTCTCTTCATCTACTTCATGCACAGCATAGTCTTCATTGTCTTCATTAATTGACGCCGCTATGGGCATTCCGTGCATGTTGCCCGAAGGAGTGGTGTAAGGAGTATGAAGATCAGCATGCGCATCAATCCAGATCACTCCTAATTTCGATTTCGGTTTGGCCATTTTTATGCCTGCAATGGTTGCACCGGCCGTACTGTGATCTCCACTCAATACAACCGGAAAGAAGTTATTCTTCAAGGTTTCACTAACAGATTTGCTTACGCGCTCATACATGGTTGCTACACCCTTAATTCTTTTCGCATAGGGGCTTTCAATGGGTTCATAAAGCATCTTGTTCTCGTGAGGTATTTTCTCCGATGGAAAATGAATAAAGAAATTACTCATAAAATCCATGGCTGCAATTTTGATGGCATCGATTCCTAAACTGGAACCTCTGGTACCGGCGCCTATTTCCGAAGGAACTTCAATTAGTTTAATGTTTTTCATATAACAGGTTTAATGTATTGGAATGGCTCCAATAAGAATCACAAATGAGTTGAAAATAAATTGGGGAGGGAGCGACTATTAGTCGAGAATGTAAAAGTTCACCGGCAGCAGTTGCTGGGCGAATGGCAATAATCTTCTTTTCTTGTTAAAAAGGAATCTCATGATATTCATGGTCTCTGAAGGCAAAGATAGAAACCTTCCTTAATTTAACGAACAATTGGTAGTATGAAAGTCTGTTAAATCTCTGTTACTACTTGTAAATCATGTGTTTAACGTCAAAAATAGCCCCGTTTTCATATCCGTCTTTCAGCAAAGTTTCAGTAATTGCTCCGGCTGTTACCAGGGGATCTATCAGCCAATTCTCTTTTTTGTAGTTTAAGAACCGCTCAATACTCGGAAACTCATCAGCAGTAGCCTTTCTTATTTGAGCCTGCATATTGGTATCCATTACTCCGGGATCGATGCTGCAAATCTTGAAATTAGAATGCTCTGCATTTTCTAAAGCAATGGTTCTAGTTAGCATATCCAATCCTGCTTTCGATGAGCAATACAAGCTCCACCCAAAATATGCTTTGGATGCTGCACCCGATGATATTTGTGCAATTCTAACTTTTCCTTGCCAAGATTTTATTTTTCGAATAAGGATTGCATTTAGTATCGCCGGAGTGGTATAATTCAATTGAATGGTTCGTGCAATGGTGTCGGTAGAATTTTGATCGATGGGGGCAACATGTCCCAAGCTAGCTGCATTGTGAATCAGATAAAGGGAAGTGTAATCGCTCAATTCGATCTTGTTAAGTAGCTCATTGAACTTGTTTTCGAGTTGCGTCACATCACTCAAATCAATGGCTACTTCCTGAAGCTTCTCACTTGATAAACCTGAGATGCCTCTTGCCAATGAAATCACCTCAAATTTTTCATTCAAAAAAGTGTGCACCAACCCTTTTCCCAATCCTTTACTTCCGCCTGTAATGATTGCTATTTTTTTCATGGTACAAAACTAAGTGATCTCAAAAAAAAAGCCCCGAATCTCTCGGGGCTTTTAGAAAACTTATTTCCAATCTATTTTCTTCGAAGGATAGTAGTCGATTTGCATGGCTTTCATTCTTGGTCCATGATAACCCAATCGAACCTTGTACTCGTCCCAACTCCTAGAAGCGGTAGGAGTCCAAGCAATCTCAGCATATCCCGGCAATCGAGGGAATACCATGTATTCGATATCGTCCATCGTTACAATGGTTTCTGTCCACAAAGGTGCTTCTACTCCCCAAATATTTTCACGTTTGATACCGGGTTCCAAATTCGCGGGATCCCAAGTATATGCAGTGTCAACTTCAATGTATCCGGCCCAATGCAAACCTAATTTAGAAGTGGAATCGTATTGCATGTCTAAATATGCTTTTCTTGCAGGCGACATAATCAGTTTTGCGCCTTTGGAAATGGCCATAACTGAGTTCGCAGAATCTGCCCAGTACTGTGCTACCGTATTCGGCTCTAATTTTGAATTGGCTACTTCATCCCAACCAATGGCCAGTTTACCATGTTTCTTCACCAATAACTGTACTTTTTCCATGAAAGGGATATAGTCTTCTTTTTTGGTAGCATGACTTTCATCGCCACCAATATGCAAGTATTTTCCCGGCGTTAATGCAGCCAATTCACGGATTACATCATCAAGGAATTTATAAGTTACCTCTTTATTAGTACACAAGGTGCTAAACCCAACTTCAATGCCGCTGTACAATTTCGTAGCTGTATCGTTGCAATTGAGTTCTGAATAAGATGCCAACGCCGCATTGGTATGACCCGGCATATCAATTTCAGGAATAATTGTGATGTATCGATCTGCTGCATATTGAACGAGGTCTTTGTATTCTTCCTGCGACAAAAATCCGCCTTTGCCTCCACCTACTTGGGTAGTGCTTCCAATTTCGGTCAACTTAGGCCACGATTTGATCTCGATCCTCCAACCTTGGTCGTCACTCAAATGCAGGTGCAGCGTATTCATTTTGTAAAATGAGATAAGATCAATGTAACGCTTGATGTCTTTAGGTCCGAAGAAGTGACGGGCTATGTCTAACATTGAACCACGATATTCATAGCTTGGTTCGTCTTCTATGGTAGCAGCAGGAATTGCCCAGTTGGCTTCGGATTTCGTAGTTGCTTCAATGGCATCGGGTAATAATTGACGAATGGTTTGGATACCATAGAAAACACCGGCACCACCTCCGGCCTTAATAGTAACTTTTTTACCATTAATACTGAGTGTGTAGGCTTCCGGAGATTTTTTAATGGTGGTATCAATTATTAAGTCAATACCGGTACTATCGTTTGCTGCAGGTTTAACTGCCAATTCAAATCCGGTAGCAGGCTTGATAAGCGTGTTGAAATAACCGGCGAGTTTCTTTAGTTCAAGATTCGCCGTATCAATATTCAAAGTGGTGTTTGCAGCCAATTGAAAACTACCCGTATCTGCTTTTACAGAACTGGGTTTGGGAATAAGATTGTCAATGGCAGCTCGTTTTTCTTTAGCCGGCTCGCTACAGGCAACTGAAAGCAGAAGCAGAACCGCCGCAGAAAATGAAATAGATGAAAAGCGCATAAAGTGGTTGATTTAGAAAGGTGAATATAACTAAAATCAGGCGGCCAACCACCGATATTGTGATGAATTGCAAGGAACATACATTGCAACCGATTGAATTCATGATTTTTTTAAAAAGCGAAAGATTTTGACCGCTTTGGCATCTAACTTTTTATAATTTTAACTGTTATTGACGTACAATTACTGTTTATGAGAAAGATACTTTCCGCTTGCTTAATTTTTTTAAGTGGATCTTTGTTTGCACAAAAGACCATCCAACGTGATCCCCAAATTGAAAAATGGGTAAAAGAAGTGAATGCCGATTCACTCAAAGCACATATCCAAAAATTGGTGAGTTTCGGCACAAGAAACACGCTTAGTTCTACTACTGATCCTAATAGAGGGATAGGAGCTGCAAGAAATTGGATCCTTCAACAATTTCAACGCTACGCTACTCAATCTAATGGCCGCTTTTATGCATACCTCGATACCACTACGTTGGCTGCTGACGGTCGACGTGTAGATCAACCCATCAATCTTGGAAATGTAATTGGCGTACTAAAAGGCACTGACACTTCAGATAAACGAATTTTCATGATCAGCGGTCACCTCGATAATATGCGCACCAATGTGATGGATCGTGTAAACGATGCCCCCGGTGCAAATGACGATGGAAGTGGCACCGCAGCAGTAATTGAATCGGCCCGTATTCTCTCTAAGCAATCGTTTCCAGCCACTATCATTTTCGTTGCTTTTAGTGGTGAAGAACAAGGTTTATTAGGGGCCAATTTTCTATCAGATAAAGCAAAAAAAGAAAACTGGATGATTGAAGCTTTGCTGAACAATGATATCATGGGCAGCAATCACTCAAATGAAACCAATATTATTAACAATACGAAAGTGCGGGTATTCAGCGAAGGTGTCAGTGGGTATGAAGTAGATAAGAATATCAACAATATTAGAAATCTCGGACTCGAAAATGATGGCGCACCCCGACAGTTGGCTCGTTATATCAAGGAAATAGGAGAGCGCTACGTCGATAATCTAGAAGTAATGCTCATTTATCGAAACGATCGTTTCCTTAGAGGTGGTGACCATACCCCATTTGCTCAAAAAGGTTTTGCCGCAATTCGCATCACAGAGATGAATGAAAATTTCACCCATCAACACCAAGACGTAAGAACGGAAAATGGCATCCAATACGGCGACTTACCGGAGTTCATGGACTTCGAATATCTACGCAAAAACACCGCTTTGAACCTGGCAAATCTAGCAAACCTCGCCAAAGCACCCGGAAAGCCACAAGACGTGAAAATTGAAGTTCGCAAACTTACCAACTTTACTATCTTAAATTGGACAGCCCCTAAGCAAGGAAAAGTAAAGGGCTACTATGTATTGTGGAGAGAAACCAACTGGCCTTATTGGCAATTCAAACAATTTACCACCGAAACGTCTATTCAATTGCCTTACTCTAAAGACAATTATTTCTTCGCAGTGCAAGCAGTAAGTACCGATGGAAATGAGAGCTTGCCGGTACTGCCTGTACCAAGTAGAAACTAAGGAGAAATTAAGAATTATAAATTAAGAATTAATAATGGGGCTTCCACTTCGGAAGTCCTTTTTGTTTCTTGGACGGCTGTCATAATCTGATATCAAAAAGAAATCGGAATATTCTTGTTATGAGGAAAACAGTTCTGGCGGTAATGGATTAAAACAAATAATTGCATATTCTAATTAAACTTATCTAATACTAGTTGATAACTATTGGTGTAACTACTCTGCGTAAGCCCAATAAAGACTGATGTTTAAGAGAATTGAATTTGAAAAAAATGTATGACTTGGTAAATCCAAGAGATGGAAATTTGTTGCTCCCTCATTAGTAATTCTTAATTATTAATTATTAATTGGTCCCCAAATACACATTATTCGTAAATGGATCTTGGTCCTTGTCTTCCTGCCAATTGTATTCCATATCACGCGCAACCTTTCGAGCGAAGGCACTACCGAATTGATCACTTAGAAATCCTAAACTCATATCGGTACCGGCACTAACTCCGGAGGAAGTATAGAACTTTCCGTCCACCACCCAACGGGCCGATTGTTGCCATGCAACATCAGGTGTAGTAGCCGTTACCCAGTGATAAGCTTTCTTATTAGTTGTTGCTTTTTTGTTTTTAAGCAATCCTGTTTTTGCTAAAAGTGCAGAACCGGTGCAAACAGTTAGTAAGTATTCACTTAGAATGGAAATATGTCGCAAGGCATCAATAAATTCCGCGTTTTCAATCATTTTACGCGTTCCATGGCCGCCCGGTATAACGAGTACGTCTACTCCTTCTTCTGTAATTGCAGAAAGTGGTTCTGTGTATATTAAAATGCCATGGTCATTGCTGATGGCCTCTCCGTGTATAGAATAGAAACGAACTTGATAGACCGATTGATTTCGGCCAAATACTTCTACAGGTCCAAAAACGTCCAAGGTTTGAAATTGATCAAATAAGAGTACACCAACACTAAACATGGTGCGAAGTTACAGATTTATCCAATTTTCACCGAAGTCATGCTGAGTGAGCCTGCCACTAACTTATCGTTGAATAATGAAATTGCATCCTTTTCTTCTTTCAACCCTAAAGTATAGATCAACGGAAGGTAGTGGTCGGGACTCGGTATCGATAACAGCGCGGGCTTCCCCAAACTTTGATACTGAAGTAAGGGTTTGGTATCTCCACTTAACAGATGTTTGTTGAACAGCGCTCTGGCTTCTATTGCCCAGTCGTAACCGTAATTATCGCGGTAGAAATTCTGAAAGTCAACCATTCCCAAATTGTGAATGATATTACCACTTCCAATAATCAGTATGCCTTTTTTTCGCAACAAGGCCAATTCTTTTGCCAAGTTGAAATGCCATTCTGCATTTCGAGTATAGTCGATGCTAAATTGAATTACAGGAACAGAAGCGTCGGGGTAGAGGTGCTTGATCACGCTCCAAGCACCATGATCTAATCCCCAAGTTTCATCGAGTTGAACAGTGGTGCTCTTTACCAATTCTTTGGTAGTTTGAGCTAAGCCGGGACTTCCCGGAGCCGGATACTGAACCTCATACAATTCTCTCGGAAAGCCTCCAAAATCGTGAATAGTACGGGGCATTTGCATGGCAGTTACAAACGTACCTCTCGTGAACCAATGAGCAGAAACACAAAGAATGGCTGCGGGCTTTTGGATGTTTTTAGCTACTTCTTTAAATGCTCTGGTGAATTCGTTGTCTTCAAGTGCATTCATCGGGCTTCCATGGCCCAAGAATAATACAGGCATGGGGTCTGTAGATGGTAATTGATCTGCGAAATTGCGCAGCTCATGCAAATTCATATCCATAGTAAAAAGGGAGCTTATACCTAATGTTTGTAAAAAAACACTTCTTTTCATTAGAATACAAAACTACAACCCATTCGATGTAACAACATTGACCTAGGATAACAAATCCTTTACTTTCCCAATTGAAGACTTCCCACAATTTGTTCTGCTATGGGTTCCCACTCCTTTTGAAGTTTTTCTACGCAATTAAATGAACCGAGGAGCAATTGACCATTGTAACTCGCGAAAAAATAATAGTTGAAGATTTTCTGATCGATGGCCTTTGCGCTAAATTTTATGAATCCGATTTCTTTTCCATTTACTTTTCGAGTGCCTTTAGAAAGAATTTTGATATCGGTCCTTGCCTTAGTGAGTTGCTCGGCTTGAAATCCGGTGAATGCGGCAATTTGTGCCTCGTTCACTTTTTGCTCCGAGTAGTCAAGAATGATATTTACTGTGCCTTCCTCATTGGTAAGTACCAACTCAGGTCTTTGTTTCATTTTATACTTTAGTTCCCACATTTCAGGTGTCATTTCCAAAAGTGAGGCAGGTGCTTTTATGCGTATGGCACCTTTGAGAATGCTGTTGGTAGTCATTGAGTCTTGCTGTCCAAACCCAAGAAGCGTACCTACGCCGGTTAACAATAATAAAGTGAAAATGAATTGTTTCATGGTATCTGAGGTATTTTAGTACCTTTAAGTAGCTATAAAATTACACTTTATGAAGCAAGTTTTTAAATTAGGATGGATTACATTCTTATTATGCACCGTTTTAACAATTAGTAGCCAAGCTCAATCGAAAGATACCGTGCCGGTAAATCCAAGAACGGCTATGATGCAAAAGCGTGCATCAGAGTTGATTTTTCCCGTAATTAAAGGCTCTGTAGCTTCCGGTGTATTTCCAATTTCTAATCCAAAGTCGAAGATCGATTCTAACATGGATTATAAACTCCTGTTCGATTTTACAGTTGGTATCAATGCACAGTACCAAAATGGAATGATCAATGAGGGGTTAGACGAAATTGGACGTATGATCAACCTGCACCGAGCAGCCGGTGTTTCTGCAAAGCATCTTAAAGTTGTAATTGTAACACACAGTGCTGCAGTACTTAGCTTGCTGAATGACGCTGCTTATCAAGCAAAATTCAAAATCAACAATCCAAATGCCGACATCATAAAGCAACTTCAATCTATCGGAGCAACAATAGTAGCCTGTGGGCAAACCATGCAATTCCGCGACATCAAAGAAGAACAACTGATTGATGGAGTTCAAAAAGCATTTTCTGCGCGTACAGCTTTGTCAACTTACCTAAGCAAAGGATACGTTCCCTTTCAAATTGCTGAACAACATTAATTATTCTTCAATAATGGGAGTGCACTCGTGATCTAGGATCTCGAGTGTTTTCTCGTAAAAGTAGCGGGCGCGCTCAGGGCTTGTTCCAACACACAATACACCCAGTTTACCATGTTCCGACAGAGCGCCTACCAAATGAAACATCACCCCTTCCTGAGAAGCGGAGTCATAGATTAATCCATGGTAAATGGAAATGTGCATCAAATCATCAGGAGTGAGTCCTTTGTAGTGTTCGCTAAATACATTGTCTGAGGCAAAGTAATAGCGTTTGTTTCCACTAGAGGTTAAATACAATCCGGTTTCATCATTGTATTTCCCATCGGTTAAAAATTGAAGTAGCAAGAGTGGATGAGTAGTTCCCCCTTTTCGCAGATTGATTTCAATGGCGTAATGTTTCCAACTTTGATCTGCCTGTTGAACTGAAATAAAATCAATGGCAAATCGGCCCAATGCGCCTTTCTTAGAAAGTGTTTCAGCAATTTTTCGACCTTCTTTCGCTAATGTTACATTGTAGGCGGCATCAGCAGGAAAGATCGCACCAATAAAGATTTGACCATCATCGCCCCCCAACACTTGATCATGTGTACTTACAATTTCTACTTCACCATGAGTGCCAATTACGCACTGAACAGAAGGAGAGGTTTTGATTTCACCGTCTAAAAATTCTTCAACAATTCCTCCCATAAATACGATCTTTTCAAAAAATAATGCATTCGATACATCGTGCGCTACCGTTTTGAAATTGGATTCAAAACTGCTTTCTATAGCAGCTCTTAAATCAGTGCCTAGTTCGGGGGGGTATTTGTACATGGCATTACCATCGCCACTGAAACCATCGTTTAGTTTTACTACGGCCTTGCGAAGCGAAGGATATTTCTCTTTTAATTTTACCAATGCATCAATTACATCTTCTTTTGAATGCAAATCTTCAAACCCGTCTGGAAGCAATACACCGCTTTCTCGAAAAGTCTTTCTGCCACCTGATTTAGAACCTTCGTATTGTTTATCGGGATCAGTTCCAAACAAAGGAATACCCAATTGAACAGCCAAGGTTTTTTCCAGTGGGGTAATATTGTAACAGGTTAAATGCGCCGATGCGGCATCCGGAATCAAACTCTTAATTCTATCAATTAAACGTGGACGCTCCAAAACTTTCTCCGTTAAAGATCGTACCGATGCATCGTGGCAACTGATCATATGAAGTCGTTGTCTGGCATGGTGATCTGTAATGCCCGGAAGCATATGTAAGTAATAATCTACAATACTATCGGGAACGGGTACACTCGTTATGTAAATGACCTTAGTTAAAGGCATGCGGAGTAGCATCAATAAACAAAGCATTCGCTCTTCATAATGGATGGCACCTTTTACCTTCGACAAGATGTCTTGGTCCAAGGTTAAAGACGGAAGAATCACCACGGTTCTTGGAGCAAGCTTATCAGGAAACACCTCTTTATATTGCTTCTCGAATCCTTTTTGTAATTCCATAAAGCGAAGACGCTCGGCTTCTGAACCTGAGGGATACAAATTAGCTTTTGGTTCGAAGGTTTTACGGGCAATAGGGGTCCCTGTAGGCATAAAACAGTTTTTACCTAAATTACGAAGAATCTTACTTAAAAAATCGGGGATTAAAGCTTTACAACGTTTCCGGTTCTTACCGATTCGTCGCATGCAAATGCAATTCGCAAACTGTTAACCGCATCGTCCATATGATCTGTGAGATCAATATCTTCTCGAATAGCTGTTACAAAATAACGTTGTTCTCTATTACACAATTCCTGATGGTCGGGCTCGTCGGTTAAATTGATCCATTCATCCGGTTGCGTGAACTCATTTTTATCATTAATAGTGGCATGGTGCACCCGTAGACTTTCGGTTTTGGTATGTGCTTCCACCGAATCAGATTTGCCTTTTCCACCCGCATCTTGCGCAACTATTGAAACAGAGCCTTTGGGTCCAAACACGTCTTTTACAAAAAAAGCTGTTTCACTCACCATCGGCCCCCAACCTGCTTCATACCAACCTACTGATCCGTCTTCGAAACGAATTTGTAATTGTCCATAATTGTAGTTTCCGGCGGGTATGTCTTCTGTAAGTCTTGCACCTATTGCAGAAACCGATACCGGCTTTGAACGAACCATTTGGCACATCACGTCAATATAGTGTACGCCACAATCTACAATAGGGCTGAGGCTTTTCATTAAGTTTCTGTGAACATCCCACATATAACCATGACTCTGCTGATTCAAATTCATGCGCATAACCAACGGTTTTCCCATGGTTTGAGCCAACTCAATAAATCGAATCCATGAAGGATGATGACGAAGAATATAGCCTACCACCAGTTTCTTATTGGCTGCTTTGGCAGCATCAACAACGCGTTGTGCTCCTGCCACTGTAGCAGCAACCGGTTTTTCAATAAATACATGACAGCCTCTCTCAAAAGCTGCTATAGCAAAAGACTCGTGAGTATCGGGGTAAGTTGAAATACAAACCGCATCGGGTTTTGTAGCTTCCAAAGCTTCAAAATAGTCGGAAAAAAGGGGATAGCCACCACCTAATTTTTCATTCAAAACTTCTTTGCTTTTGCCGGTCGATACAATACCGCATATCTCAATTCCTTCCGTGAGGGTGTACGCAATGGCATGAGAAGCTCCCATATTGCCACAGCCCACTACCAATACTCTTATGTTTGACATTCTTTGATTTGTTTAAGAGTGCCAAAAATAAGAAAGGAATTTGATTATCGCTTACGGTCTAACAAAGCATCTCGCTCTTCGGTGAGTACTTTCACCTGACGACGCAGTTGATTGTTCTGAATAAATAGAAAGGCTGCTACTACTAAAAGGCCAAGGCCTATAACGATTTCTGTAAGGGAATCGGGACCCACTACTAAGCCAAAAATCATACAATAAAAGGGTTGGTTTAAGAACAGATACAAATATAATAAAAACTTCTATGTTTTTTTCAAGAACGAACCCTTTTAAAACCAGTATTTCACAAACGATTCTATGAAAAATTAAACCAAACAACCGTTAGTTTTTATCAAAAAAACGGTTATTTTTGCAACTCAAATCAATTGATATGCATTTCCAGTTATCAGAAGAACATCTCATGATTCAAAAAGCGGCACGCGATTTTGCACAACAAGAATGCTTGCCCGGCGTAATTGAGCGCGATGAACATCAAAAAGTGCCAAAAGAACAATTGATGAAATTGGCTGAATTGGGATTCATGGGAATGATGGTAGACCCCGCTTACGGTGGCTCCGGTATGGATACAATCAGTTACGTATTAGCCATGGAAGAGATATCAAAAGTTGACGCATCTGTAAGTGTTGCCATGAGCGTTAACAATAGTTTGGTTTGTTGGGGACTAGAGGCTTTTGGTTCTGAGGATCAAAAAATTAAATACCTAACGCCTTTAGCACAAGGAAGGAAAGACGGTGAACTGTATTTGGGAGCATTTTTATTGAGCGAACCGGAAGCCGGAAGTGACGCCACTTCTCAGCGA
Source organism: Endoryza foliicola (assembly GCF_050589245.1). Lineage (NCBI taxonomy): Bacteria > Pseudomonadati > Bacteroidota > Chitinophagia > Chitinophagales > Chitinophagaceae > Endoryza > Endoryza foliicola. The sequence goes on along the minus strand of NZ_JBOBEW010000009.1, from coordinate 119,021 downwards.
ACCACAGCCGAAGATAAAGGGGATTACTACTTGCTCAACGGTACCAAAAACTGGATAACCAATGGCTCTACAGCCAGTGTATATTTGGTGATTGCCCAAACCGACCCAGCCAAAGGAAGCAAAGGTATCAATGCTTTTATCGTAGAAAAGAACAGTCCGGGCGTTACTGTTGGAGCCAAAGAAAACAAACTTGGAATTCGCGGCAGCGATACACATAGCATTTTGTTCAACGATGTGAAAGTGCCTAAAGAAAATAGGATCGGTGCCGATGGTTTTGGATTCACATTCGCAATGAAGACCTTAGCAGGAGGTAGAATCGGAATTGCAGCTCAAGCACTTGGAATAGCCAGCGGTGCCTACGAATTAGCACTGGCGTATTCAAAACAACGCAAAGCTTTTGGAAAAGAAATTATGCATCACCAAGCCATTCAATTTAAGTTAGCCGACATGGCCACCAGAATTGAAGCATCTCGATTGCTCTGCATGAAAGCTGCTTGGGAAAAAGATCAACACCTCGATTATACCTTGAGTTCGTCAATGGCCAAAGTATATGCATCAGAAACAGCCATGTGGACCACCACAGAAGCCGTACAAGTTCACGGAGGATATGGCTTTGTAAAAGAATTCCACGTAGAACGTTTGATGAGAGATGCAAAAATTACGCAGATTTATGAAGGAACCAGTGAAGTACAAAGAATTGTGATTTCACGTTCCATATTAAAATAGTCCAATACTGATTGCTTGCTAGTTTCCTGCACCAATGATTCGATCATAGCGGTGCAGGATTTTTTTTACAGCACCAACCGGAATAAATTTTCTAGACAAAGTAAACCGATAGTTTCCGGTATTTACAGAATAAGAACTTGTTCTATGAATGCCTCGAATGCCGTTGGTATTCGAAACCCAAGAGAAGCTCAATCCCCAGTCGGCACTATTGTAACCCGCAACCAATCGAATCAAAAGATCCGGTGCCAATCGCCAAGTATGATATTTTACTTGATTGGTTCTTTCATTTACAGTTCCTAAATCAATGCTAATGGTTCCTGAGCCTGTTGCATACCAATGCTCTTTGTATACCCATGTATAGGAGTACCCAATTCCTGGTCCGGCCTGAACATAACTCAGATACCGAATGGCAGCCTGCTCATACAAAGAAGCCCTCGATGAAGGAACAAAGGCACTGTCTCCTTTAACTCTTCCGGCTACAAATACGCCTCCTACCAATAAACTTCCGGAAGATTTCTTTTGCCACTCGTCTTGTATGAATGCTGCACGGTAGCTGTATTTTCGATGATTCAAAATATAGTAAGCACTAACACCAAGTTCATTTACAGCTATATCAGGTCGTATGTAATAACTGTTTACTGAACTAGCAGCAGTTCCTTTGGGAAACAAGAAGTAGCCCTTATAAAATTGTCCAAAGCCATCGATCCGCCATTTTTTACCGTATAAATGCGATTGCAAATCCAAATATTTTGTGGTGCCTTTATCTGAATCTTTGTTCAAAAATTTTAAGCCGTATCCTAAGTTGATAGTAAGCCCTCGGTAAGTGGCTCCTAATCCCAAGTTCAAATTGGTGTTAGGTCTGTATTGCAAGAAATATTGATTGCCTTTCCCATTTACATTAAAAATGGTGTACTTCTGCGATAAATAAGTTCGTAGGGTCAATTGATCATCGAATGATTCTACATAACTCGAATCTCTTTCAGCGCCCGTTTGCGCCAGCATCGAGTTATTTAAAGAAAACACCGCAATAATCAGAACAAAAATGAAACGGTTCAAAGGAGGGATTTTATTGGGTGTTTTGAGGATAATTTCTTGCGCCAAACAACATGCTACCGATCCGAATCATTGTACTGCCGCATTCAACAGCAATTTTATAATCACCACTCATGCCCATACTCAAAATGGCAGGTGATTCTTTAAAATGATCCCGATAAGTTTCGGCCAGTTTAGCAAGTGTTGTGAATTCCTGTCTTACTTTTTCCAAGTCATCAGTGAATGAAGCCATTCCCATTAATCCACCTATTTGTACATGGTTTAAATCTTGCTCTAAAAACACCGCAGCAAGTTCTGACTCATCCATTCCGAATTTCGTTTCTTCTGTTGCAATATGTACTTGTAATAATACTCGAATGGTTCGATTTAGTTTAGCGGCTTGTTTATTGATTTCTTTCAATAGTTTTAAACTGTCTACACCATGAATCAAATAAACAAATGGTGCAATGTATTTAACCTTGTTCGATTGGAGGTGACCGATAAAATGCCATCTAATGTCTTCCGGAAGTAGTGGTTGCTTTTCTACTAATTCTTGAACATAGTTTTCTCCAAAATCGCGTTGCCCCAAATCGTATAATTCTTGAATGGCTTCAACGGGTTTGGTTTTTGAAACAGCGATTAATGTAGTGCCGGTTGATGCGAGTTCAGATTTTAATTGTTCAAAAGCCGGTTGGTTGATTAACATGTATCTCTTCAGTTTTTTAATGATCTTCTTTAAGCGGTCGCTTTTTAATCATGCCACCCTTGGTGTCTTTTATTGAATTCATGATTACAAAAGCATTGGGATCAATCAAGCCAATTTCATTTTTCAAACGAGAGATCTCTAAACGAGTAATAACTGTATAAAGAATACTCATATCTGTAGAATGATAGCCTTTCTTACCATAACCACCTTTACCGGCATACACCGTTATTCCTCGTCCCATTTTCTCAGTAATCATCATACTGATCTCTTCGCTCTTAGGAGATATAATAGTTACTCCGGTGTATTCTTCAATACCTTCAATTAAAAAATCGATAGTTTTTGAAGCCGCTAAATAAGTAAGCATGGAATACAAAGCCGCATCAATACCCAAAATCTTCGCCGCTACGGCAAAGATAATAACGTTCACAATGATAATAATGTCTCCAATGCTAGTGCTGGTTTTTCTACTCAAATAAATTGCCAGTACTTCTGTTCCGTCGAGTACCGCGCCTCCTCTCATGGCAAATCCAATTCCTGCTCCTAAAAAGAACCCACCAAACACACTCACGAGGAGCTTGTCGTTGGTTACTATGGGGTACTGAACAAACGCAATACACAAGGCCAAGCCCGATATCGCTAAAATTGTTTTTATGGTGAAAACACTTCCTATTTGTTTATAAGCTAGTATCACGAAAGGAATATTCACCACCAATATGATGATGGCCAGTGATATATTCGTTACCTCTGTGATCAATAAGGAAATACCGGTTGCACCACCGTCGATGAAATTATTCGGTAACAAGAAGCTCTTAAGTCCAAATCCGGCTGCAAATATGCCAATCACCATGAGAAAAGCATCTTTTAGGTAGAACTTCACCAACTGCTTGAATCGATATACCGCTTTGGCAATTTGATACTTATTGGGTTCAGGTTGGTTGGGCGATTTTTTCGTACTTCCTAGCGTTGCATCTATGATGATTTGTTGGAACTGTGGATTCATGTTGCAAAAGTACTTTATTCTACCCCCTATAGGTATTAAAAGTACCTTAAACAGCCCATTCCGGCCACATTTAACTATTCACTGTAAAGTAGTACCTTTGCAGCCGCTTTTAGGTTTAAGTACCTGAAAGCCAATAGTTATGAAGTATTTAAACGAAATCAACCGTCGACGCACATTCGCAATTATCAGTCACCCCGATGCCGGTAAAACTACCCTCACCGAGAAGCTCTTGCTTTTTGGTGGCGCTATTCAAACTGCCGGTGCCGTGAAAAGCAACAAGATCAAAAAGCACGCAACTTCCGACTTCATGGAAATTGAGCGCCAAAGAGGGATATCTGTTGCTACCTCCGTAATGAGCTTCGAATATCAAGGTATTCTTATCAATCTCCTTGATACTCCCGGTCACAAAGATTTCGCAGAAGATACGTATCGTACCCTTACAGCCGTAGACAGTGTTATTCTGGTTGTAGACAGTGTTAATGGGGTAGAGGATCAAACCCGACGTTTAATGGAAGTTTGCCGTATGCGCGATACCCCGGTGATCGTTTTCATCAATAAAATGGATCGTGATGGTAAGAATCGATTCGATTTGCTGGAAGAGATCGAAAAAGAATTGAACCTGCATCTTCACCCGATGACTTGGCCCATCAATAGTGGTAAAGAGTTTAAGGGCGTGTATAATTTGCATGAAAAAAACTTGGTTCTCTTTACTGCTAATACAAAAGGATCAGATGAAGACGTAGTGTCCATCAATGATCTGAGTGAGGCATTGCTTGATCAAAAAGTAGGCGACCGCGACGCAAACATTCTTCGTGAAGATGTAGAACTGGTAGATGGTGTACACGGAGAATTGGATGCCGAAGAATACCTCAAAGGAAAAGTGGCACCCGTTTTCTTTGGCAGTGCCGTGAATAATTTCGGTGTGAAAGAAATGCTTGACACCTTCATTCGAATTGCACCTACCCCTAGAAGCCGCGAAACCTCTATTCGCCCGGTAGATGTTAACGAAGATAAGTTCAGCGGATTCATCTTTAAAATTCATGCCAACCTCGATCCCAAACACCGCGATCGTATTGCCTTCTTGCGTGTGTGCAGCGGAAAGTTTGAACGCAATAAATACTTTCATCACGTTCGATTGGATAAAGAAGTGCGTTTCAGCAACCCCTATACTTTCTTGGCCCGCGATAAAGACATCATTGAAGCAGCGTATCCGGGTGATGTAGTGGGATTGTTTGATACCGGAAACTTTAAAATTGGCGACACCCTTACAGAAGGCGAAGACTTTTATTTTACAGGGATTCCTTCTTTCTCTCCGGAGATATTTAAAGAAGTAGTCAACAAAGATCCAATGAAGACCAAACAATTGGAGAAAGGATTGCTGCAATTAACCGATGAAGGAGTAGCGCAATTGTTTACTCAATTCGGTGGTAATAAGAAAATTATTGGATGCGTTGGTGAACTTCAGTTCGAAGTAATTCAATACCGCTTGTTGCAAGAATATGGAGCATCGGTTGAATTCCGCGCTCAGCCTTTCTACAAAGCATGTTGGATTTCTAGTAAAGACGCAAAAAAATTGGACGATTTTACACGTTTCAAATCGAACAACGTAGCTACAGATAAAGACGGATACCTGGTTTACCTCGCTCAAAGCGAATGGTTCTTGAATACTGAACGAACCAATAATCCCGATATCGAGTTTCACTTTACTTCTGAAATTCATAAAAACTAAAGAATGTATATTTTTCAATCGGAACATTACACTGTGCGACCCTTGTTTGCTTCCGATGTTGAAATCTATACTGCTATTCACGGTAGTGCCCAAGTAATGCAATTCATTCGCCCGGCAAAATCGCGCGAAGCTTGCATTCAATTGATTCAAGAACACATAGAACTAAACAAAGACCTTGCTCCCTTTGGTCGATGGGTGATTGAAGAAAAAAGTACTGGTTGGGCTATCGGAACCTATGTAATTGTTCCCACATATTCAGCCGGTAAATGGCAATTGGGCTATGCCTTGATTCCTGAGTATTGGGGTAAGGGTATTTCAACAGAAATTACGCAAGCTTGTATTCAGTGGCTGAAAACGCTTTCAATAGTAAATACCATCTATGCGATCACTGAAAAAGAACATCTGGCTTCACAGAAAGTGCTAGAAAAAAATGGCTTCCGCTGGTATGACCAAAAAGCGGAAGCCGGTAAATTATTGATTTGGTGGGAATGTGCCTTATGATCTAGAATTTAGGATGCATACCAACATAGTTATGAGGAGTGATCGCTTTTAATTCCTTTTTCACTGCAGCAGAAACTTTCAATTTTCCGATAAATGCATGAATGGTTTTCTTGTTGATGCCTTCTTTTCCGCGTGTCAACTCTTTCAACGCCTCATAAGGTTTCGGGTAATTTTCTCTTCTCAAGATGGTTTGAATAGCTTCTGCTACAACTGCCCAGTTCGCATCCAAATCACTGTAGATTTTCTCACTATTGAGCACCAATTTTCCAAGACCTTTTTCAATTGATTTTATTGAAACAATGATGTGAGCAAAAGGAACGCCCACATTTCTTAATACGGTAGAATCCGTTAAATCACGTTGCAGTCTACTAATAGGGAGTTTGGCGCTTAAATGCTCCAGAATGGCATTAGCGATTCCTAGATTGCCTTCTGCATTTTCAAAATCAATCGGGTTTACTTTATGCGGCATCGCCGATGATCCTATTTCTCCTTTCTTGGTTCTTTGTTTGAAATAGTCCATGGATACATAGGTCCAAATGTCGCGGCAGAAATCGATCAGAATGGTATCAATTCTTTTCAGGGCATCGAAATGTGCTGCCAAGGTATCGTAATGCTCAATTTGCGTCGTGAATTGTTGGCGTTCCAATCCCAGTACTTTTTCAACAAATTCATTTCCTAGGTTTACCCAATTCTTTTTAGGAAAGGCAATATGATGGGCATTGTAATTGCCGGTAGCGCCTCCAAATTTAGCAGATACAGGGGTTTGGATTAATTGCTCAATTTGATTCTCCAATCGTTCAACAAATACCATGAGTTCTTTTCCCAATCGTGTTGGACTGGCAGCTTGACCATGGGTTCTGGCCAACAACGAAACATCTTTCCATTCCTCTGCTAAAAGCTTTATTTGTTGGTTTAAGTTCAATAAAGCAGGTAAGTATTCGAATTCCAAAGAATGTTTCCATAAAAGTGGAATTGCGGTATTGTTGATGTCTTGTGAAGTGAGTCCAAAGTGGATCCATTCTTGAAGATGACTCGCATTGGCTTGTGCAAGTTTTTCTTTCAAAAAATACTCTACAGCCTTCACATCATGGTTTGTAATGGCCTCCGTGGCTTTGATGCGCTTTGCATCTTCTATACTGAACTGCTCCACTGTTTCTTTAAGCACTTTTCGAAGCGCAGCCGGAGCAGTGAAGAATTTCTTGTCTGCTAAAAAAAGAAAATACTCAACCTCCACCAATACGCGGTATTTGATGAGCGCAAATTCTGAGAAAAATTCATCCAAATGGTGAACTTTTGAACGGTACCGACCGTCAATAGGGGAGATGGCTGTAAGTGCTTGAAGTTCCATGTTTGTTTCAACAGTTCATTTATAAGTAATAGTAGCTGTTAAGGAGGGGTGAAAACAGGATATTTTATCGAAGTCTTCGCTTAGCTTCCCTAACTTTGCTGCGCAAAATTAATTCAATTGGAGAAGATAAAGGTTGGAATTGTCAATTATCTGAATACCAAGCCCTTATTATTTGGCTTGGAGCGAGAGGCGGTGAAAGAGAACATTGAATTGATCCAAGATTACCCCTCTCACATAGCTCAATACTTACTCGATAATTCAATTGATATTGGATTGGTTCCGGTGGCTGTAATTCCTCGACTTAAGGAATATCACATCGTTTCAAGTGCTTGTATTGGCGCAGTTGGCCCTGTGGCATCTGTGTGCTTGCTGAGTAAAGTACCACTCGCAGATATAAAATACATTCTACTCGACTATCAAAGTAGAACCTCCGTAAACCTCTTAAAAGTACTCGTTAAGTTTCATTGGAACCTCAACGTTACATTCATTGATACAAATGAAGATTTTGTAGACCGTATAGAAGGGGACACTGCAGGTTTGTTAATTGGTGATCGCTGCTTGCAAAACCGTTCTAAATTTCCGTTCGTATTTGATCTAGCGGAAACTTGGATTGAGATGACCGGGCTTCCTTTTGTTTTTGCCGCTTGGGTGAGTAATAAGCCCTTGCCCGAAACGTTTATTGCCGATTTTAATCATGCCAATAAGCTAGGGCTCGAACACATTGATCAAGTGGTAGCCGCAACTTCTTATGCTCATTACGATGCGCTGACCTATTTCACAAAGAATATCAGCTACGACCTAACAGAAAAAAAGCGCAAGGGACTTGCGCTCTTTCTGGAGTATCTACTAAAACTATAAACTGAATTTGATTCCTGTTTGCCAACTGAGTCCACTGGTTGAGGTACTCGTTGGAGCATCTTTTGTAATGGCTCCAAAGCTAAAACCGGCTTGTGGCATTAAGTAAATGGACGTTCTTGGTACTAACTCGTACGCAATTCCTGCACCCAAAATTCCCGAGAAGTATACTTTCTTCAACCCAATGATGTCAACATCTTTTTTCTGAATAGACCCGGATGAAAACTCCAAGTTTGTTTCCAAATTTGTTGAGGCCAATATATTAGTTTGAATCATGGTTTGTGCAAACAATTGCATTTTACCTACTTTGAACTCGTAACCTACACCTACCGGTATAGTAACATAGTTTAAAGTTGATTTTGATGCAAACGATATGATGCTGTCACCATTGTTTACAGGAGAGGCGCTCTTTGGATCAATCAAAGCATAACCTGCTGTGCAATTGAATTTGAATTTGTACTCGTCATTGGAACCCGGAGGAGCCGGTTGCCCCATTCTAGGCCTTCTGGCAAAAATTGGCTTGGGTTGAATGGTTCGGTCTTGACTTGAGTAACCAACTCCTGAACTAAAGAACAAGCCATTCTTTAATCGGTACGATACCGTTGCCAGAACATTCCACGATTTTGGCTGATCTATTTGAGTTCTTTTGATTTCATCTTTATCGTCTTCACGATGTTCTTTAATGCCTTCTTCTACGTATTCTTGTATTTTAGTTTGTCCGTATTGAAGTGCAAGATCCCAGCTCCCTTTTCTCGAAATCTTAAGTTTGATGGGAGTTGCTTTTGCGTTATTAAAAGTTATACCGGTATTTGAAGAAGTTGCTTGAATCGCATCTTTGCTCAAAAGATCAATGCTTCTCACTTTCAATGAGGCATAGTCTGATTCATTAGCGATGGCTTCTTCTGAAGAGTTCAATAAATTGTTGAATTTATTCTTTGAACTGGTAGTAGTTTTCTGTTTGTCTTGGACCTTAATTGCCTTGTTGTTTTTTCCGTTTACAACAACAACTCCGCTTGTTAATGAAAGCTGCTCATTGGAAATTTTGTTTGAAGAAACGAGCTTGTTTTTTCTAGTTGACAAATTGTTGTGAGTAACCGCTTGATTCAAGCTCTTGTTTTCGTCATTTCGAGCAATTCCATCATTTTGTCGGTTCTTTTTGGGAAACGGCACTATGGAATGAGAGGGTTGTTGGTCCTCTTTTATTTCCTTTGAAGCTATATCGTTAGCTTGTTCGGCTGCATTTTGCTCAGTGTCATTCAAATTCCCTTTTCCGTTCGCACTGCGCAATGTTTTTTGATCTTGTGCTTCCGTTCCTTTTTCGCTTCTTGGCTGAGTGGTATTTGATTTCACCAGAGTAGGATCATTTTGAGTACTGCGCTCCCAATTCACAGCCATTACAATTAAACCGCTAATACAAGCAGCTGCAAGCCAGAATACTACTCTTCTCAATCTCTTATTATCTTTCTCAAGTGCTTCTTTTTCTTTTAAGTCCAGCTTATGGGAAATACTGTCCCATGTTTGGGAGGTCAACTCTTCTTCATGGGAATCCAATCCATTCTTGAAGAGCTCGTCAATATTGTGTAGATTTTTCTCCATATAGCACTATTTTACTTGGGCAAGATTTTGCATTTTTAAAACTTCTCGTTGTAATATCGCTCTGGCATCCGATAGGTTCGATTTTGATGTTCCTTCTGAAATATTTAATAGTTGTGCAATTTCACGGTGTTTGAGGCCTTCAAATACATACAAGTTAAATACAGCCCGATACATAGGACTAAGTTTTTGAATGACCACTAAAAGTTCTTTGGCACTGAGTGCTGGTAATATGTACTCTTTGTCGGCCGCTTCCGGTAAATTTTCTGAATGGGAGGTGACAGCTTTAAGATAGCTCTGGCTGCGCAGGCGTTGCAGGGCCGTGTTCACCATAATTTTTCGTACCCAACCTTCAAATGCTCCTTCTCCTCGGCATTGTTTGATGGCATTAAATACTTGAATAAACCCTTCCTGCAATGATTCTTCTGCTTCTTCGCGGCTTTTGCAATAGCGCATACACACCCCCATCATACTCGGAGCCAGTTTTTGATACAACTGGTTCTGACTATGTCGGTCATTGTTAATACAACCTTGTATTAATTAATCCATGGAAATAGGTGTCATCTGCTGGTGTACATTCATTGATGCAGGTCGCTGTATTTTGGTTGGGTAATATGCAAAAAAAGTCGATTCAGCCCAGGGGCTGTCGAAAAAAGAAAGGGTACTTGGTATTTAATTAAATGATATTGAACTACTTGTGAAAAGAAATGTTTCTTCTAAAATCTATAGATTTACTTTTTTCTAATAAGTTTAATTGAATTCTGTTAAAAGCTTGTTAGAGAATTTTTTTCAACTTTTTTCATTTTCTACCCAACCAAAACTTCTCGATACCGCATCAGCTATTTTGAATTCGGGACTATGAAAGCCATTTACGGTAGTCCTTACTTTTCTAACTACAATCAGAATTAGAATGAAAACAAAAATGAAAGTGCTGTCTTTGGCAGCAGTAGTAACCTTATTTGCCCTTTCCTGCCAAAAAGGAGCCGGCAATCAATCAGGAAACGCTTCTTTGAAAGTTTATTTAACAGATGGACCCGGAAGTTTTGATGCGGTAAACATTGAAGTATTGGCAGTAGAAGCTAAAATTGATACTTGCCAAGGTTCTAAGCACGACGATCGACATGGGTTGAACGATTTTGATAAAGATGATATCAATCGCCGCGATTCTTTTGGTGTGTGGCAAACACTCACCATTAATCCGGGTATTTATAATGTTCTCTCTTTGAAAAATGGAATTGATACGCTGTTGGCTAGTGGTACCATTGATGGTACTGTGAGGAAATTGAGAATTCAATTGGGTACCAACAACACAGTAGTGAAAGACAGTATTACCTACCCACTTACGATTGTGAATGAAACTAACAATTATCTATATGTGCATTTGCAAGACAAACACAGACATGATAGTTCTTCAACAGTTGGAGTGTGGGTTGATTTTGATATTGCTCGCTCAATTGTAGAGATCAATGGGAAGTACTATTTGAAACCGGTGCTGCGTCCATTCTGCGATAAGAACTTTGCAAGTTTAGTAGGTTCAGTGCTTCCATCAGCTGCTGCAGCAACTGTTATAGCTTATGGACCCGATACTGCAACTGCAATCCCGAATGCAGATGGAAGATTCAAGATACGCGGATTGACGGCTGGAACCTATAGAATTGTGTTCGACGGATCGAATGGATACAATGATACTACTATAACTAGTGTGAGTATCCAAAATGGCAGAGAAACCAAACTTCCTGCTGTAGTATTACATCAATAAGAAATACAGGTTTTTCAAACCTGACTCAAACAGAATTTTGAAAAACCATTAAAATAGGTGCTGGTAATTTGACAATTTCATGGAAAAAACCCCGCTCTAGTCTTAGAGCGGGGTTCATTTTTTATTGCAGTTGAAAACTTTTATGGGAAAATACCGAGCTCTTCATAGCTGGTACCAACTTTGTTGATAGCAACAACATATGCTGCAGTTCTCATGTCAGGAATCTGAGGATTGGCTTTCCAACAGTCCATCACTTCTCTGGTGGCACTGATCATGGTTTCTTCCAAACCACTTCTTACCAAATCAACTTCGTCAGGTCCATGAATAATTTCTTCGCGCTCTTTTTCACTTACTTTCTTACCTGAAATTTCTTCTATTTGTTCCAACATTTGACGGTTTTGATTCTCCGTAAAACGTTTTTCCATTCTTCCATAACGAACGTGGCTCAAGTTTTTCAACCATTCGAAATAACTCACCGTTACACCACCTGCGTTCAAGTACATATCCGGAACAACCAAAGTTCCTTTTGACGCAAATACTTCATCAGCTTCAGGAGTCAATGGACCATTCGCTGCTTCTCCGATGATCTTTGCTTTAACGCGAGGTGCGTTTTCGCCATTGATGACGTTTTCCAAAGCAGCAGGAATCAAAATATCACATTCCATTTCTAAGGCATCGGTACTTTTTGCAAAGTTTTGAGAACCCGGGAAATTCAAGATAGAACCTGTTTTCTTTCTATGATTGAAAACAGCATCTACATCCAACCCATCATTGCTCCAAATGGCGCCTTCGTATTCCGCTAATCCTACTATGATTGCACCCGCTTCTTGGAAGAATTTAGCTGAATGGTAACCCACATTACCCAATCCTTGTACTGCTACTTTCTTGCCTTTAACTCCTACGCTTAAACCCAATCGTTGCATCACATCTGGCATGTTGCACACTTCTCTTAATCCATAAAACACACCCAATCCGGTAGCTTCTCTTCTTCCTCGTACACCACCCTGTGTTACAGGCTTGCCGGTTACGCAACCCAAAGCATCAATTTCGCCGGGACGCATACTCACATACGTATCTACAATCCAGGCCATTTCTCTTTCACCTGTTCCGTAATCAGGAGCAGGAACGTCAATGCCGGGACCAATAAAATTCTTCTTGATCAATTCAGAAGTATAGCGACGTGTTATTTTTTCCAACTCGTAAGGAGTGTACTTCTTCGGGTCGATGGTAATACCACCCTTTGCACCGGCAAAAGGTACGTTCACAATTGCACACTTATACGTCATCAACGCTGCTAAGGCCATCACCTCATCTAAATTCACACTCATGGCAAAACGAATCCCCCCTTTACATGGAAGTTTGTGATGCGAGTGCTGAACGCGGTATGCTTTGATTACCTCAATATTGTCTCCGATCTTAACAGGGAAGTGCATGCGGTAAACGGCATTACACTGTTTAATTTGTTCCAGAATGCCTGGATCCCAATTGGTGAATTTGGCCGCTTTATCGAAACTTTTCTCAACGGAACCAAAAAAACTGTACTCTGACATGATAAGCAATTTTATTTTTCTAATAATTAACAAGCCATTTGTTGGTGCTTTCCTCATCAGGAAAGCAGGAAAGATGCAAGGGTACTAACGATGTTTCTTTGAATTAATTGAATAGAGAGGTCCAAAAAAACACTTAAAATGAGGCTACTTCTCTAGTTTAGAGAGCTTTCTGTCTACACGAACCATGAAAAACAATAAGCCTGCTAATATCGTAATGCACACGGCCATTACAACCCAAATCTTCCCATTCGCATTCATACCGGTAGGAACAGGTTCAGCATTTACTTGATCTTGTGCAAACATGGTTATTTGAATCAAACAACCCAGCAGGAATAATACAGCTTTCTTCATTGTTGCTTTTTAATAATGATAATGCTATGCGTTTATCTTTTGTTCTTCTAGATTTTTGTAACGAATCACCAATGTGCTGATCCATACTCCTAGTAATATCCATCCAATTACTGCCGGCCAAAAAACCAGTCGCATCGCTGGATCCAAATCAGCTCCATTCAAACCAGGATTACCTTCTACGCCCTTACCTCCGGGATGCAGCGACTCCGTAAGTCTGGGAAGAATCATGATCATTGGAACATAAATGAAATAGGCGAAAATATTATAGACCGCTGCTACACGACTTCTCTTATCCAAATCGGTCATTGAATTGCGCAACACAAAATAGGCGAGATAGATCAATAAAGCGATTGCTGCTCCCAATTGTTTTGGATCGTTGTTCCAAGGGCTTCCCCAGGTGTAATTAGCCCAAATGGCACCGGTAACCAATCCAAGCATTCCAAATAGAATCCCAACTTGAGCAAAAGCATTGGAATACAAATCGTACTGAGGCTGGGGGTTTCTTAAAAACTTAATAGCATAATAGAGCGAAATGGAAATGAGTGTCAATTGCGTGAACCACATTGGAACATGAAAAAACAGATTGCGGATCGTTTCGTACAAATTGCCAATATGAGGAACGGGAACAAAAAAGCCCCAACTGAATGTATAGAGGAGCAACAAAACTCCGATTATTTTCCACCAGGATGCGCGCATTAGCATGTAATATTGGATTTGCAGGTTTTTACTGCAAAAACCATGGCAAAATTAGGGGAAGGGGAGGAATTGATACGCTAGTATTTTAAAAATCAATTGCTTCTAGCCGTTTCCAATATTCATTAAGCTTCATACAATTCAGCTATCCGAACAATGGAAATTCTTCGAGGAAAGCCCTGTTTATTAAAAAACTATCAAATGTTAGTCTTTCCAAAGGAAAGGAAACAAGATCCATGCAAGTACAACAACTAACAAATCGAGCAATAAAAGCAAACCCATTAAGCTCCACAATCCGCTTTGAACAGCACCAAAAGCAATATTGGAGATCTTCATGAGCAACAAAACTTGTGGAATAATGAGCGGAAAACCCATAATAGCCATCAAGGCAGCATTCTGTTGGGCACGGGCCGCAATAGCAGCCAGAAACGTAAATACCAAGCTCAAACTAATGCCTCCCAAACATACTAATAATAGGAAGCTACCCATATGAACCAACGGATTCCCCAATAACAAAGCAAACAAAAGCATACTGATGATGCTCATTGCCATCATGAGTACCGAATTGAACAGCAGTTTAGCCAAAATAAAATGAGGAGCGCCTGCGATGGTATAGAAGTACAACATTCTACCACGGCTTTCTTGAAGAAAACTTTTGGCTACGGCATTTACGCAAATGAACAATTGAATGATCCAAAACAATCCGTTCCAAACCTTGTCATCGGGGCTTCCCATTGCCAAGTTCAATACAAAAATGGTAGATGCTATATACAGGAGAATCCCATATAAAGTGTACTGCTGCCTAATTTCAAGCAACAGGTCCTTCTTAAAAAGTGCTATAAATGGATTCTTTGTATTCACACTATTGATTGTAGCAAGTTCTGCATCGTGGTTCGTAAACATCTTTCTCACCTAATACTACCTGACTTGAGTCGGCGGTTTTACGATAAGAATAATTGGCAATATTTCCACATTTCACGCAAATGGCGTGCAGTTTAGTGATGTAGTCGGCTTTCGCCAAAAGATTCGGCATTTGACCGAATGGTTTGCGAGAGAAATCCATATCCAATCCGGCTACTATCACACGGATGCCTTTTAACGCCAATTGTTCGCAAACATCCGGTAATTGATCATCGAAGAATTGCGCTTCATCAATACCAATTACATCTACATCATTGGCCAACAAAAGAATGGTTTGCGAGTTATCAATAGGGGTTGATACGATGGCATTTTCATCATGAGAAACTATTTGTTGCTCATCGTACCGCGTATCAATTTTAGGTTTGAATATCTCTACTCTCAGATTGGCAATTTTGGCTCTTTTCAGTCTACGGATCAATTCCTCGGTTTTCCCACTGAACATGGAACCACAAACGACTTCGATCCAGCCGCGTCTTTCTCCCGATATATTTGGTTCTATAAACATCTTACTTGATAAAACGGAATGAAAATTGTTTAATTTTATCTATTCGTAGATAAATGGTAAAAAAAGGTCACCAATGATGGATCGCTTAGCCCAATTGATCGGCAAATTAAATGAACAATTTGAACAAAAAGCAAGTCCTGCCCAATTATTGGTAACAGCCCAATTAATTGAAGCGGAGCTTTCTGCTCAAATATCCAGTTCCAGCAAGCCTTTGACCTCCACGAAAGTGTCGGTTACAATGCCTTCTGCACCACGCCAAACCGTCCAAAATGAACCGGTTACTATTGCGAAATCGCGCATCCCGATCTCTCTTTTTCCGGATGATATTGTTCCTGCAACTAGCCCTGAAAAGGAAGAAAAGAATGGAAGAGCCTTCGATCCCATGATCGATATTCCAACCTTATCTCATCAAAATAGAGGACGTGAACTCAATGAAGTGATGGCCGGCGCTGCCAATTCTCTTAATGATTCGTTAAAAGCAGCCGTGGTAGAAGTTGGACATATTCTTACAGAAGTACCCATTCGGGACTTAAGAAAAGCCATCGGAATCAATGATCGATTTGTGTTTATAAACGATCTCTTCAGAGGCGATGACATCATGTTTGAAAGAAGCATAAAAACTATCAATTCCTTCCATGTATATCAAGAAGCCCTTTTCTGGATGGAACGAGAATTGAAATTGAAGTTGGGATGGGATGATCAGAAATCAACTACCCAACATTTTTATCAATTGGTTAAAAGACGCTTTTCATAAATACGATCTAAGATACTTTTCGACGCACCTGCTTTGCCTTTTACATAACCGGCAGCAGCTTCACAGGTTTCATGATAAAAGGCTTTGTCTGTAAGCAGTCGATCGGCAAGTGGTTCCATTTCAATTACACTTTCAATACTAAACCCGCCACCACAGTCAATCAGTTCAATAGCCTCTTCATAAGCACTGTATTCGGGTCCATACACCACCGGTTTGCCATAAACCGCCGCTTCCAACACATTGTGAACCCCTTCTTCCCCAAAACCCCCACCAACATAAGACACGGTTGCGTACTGGTATAAACTAGATAGCATTCCAATATTGTCGATGATCAAAGAGTTAAAAGAAGATTGCCGTTTCTCGTTTTCAGTCATTGTTTTCCATTTTGAATACCGAACGGCATGTTTAAAAAGTGCTTCAATCTGTTGAAGTCGTTCTTCAAATATATCGTGAGGAGCAATGATGAACTTTACATGAGGATGAACATTGGCATAGTGATCCAACAGTTCTTCGTCTTCAGGCCAAGTACTGCCTGCAACCAAGGTTGGAGCTTGTTCAATAAATGCCGCAATTTCCGGTACTTGCACCGGATTATCGGCAATGGTTTTTACTCGGTCAAAACGAGTGTCTCCGGCAACCACTACATTTTCTTCAAACCCAATTGTTTTCAACGCCGCTTTGGAAGCCTCGTTTTGAACAAAAATAGTGTTGAAGAAGCCCAAGATTTCACGATACATTTTTCCATACCATTGGAAGAAAGCCATATTGGGTCGGAACAACGCCGATACCAATAAAACGGGCACTTGTTGCTCCTTTAACTGCTTTAGATAGTAATACCAATATTCATATTTAATCCAGATCACTAATTTAGGCTGAACAATGTCGAGAAACCTTTGTGCATTTTCTTTTCCGTCCATGGGTAAATACATCACCAAATCGGCGGCAGCATACTCCTTTCTATATTCATAACCCGAGGGAGAGAAAAAGGTTACTAACATAAAGTGTTGAGGATGAGAAGCTTTGATAGACTCAAAAATCGGCCTTCCTTGTTCAAATTCTCCAAGAGAGGAGCAATGCATCCAAATAACCGGTCTCCGGTTTTCCTGAAGCGCGTCTTTTAATCGATCAAAGATATTGATACGACCTTTGAGCCAGGAACGAGCTTTGGGATTCCAGCGCGCTACCAATTTGATACCCAATTGATAAGCAAAAAGAAACAGATTGTAAAAAAACAGGTGCAAATGGCGAGTTTTAGCTTCAACAAATTTATACTCAATTCTTAACATGCCATCAGAACGTTGCAAAAACCACAATTTCGGAGTAGCTTTGTGCCATTTTAATAGAAAACAAAAGGTATGCATCCCATTGAAATGGTTGACCTGAAGAGGCAATACGCAAAAATAAAGACAGAAGTTGATACTGGATTACAAGAAGTGCTGAATACAGCTTCCTTTATTGGAGGAAAGGCAGTTACTGAGTTTGCCGCTCAATTGGCTTCTTACTTAAATATTTCCCATGTAGTGCCTTGTGCCAATGGTACAGATGCCCTTCAAATAGCCATGATGGCGCTCGATCTACAACCGGGCGATGAAGTAATCACCCCGTCTTTTACATATGTAGCTACTACGGAGGTGATAGCCCTGCTTCGATTGCAGCCCGTATTCGTAGAAGTAGATCCCAAAACCTTTTGTATTGACCCGGCGGCCATTGAAAAGGCTATTACTCCAAAAACAAAGGCAATTGTACCGGTGCATTTGTACGGACAGCCGGCCCCTATGGAAGAAATTCTTGCCATAGCCAAAAAATACAACCTTTACGTTATTGAAGACAATGCCCAAGCCATTGGCGCCGATTATACTTTCTCCGATGGGAGAATAGCTAAAACGGGTACTTTGGGTACTATTGGCTGTACTTCTTTCTTCCCTTCTAAAAATTTAGGTTGTTATGGTGATGGGGGAGCAATATTCACCAACGATGAAACGTTAGCCAATCGGTTAAAAATGATTGCAAATCATGGTCAAAGTAAACGTTACTACCATGATTTAGTTGGATGTAATAGCCGTCTCGATACCATGCAAGCGGTTGTTCTATTGGCGAAATTAAAACGCCTTGATGAATACAACAACGCTCGCAGAAAAGCCGCTGATTATTATGATCAGGCCTTTAAAAATGAACCGGCTATTACCACACCATTCAGAGCTAACTATGGCAAACATGTATTTCATCAATACACATTGTTGCTGGAAGGAGTAGATCGCGATGGATTGAACGCTTACCTGGCTGAACAAAAAATACCATCGATGATTTATTACCCCGTACCGGCGCATCGTCAACAAATGTTTGCTGCCTTCGGAGGAAATAAATTTACCCTTGAAACAACAGACTGGTTAACGGAGAGAGTCATCTCATTGCCCATTCATACTGAGTTGGATCAAGATCAATTGGAATACATTACGAAACACGTGCTTACCTATATTCAAGAAAATAAAAAAGCTTAACCTCAATTAAAACTCGAAACCATGAAGATTGCAGTAGTTGGAACAGGGTATGTAGGACTGGTAACAGGAACTTGTTTCGCTGAAACCGGTAACGAAGTGACTTGCATTGATATCGATGTGAAAAAAATCGATAAACTGAAATCAGGACAAATTACCATTTATGAACCCGGACTAGAGAAACTGTTTTTGAGAAACCAACGCGAAAACAGATTGCATTTTACTACCAGCTTATCTGATGGTATTAAAGACGCCGCAATCATCTTCTTGGCCCTTCCTACACCTCCGGGTGAAGACGGATCTGCCGATTTGAAATACATTTTGGGAGTAGCAAAAGATTTAGGAAATCTCTTAACAGATTATAAAGTAATTGTTGATAAGAGCACAGTACCGGTAGGGACAGCTGAAAAAGTATATGCTGCAATTGCCGCCAACTACAAAGGAGATTTCGATGTAGTGTCAAATCCCGAGTTCTTAAGAGAAGGTGTAGCCGTTGACGATTTTTTAAAGCCCGACCGTGTGGTAATTGGAGCTGCATCTGACAGAGCGAAGAAAACAATGGGCGACTTATACGCTCCATTTGTGCGTTCAGGAAATCCTATCATTTACATGGATGTTCGTTCAGCAGAGCTTACTAAATATGCCGCCAATTCATTCCTGGCAACCAAAATCACCTTTATGAACGAAATCGCTCACTTATGCGAACGCTTAGGTGCAGATGTTGACATGGTTCGTAAGGGAATTGGTAGTGACGAACGGATCGGAAAACGCTTCTTGTTCCCGGGTATCGGATACGGCGGAAGCTGTTTCCCTAAAGACGTACAAGCCTTAGTGAAATCTTCAACCGAAGTATCCTACGATTTTAAAATATTGAATGCTGTAATGGATGTGAATGAGAAGATGAAACTCCACCTCATTCCAAAAATCTCAAAATATTTTAATGGTGATTTAAAAGGCAAGCATTTCGCTTTGTGGGGATTGGCTTTCAAACCCAATACCGACGATATACGTGAAGCCCCCGCCTTATATATTATTGATGCATTAGTGGCCGCAGGTGCAACCGTGAAAGCATACGATCCGGAAGCAATGAGTAATGTGAAAGCAGTAATTGGCGATAAAATTGCTTATGCTGAAACACAGTACGATTGCTTGGAAAATGCCGACGCACTCGTAATTGCTACCGAATGGAACGAATTTAGAACACCCGATTTTCTGAAAATTGTAAAATCTCTCAAGAGCAAAGCAATTTTCGACGGACGTAATTTGTTCGATACAGACGCCGTAAGAGATCTCGGTTTCTATTATGAAAGTGTAGGTCGCGCAACCGCTATTCCAAATTCATCTGCAGCTAAATAATCACCTATGTCTACAAAAAGAGTTCTCATAACAGGAGCAGCAGGTTTTCTAGGTTCTCACCTATGCGATCGCTTCATTAAAGAAGGGTATCGAGTAGTTGGAATGGACAACCTCATTACCGGCGACCTTAAGAACATTGAACACTTGTTCAAACTGGAACAATTTGAATT
Organism: Endoryza foliicola; assembly: GCF_050589245.1. Taxonomy (NCBI): domain Bacteria; kingdom Pseudomonadati; phylum Bacteroidota; class Chitinophagia; order Chitinophagales; family Chitinophagaceae; genus Endoryza; species Endoryza foliicola. Next base: position 98,977 of record NZ_JBOBEW010000009.1, on the reverse strand, counting down.
CTATCATCACGATGTTTCTAAATTCATTCATGTTCCGGGTGAACTGCACTATATTTTGCATTTTGCTTCTCCGGCTAGCCCAATTGATTATCTTAAGATCCCTATTCAAACATTGAAAGTAGGTTCTTTAGGTACCCATAACTGTTTAGGATTAGCCAAATCAAAGAAAGCTAGAATGCTCATTGCATCTACTTCTGAAATTTATGGTGACCCAATGGTGCATCCCCAAAATGAAGATTATTGGGGAAATGTAAACCCGATTGGTCCTCGTGGTGTTTACGATGAAGCCAAGCGTTTCCAAGAAGCCATAACAATGGCCTATCATACCTTCCATGGTTTGGAAACCCGCATTGTGCGTATTTTCAATACCTATGGTCCTCGCATGCGCCTCAATGATGGTAGAGCACTTCCTGCATTCATTGGTCAAGCTTTGAGAGGCGAAGATTTAACTGTATTCGGTGATGGAAGCCAAACGCGCTCTTTTTGTTATGTTGACGATTTGGTTGAAGGGATCTACCGATTACTTTTAAGCGATTATCACATGCCGGTGAACATTGGCAACCCCGATGAAATTACCCTGAAAGAATTCGCAGAAGAAATCATCGCACTAACAGGTACTACTCAAAAAATTGTTCACAAACCTTTGCCTGTAGACGATCCTAAACAACGTCGTCCGGACATAACAAGAGCAAAAGAAATTTTAGGCTGGGAACCAAAGGTGAGTAGAAAAGAAGGGTTGAAAATTACCTACGAATATTTCAAAAACCTTCCGCCTGAAGAATGGATGAAACAACCTAAAGAATTCTATCCAAATAAATAATTCATTCAGCGGTCTTTTCTTAAAGACCGCTTTTAACTTTATACCTTAAGACGAGTTTATGAGCACTGCTGCTAAAACCATCATGATCACCGGAGGTGCCGGTTTTATTGGATCGCATGTGGTTCGATTGTTTGTAAAGAAGTATCCAAACTACAAAATTGTGAACTTGGATGCACTTACCTATGCCGGTAACTTGGAGAATTTGAAAGACGTTCAATCTAGTTCTAATTATTTTTTCGAAAGAGCCGATATTACCAATGAAGAGGCAATCTACTCTTTGTTTGAAAAACATCAATTCGATGCAGTAATTCATTTGGCTGCTGAATCGCATGTAGACCGTTCTATCATGGACCCCCTTGCTTTCGTAAAAACAAATGTTTTGGGAACAGCCATTCTTTTGAATGCAGCACGAAAATATTGGAAAGGAAGCTATGAGAACAAGCTGTTCTACCACGTATCTACCGACGAAGTATACGGCTCATTAGGAGAAGAAGGGTTCTTTACAGAAGAAACACCTTACGATCCACATTCGCCTTATTCAGCTTCCAAAGCAGCTTCCGACCATTTTGTAATGGCATACCACGATACCTATGGAATTCCGGTTAAAATGAGTAATTGCTCGAACAACTATGGATCCCATCACTTCCCCGAAAAATTGATTCCATTAATGATCAATAATATCAAAACAAACAAGCCTTTACCCGTTTATGGTAAAGGAGAAAATGTTCGCGATTGGTTGTTTGTGGAAGATCATGCTCGCGCCATCGATGTTATTTTCCATAACGGAAGAGTGGGAGAGAGCTACAATGTGGGTGGCTTCAATGAATGGAAAAACATCGACCTGGTAAAACTACTTTGCAGTATTATGGATAAGAAACTGGGACGCCCGGCCGGCACCAGCGAACAGCTCATTACATATGTAACCGACCGTCCAGGTCATGATCTCCGGTATGCAATTGATGCTACCAAACTCAACAAAGAACTGGGCTGGACACCTTCTCTTCAATTCGAAGAAGGCCTAGAGAAAACAGTAGATTGGTACCTTCAAAACGAGGAATGGATTAAAAACGTAACTTCGGGCGATTATCAAAAGTTCTACGGTGAACTTTATGATAAACGTTGATCGAAAATTTAATAATCATGCCTTTTACACAGACTGCCTTTCCCGGACTATGCATTTTTGATCCGGTTGTTTATGCCGATAGCAGAGGATTTTTCTTTGAGTCGTTCAATCAATTTACTTTTAGTAAAGAAGGCATCAATGAAGTATTTGTACAAGACAATCAATCTAAATCTTCATACGGTGTGGTAAGAGGGTTGCACTATCAGTTAGCACCACACGCCCAAAGTAAATTAGTGCGAGTACTGGAAGGTGTAATTCTAGATGTAGTGGTAGACATAAGAAAGGGTTCCCCTACATACGGTATGTCGTATAGTATTGAGTTGAGCGCCGAGAATAAGAAGCAGTTGTATATTCCAAAAGGCTTTGCTCATGGGTTTTCAGTACTCAGTCCTGTTGCTCAAGTAATGTATAAGTGCGACACGCTCTACAACAAAGATGCGGAAGCCGGAATCCTTTACAATGATCCTGTATTGAATATCGATTGGAAAGTGCCGGCAGAAGCTATGATTGTGTCTGAGAAAGACATGGCGCAGCCGGTTTTCAATAATTGCAAGAACAATTTTGTATTCTAAACCTCCGCTTATGAGTGCTCCAATCATTTTAGTTACCGGGGCCAATGGTCAAGTTGGAAAAGAATTACGAGAACTCTCTTCTCTATATTCTGATTACCGATTTGTATTTCTGAGTCGCGAAGATTGTCCTTTACATCATTTTCCATTAGTAGAGTCCTTCTTCGAAGCCTACAAGCCGCATTTTTGCATCAATGCTGCTGCTTATACAGCTGTTGACAGGGCGGAAACGGAAGCTGATATGGCCATGCTGGTGAACGGTGAATCGGTAGGAGTACTGGCAACAATATGTGAAAAATATCAAACAAAACTGGTTCATATTTCCACCGACTATGTATTCGATGGAAGCAGTGAAATTCCGTATAAAGAAACGGATACAACGGGTCCAACCAATGTCTACGGAAAATCGAAATTAGAGGGCGAACAACGTTGTGTAAATGCAAATCCTTCTTCAATTATCATAAGAACGGCTTGGGTCTATTCTTTTCATGGAAATAATTTCGTGAAAACGATGCTGCGTTTGATGAAAGAACGCCCGAGTTTGAACGTAGTTTCTGATCAAATTGGCGCTCCCACTTACGCAGCAGATTTAGCTGATTCAATTTTAAAAATCATTAGCTCGGGAACTTGGGTCCCGGGTATCTATCATTACAGTAATAAAGGGAAAATCAGTTGGTTCGATTTCGCTAGTGAAATTAAAAAGCAAGCTGGTTTGCAGTGTGAATTACATGCCATTCCTAGTTCGGCATATCCAACACCGGCAAAACGACCGGCATTTTCATTATTGAATACAGCAAAAATTGAAGAAACCTATCATCTAACAATTCCCGATTGGAAAGCAAGCTTGAAAAGGTGTATGAAACGGCTTATGGACTGATCTACACAAGAAATCATTAAAATAAAAAAGCTGATCAATTGATCAGCTTTTCTTTTTGTTGCCCGACCTGGATTCGAACCAAGACAAACAGAACCAAAATCCTCAGTATTGCTTTTCTGACTTATCAAACTCGCTCTGGGCGTGTATTTTGTATTTTAAAATTTATCCGTTTGCGCTAGTTTTCTGTTTTACCTCCTGTTTTATGTTTGAGGGTATCGATCTTGCCGAAAATGAAGTCATAGCTGCATTCCACGAGTTCAACTGCGTTATGAATGTGGTCCAAAGTGAACGACTGTTTACCCCTTTTTACCTGATTAATGTTCTGTGAAATGAAACCGATCTGGTCACACCAATTCTTTTCCGAGGTGGCCAGCCCTAGAAAAATGGCTTGATCTCGAAGCTTGAACATTCGTTCATTGACTGTTGGTTTTATTGACTTCTTCTTCATTTTAACTTCTTCATGTATTTATCAAAAGCATAGTAGTTATCCATCAGCCAACCGGCATTTGATCGTGAAATTTCAAAGTCTTGATTGGTTTTTTCCGTATCAATCCGAATGTATTTAAGTAGACTGCTTTGAAGTTGTCTAACGAATTCATAATTGAGAGGAACCCAAAAGTGCCTGTAATCACTTGGGATATTTATTTCAAGCTTAGTATATGGAAAGCTCCAAATTTGATTGTCTTCGAACTTTAGCCTCAGTGAATCTGTAGGTCTAATTGTAAATACGTCATTTGATTTTATAGAAACCAACAAGTACCAAGTTGAATCTTGAGTAGATTCGTTCGGATAGAAATTTTGACGGAATTGAACTAATACGTGACGTCCATACCCGTAGTCACCGAAAATACTTGCTGGCTTTGTTTCATGACTCCAATTCCCGTTAAATGGGTCCGGCTTTGATTTATAAACCTTTTGACTCAATCCAATGGATGGAATTAAGATAAAAAGTAATAGGTAAGGGAAAGGTTTAATTTTCATAAGTGTTTACTTTTATTCTTTGGTAATTACTTCAATTTGTTGCTCTAAATGAATGTTGCTACTTCGATATTTGGCACCCCGTAGAATGATGGCAGTTGTTGATCGTCGCCCGCCGTAACACCTAAAACCTTAAGCGATGATGAAATGTGTCAACTGCGTTTTACGCTGTCCTTTTCGGTACGAAAGCCTGCAAACTCGGCGACTTTACTGTTTAGCCTTGTCAATTCCTCAACCAGTTTGTTCTGATCCCCCTCAGCAACGTTATAAGCTTGGTACCAAGCCAGAGCTTTCTGATGTGAAAGTTGGGCCATCTGGGTCTCTATTATTGACCCAAGGCTAGTTTCAAGCATTCTTTGTAAAAACTGATTATTTTGTTCAAGGGTAGAAATATACTTGTCTAGGTAATCAGTTTTTTTATTTTCTTCCTCAACTATTATCTTCTTTTCCACTAAAAAACCAGTATCGGGCTTTAAAGAGTCGTCAATTATGCCGCCCGTTTCGCCAGAATATTTGTCAATGAAGTAGCTCATTGGCAGGTTTAGTGCCTTGCATACAAGTTTCAAACCCTCCAAATTGGGTCCTGAAGTCTCCCAGTATTGATAGGTAGTCCTATTGATGCCTAATTTTTCGGCCATCTTTTGTTGGCTCAGCCCCGCTGAAACCCTTGCCTGCTTAAGTTTTTCCCCTGTATTCACGTTATTGACAAAAAAAATGTAAAAAAATATGATGAAATATTTGGCAATGACGAATTATTCGTCATAAATTTGGACTATAAAAATTTATAAACACAATTTATGAAAATCAAGCAAACAATTTTAGATCAGGTCAATAACCCGAAGGCACGGACCAAGATCGCCATGGCAATTAACCAAGGCGAGCAATCTATTTGGCTGCTTATGAAAGATAACAAGCCTAATTCGAGCTTAACCAAGTATGCGGCTTTGCGAGTGATATCAGAAGAGGTCGGAGTAGCAATCGAGGACATCCTTGAACCAGTTATCGAACTGGAGAAAGCGTAAAAGTAATACCCAGTAATTACAATGTCAATACCCTCAAAAATATTAGAGCATGTGGCCAATATGGAGGCTTATGCAAAATGCATTCTGCGTGAAGCAGAGTTGATCAGAAAAGAACTTAAGCCTGAGGAGGTTGTGTCTACAACTCCCGATGCTTTAGTAATTGATTTGAACAGGAGAGTTGAACTCACATTGGATAGAAGAATGCAAAGGGTTGGTGGTACCAAAAGAGCAAAACACAAAAAAGCCTGATGCGCTAACATCAGGCAGGAAGTAAAAACTTCAATCGATAAACATGACAAATCTACACATTTTAACTGCAAAACAAAAAGTTGTGATACCAGAGGTCATCACATACTTGGAAGCGCAAGGCTTCAATAAAACCCGAACCAATGCAACTACTATTTGCATGTACAACGGGACCACCTACATTTTTATCAAGCCTGATCACGTCGATATCATGGAAATGAACGACGGAGAACTGGGGCAGAAGTCTCGAAAGCTTGATTTGTTAAGTTCTCACACCGGCATCGAGGATTTTGAATTGATCGATTGGATGATGCTTCTACATATAACGAAAGTGATCAAACTCGGTAGCTTTTTCAAACTCTGTGCGAAGGAATTCAACACTACGGAAGAGAAGTTTATGGAAGAGCTACTGAGACACTTCCGAATCAACAACAACCCTCATACCTCAATTCCAAACAACTACTAGTATGAGCTTTATTGATCAATTGTCTACTGAAGAGAAAGCATTCTTCAATGAATTGAAGGGTGTTGATAAGGATACGGTTTGGCTTCCTGCGATAAGCAATGTCGTGATGAATCCTACTGTAGATCGTTTTCGTCTTTTGGTTTCAGAATTAAAAGAACAAACTGACGAGCACGAAGGAGTAATGATCAGCATTCTTGGCCAGACTGCAGTTGAGAAATTGAAACTGTTATAACCCTTTAAACCTTTTGTTATGATGACGCTACCTTCTTTTATTTTATTTCTTATAGGCTGCTACGTTCTTGCAACTCTCGTTGGAATTGCAATTGATAAGGTACATACTAACCTCAAGCGCCGCAAGAATACGGTGATTCCAAAGAAGACTTTATATACCGGTGGAATGTCGGAGTTCTACCGTGATATCGAAAATCCATTTATAGCTAATTGAGTGATGAATTCGGTTCTACTGCTGAATTGAGTTAAAAGGACAGCACTCACCTCGTTTATTGTTTGAGGTTTTATTAGCAACGAGCCGGCTTCGGTCGGCTCCTTTTAAAAGGCTCCCGGCCAAGCGGCAATCTTGGATTAGTTCTTTAGGATACATGAAAATGAAATTACGTCTAGCTATTAGGCGTAATTGGCGGGGTGGCGAAACTGGTAGACGCTAACTAAAGCGAGATAGATGCGACAACTGCGGCGAGTCGACACCAAAATAGGTTGCATCATGCAGGTTCGATTCCTGCCCCCGCTACGGTTAGAGTCGATCAAGCCATCATAATGGCAGCCGGTTTCCACCGGCTTTTTTAAGCAATCATTTTTTTAATCATAAAAATCACAATCATGCCTTTAGTTAAAGCAAATCAAGCGATGCCCGAACGCCCGGTGGTCATCGTTATTTATGGAGATCCGGGTGCCTCAAAAACTACACTTGGAAACACCGCTCAGGATGTCATTGTACTTGACTTCGATCGTGGCGTATCACGCTCCTTTTACCGCCGAGATACAATCATCATCGATAAGTGGGAAGACGTTATTGAAGAAGAAACCAAGGGAACTTTTAAAGGTTACAAAACGGTTGTAATTGATACAGCAAAGGCTGCTCTCGATGACTTCTTGATGAGTTATGTAACACGCATTGATCACAAATTGAAAACGAACAAGCTGCGTGCTTACGGTGAGATTGGCGATCAGTTCAAACTTTTCCTCAATAACCGCCGAGCTGAAGGAATGGACGTTATCATCATTGCACATGCAAAAAAGGATGAGGACACCAAAAGAGCCATTCCTGACGTAACTGGCCAGTCGTATCAATTGCTCTTGAGAATTGCAGATCAAGTTGGCTATGTAACCTTCATTAACAATAATCGAAATATCTCCTGGTCTCCAACTGATCTCACGGTTGGTAAGAATACGGCTAACCTGCCTCAAATTGATATTCCATCCAAGGAAGATCCTTCTTTGAAAACATTCATGGCCAATGTGATTGCTGACGTGAAGAAGTCGATTTCACAAATGAGTGAAGAGCAATTGGAAGCCATGAAAATCATGGATGCCTATCAAGATCGCTTAGCCAAAACAGAAACGCCTGAGGATATGACCGCATTACTCGCTGAAGTGAATGCTCAGGAGCCTCACATTAAGGCACCAATGGTGAAACTGATTGTTGCCAAAGCGAAAGACCTCGGTTTTGTTGCCAACAAAGAAACGAAGCGATACGAGCTACCTCAAAAAGAGAATGCGCCTGCTCAAACGCCTGCAGCACAACAGCAAACCACGGAACAGCCAGAAGATAAATCAGTAAAACCCCAAGAAGAAGGAGAAGCTCCAGAGGCTGCATCTGAAGAAGAAATGGAGACTCGATGCCAAATGCTTCGTGATATGAAAGTGGTCATGGGTTCGGATGGGTTCACTTTTGGAAGCCGTACAATCACATACGAGGAGTTGAACTACATGAGCACTGAGGATTTCAACAAGCTTATTCCTGAGATTCTTGCTGCAGCTAAAAAGCCATCAAATCGCAACGTGCGCAGGCCAGCTGAAGCATCAGGCAACTAACTATTCCTATAACATTTCAATCGATAAACAATGGTAACAAACGCTACTCCGGAACAAACAGTTCCGGAAGAAAAAAAGGAGGCTTTGCAAGTGAAGCTTCTTGAAGAAGTAAACGATAACCCGGATGAGGTGAAGTTCGATCTCCGGAAGTTCAATAAAACTGAAAATCAAGTACTCAAGGCCAAAGCTGCCTTGAGTACCATTCAAACAATTTCCGGGAAAGAGGACGTGACAGTCACTCTCGATATCATCAAAAAGGCAAAGCAAGTCACTAAGGTAATTGAGGACAAAAGAAAGGCACTCGGTGAACCTTTCCGTGAAATAGTGGAGAAGATCAATGCCAAGGCAAAGGAAATCATTTCCAATCTGCCCACCGATATCAAACGAGCTGAGGACGTTGTGTTGGCCTATAATGAAGCCGAAGAGGAAAAGCGAGTGAAGCTAGTGAGAGAGGCAAGAGGCGCTCAATTGGAAACATTAGGCCTTGTAAAGACAGATGCCGGTTACTCTTACAAAGAGTCTATCAATATTGCCATGGCTCGCTTGGATAGCGATGATAAAACGTGGGCTGGAATTGTGACTTACCTAACCGATCAAATCAATGATTTCAATATAAAAGAAGCTGCCAAAAAACAAAAGGAGGCGGAGGCCGATAACTTTTTCGGTGAAGAACTTCCTTCAGCTCCGCCAGTTCAAGTGGTGGAAGCTCCGAAGCCTGTTAAGCATGTGAGCTCCTTTGGTGGTTCTTCTTCTGCAGTGAAAGGTGTTACTAAGCGCTGGACTTTTTCAATTGAAGATCCTGCTCTAATTCCAAGAGAATACTTGATCCCCGATGAGGCTAAAATCAGAGAGGAAATGAACAAGGGGAACAGAACCATTCCGGGAGTTAAGTACGAGCAAAAAGAATCTTTAACCAGCCGATAAAACACTTATGAGCTACAGAGTTTCAGTTACTACCATTGAGAAGTTTCGTCGATACATGACAGAGGCTTCCACATTTGATACGGAGGAGTCTTTATTGGATTCCATCAAAGGATTTTTCCTCGGAAATGATAAAACCAAATTTGGAGAAGCTTGGGGTAAAATAATCGAAGAGGGCCACAAATTCAAGCATGTTAGTGGCAACCTGAATGGCTACTTGGTTGACGGTATTTTCTTTTCTGAAGAACTGGCAAGGCCTGCTGTTGAATTCGCTGCAGCTCACCCCAAAATGATCTATGAAGTTCCTGTGGCGAAGGAATACGAAGTAAACGGCATGACGATACTAGTGAGTGGCCGTACCGATGGAATCGAGGGAAACATCACAAGGGATACTAAGTGTAAGTTTCGCACTCCTGACTTCCAAGAGTATGTTGATAGCTATCAGTGGCGCTTTTATCTTGATATGCTGAATGCAAAGACCTTTTATTACGATGTCTTCGAAGTACAAGGTTTTGACTCTCTTGTTTACGATAAGAAAGGGATTGCTTGGCTTCACGATATCAATATCATTCCATACGAGCCGCTCTACTGTTCTTCTTACTCTGACATGCACGACGACTGCAAGCTTCTTCTTCGTCAATTCTTCGAATACATCGAGGAAAAGAATCTCTATCAATTTTTAAAACCATACAAATCAAACGCATGAAAAAAATCTTGTTTTTCGATACAGAAACGAACGGTGTTCCCGTCGATTATAAAGCATCTTATACAGATGTAAACAACTGGCCAAGAGTGATTCAACTTGCTTGGCTGCTAACTACTTCAACCGGAGAAGTATTATCCGAAGGCAATTACTTGATCAAGCCTGATGGCTGGGAAATGCCTACAGAGCAGTTTTGGATTGATAACGGCTTTAGCCAAGAGAAATCAATGGCTGAGGGAATTCCGATCGTAGAAGCTTTGGATGCATTCTACAAAGACAAAATGCAGGCCGATATCTTGGTTGCACACAATTTGAATTTTGATCACCGCATTGTTTGGGCTGAATTTATTCGTGCCGGCAAAGAACCTCGAAGCGGCATTCATAAGATCTGCACGATGATGAAGTCAACCAACTATTGCAAAATACCTGCGAAAAGAGGTTACAAGTGGCCAAAGCTGGAGGAGCTGTATGAGTTTCTTTTTAAAGACCGCTTTGACAATGCTCACGATGCTATGGCAGATATCACTGCGACAGCAGAATGCTTTTTTGAGTTAGTAAACCGTGGAGTGATCTCCCTAGAAATCCCCGAAGAGAAGTTGTCATGATTGTGATTGAGCGAGTAGTGAGTGTGGCCAAAGCTGGCCGTGTGTATGCTGAAGCGGGAACCGTTGTCAAGTTAATAGCTGATCATGGGAATGTGTTAATAGTCGAAGATGGCAATGGGCAGCGGTTCCCGGTGGCTCGCTCCAAAATTGATACAGAAGAAAAACCAGAATCCTTTTCCCTTCCAATTTCCAATCCAATTCCTGAAGAAAAGCCCGCACCTGTACTACCGAAAACTGTTTTGCCTAAGAAGGCCACACCAAGAAAGAAACCAAGTGGGGACGCACCCACACTTTTTTAAAATCAAAACAGTTTATAATGGCTACCAAAAAAGCTGCCGCTAAAAAAACGAAACCAGAGGAAACGGCTCCTTTATCTGAATTTCAAGACACTACGAAGACCGGTCGAGTTGATCCCGGTGCCGAACAACCTGAAGGCAAAAAAAGCAGAAAGAAAGTTGATCTTTCTGACGATACAAAACAGGCGAAGAAAGCGCACAAATTGCAGGTATCAATTGAGAAAATTAAAGTGGTTCATGATCACTTTCTAACAATCACGTACTCACGTGTTGAAAAGGACGGCACTCAAAGCCACTACAACGCCGCTTCTTTTACGGATCGCTACATGCATCAGGATCTGCGCTCTGCCCTTCACGATCTCAAAATCCATTTAGGTCTTCTTTCTGGGTTTATCAAACTGAAAGAGGTAAAAAGCATTCAGAACTATGATGCTGAATTGGTGAAACGATTCACCATGACAGGCGTATCGATTAAAGCAAACGAAGGAGTGGTGCTTACTGGCCATGTGAGAACTGAGTTGAAGAAGGTTACTATCATTAACGCTCCTTACACACTTCTCGAACAAAATGATTTGACTGGCTACAAACATCTCGACGATCTCAATGAGAAATTGACTGCTTTGGTTCAAGAGGTTGAGGCTTATTTGGAGGCTAAAAAGGTAGGACAGGAGCCGCGAGGTAAGTTGGAGTTTGAAGAAGAGCCAGAAGATACCTACGCAGAAGAAGACCGCTAATTATTCAACATCAATCAAACTTAAATGGAAAATTCAAAACTTATTCCGGTTGACAAGATTCAACCGGACCCAAACCAGCCAAGAAAAACGATATCACAAGAGTCTGTGATCGAACTGGCTGGATCAATTAAAGCACACGGTGTTTTGCAGCCCGTTACTGTGCGCAAAAAAGGAAAGGGGTATTTGCTTGTTTTCGGACACAGGCGCCTTGCTGCAGCATTAAAAGCAGGCCTCGTTGAAATTCCGGCCATTGAGCGGGATTTAACCGATGAACAGGCATTGGAGCTGCAGACGATCGAGAATTTGCAGCGGGAAGACATTCACCCGATGGAAGAGGCTGAAGTAATGCTTCGAATGCTTGATTCTGGAAAATCATTTGAAGTAATTGCTGCAGCGATAGGTAAAAGTGAGTACTACGTACGCCAGCGCTTTAAGCTGAACTCTCTCACTGAAAAATGGGTGGATGTATTCAAGAAGAATATGATTGATACCCCACTAGCTGTTAAAATAGCCAATTTGAATAAAGAGGATCAGGCTGAGCTTTATAATGATCAAGTTGATGCGGACGACTTGCTAATAAGAAGCAAGATCAATATAAAGGATTATAAATTCGACGAGTTTCAGTGCAATTTGTCAAATGCTCCTTTCGATATCAATTCAAAGTCAATAACAAAAGCAGGGTCCTGTGTCAACTGTAAATTCAATAGTGAGACGGCTCAGCTTTTTCCTGACGCATCAAAGGCTTATTGTACCAATAGAGACTGTTATAAAGAAAAGGCTGAAATCTCTTTTGAAACTAGGTTGAATGAAGCAATAGAAGACCCCAAAGTGGTTTTCATAAGCAGTCAGTGGTCTTATGATAAAGGCTTGGAGAAAATTGCAAAAAAGCATGGTATAACAGTAGTTACAAATCAAGATTTTGATTGTTATGAAATAACCAGCCTTGAAAAAAACACAGTAAGAGACTATGCGATTTCAAATCTTTATGTGTTTGATGATGATTTAAGTGAGGAAGAAATACTTGCAAAAGCTGAAAAAGAAGTTGCTGAACTTTTAGCCCAGTTCGAAAATGATAAAGCAAACGGCAAAGCTAAGCGAGGTTTTTACATTGATGGATCTGAAAAAGGCACCTATGCATGGGTTCAAATGAAGGTGAAAAAAAAAGAAGCGAATACCTCAAGTTCCTCGGCTTCCACCAAAGCAAAAGAAGAGGTTAAGACTGCAGATCAAGTTATGCAGGAAATTGATGCTGAAATAAAGCGCCTCAAGGATAATGAGGTTCGTAAGCAGGAGATTTCAGAAAACAAGGCTTATGAAGAAATCCATCCGCACTTTAGCCCGCTCAATAATGCAAAGTTTTTAAAGGAGTTTCTTTCTGATGAAGAAATGATGTGGGTGGTGGAAACAATTATAAAGCAACACTATACCCTCAAAGAAGATGTGGCCTCAATCATAGGCAAAAAAGCCACCAGCATTAGTGCGCAACAATTCAATCAAGTGCTGAGATTGTTCATGTTCAAGTTTCTTCCTGCACATCACAACTACGTAAATGATGGATTTTCTAAAATCCAGACTGAATTGAAGATGGCGGAGAAATACTTCCCTTCAGTTTTAGCCGAAATCAAAACCAAATATGCTGCGATTGATGCGAAGCGCAAGGCGAAGCTTGAAAATGAAATAAAGAAGCTTCAATCCCGCAAAACTGCGCTGAAAAAAGAACTCAAGAACAAATAATCAAAATCTAATGGCAAAGCTGACTAAGCAGGAGATCTGGAATCTCATTGAGAAGGAAATGGCCCGAGCAAAGAAGAAGCATCCGGTCTGGCCACAACACATCGTATCACGTGCAGCCATTGTATCAGAAGAGGCCGGTGAGTTAGTCCGGGAAGCTTTATTAATAAAATACGAGGCGCCAGATTCTCCAGCTGATCAGGAAGCGCAACTGGAACGCTTAAAATTAGAAGCTGTGCAAACTGCAGTAACTGCCATTAGATTTTTAGAAAACCTTTAAGATGCAACTTAGACCATATCAACAAGACGGAATTCAGGAGCTGGCTCAAAAGGCGATCAGAAAGCGAAAGCTTGTGTTTCAGTTGGCCACCGGTGGAGGGAAAACAGTTGCCTTCTCAGCAGTAACCAATCGATTCTTAAATAAACAGGAGACCAGGGTTGTGATCTTGGTACACAGAGAGGAGCTTTTGAAGCAAGCCTGCAAAACATTGTACCGAGGATTCGATATCATAGGCATTCCAATCACAGCCAATCACAAGTATTTTCCGAATGCCAAGGTGTATGTTGCCATGGTTGAGACAGCACACAACCGGCTAAAAAAGAACCGTAACTACTTTGGTAATGTAGGCTTAGTAATCGTCGATGAGTGCCACATTGGAAATTTCAAAAAGCTTTACGACTATTTTCCCGAATCAATTATTATTGGATTTACCGCCACACCTCTGGCATCTTCAGCAAAGGACCCATTAAAGAATTACTTTGATGATATCGTTTGTTGTGTATCGATACCGGAATTGATTCAAGAGTGGAAGAAAGACCCAACAACTGGACTGGTACCAAACATTACTTACGATGTGAAAAGTGTTAAGCGATCTTCGCTTTCCATCAAAAACGGTGAATTTGATGAGGTTGTGATGGCCAGAATGTACTCTTCCGATAAGAACGTTCACAACGCTATCAAATCATACCAACAGTATTGCAAGGGTAAAAAGACGTTGATTTTTAACGTGAACATTGAACACTCTAAGAAGGTTCGAGATGCCTTTGCAGCCTACGGATACAATTGCAGGCATATTGATGGAGAAACAGATCCAAGAGAAAGAGTAGCCACCCTTCAGTGGTTTTCTGAAACGCCTGATGCTATTCTTTGCAACGTTGGAGTATTGACAACCGGATTTGATGAGCCAAGCATTGAGGCTATTGTTGTGAACAGATCTACAACCTCTATTCCTTTATGGCTGCAGATGTGTGGCAGAGGTTCTCGCCCTTATCCCGGTAAACAATCTTTTACGATCGTTGATCTTGGTGAGAATGCGATCGCACACGGCGACTGGTCCCATCCCCACGACTGGAGAGCAATATTTCACAATCCACCGGAAGTAAAAGCTGATGGAGAGGCTCCCGTTAAAAGCTGCCAAGGCTGTCACCGTCTCATTCACCTTTCGTGCATCACCTGTCCTAATTGCGGCTTTGAAAATCGCAGAATACAGAGGTACGACAATTTCAAACTTGAAACTTCTCGGTTTGCCGGTCGCAAGAATGTAGAAATATATGTCGATAAGTTAGTGAATGACATCAAAGGAAAATTGACCCAGAAGGGACAGCCCTACAGTAAGTTCTATGTCTTGAATCAAATCAAATTGATGATTGTAAGACATGCAAAATACAACTGGCGCCTTAACAGCCTCGATGATGTGACGGCTCAGCAGATGCTTAACTACTATCTCCTTAACTGCGAAGAGTGGGCCAGAATAACCGAACAGAAGTGGAAAGGTTGGCTGCAGAGAACAGCTACAGAGTGGTTTATGGAAGAATTGAAGCGAACCTTCAAGTATGAGCCATCCACTAATAAAAGCACTTCTGATCCGGTTCACGCTACATCCCAAATCGATGAATTTGATAACATGAATCCTTTTGCATAACCATGGTAACGAATTATAAAAAGAGAAAACGCCTTTCTGCCGAGCTAGATGATCAGCTTAGGAGTTTAAATACCAACATCACAGTGGCTGAAGTCTGTGTATTGTATAGTCACATTAGCCAATACGCTTTAAGAAGTCGAATCAAGAAGCTTGGCATTGAATTCAAAAAGAAGTCTCAAATAACTGAAGAGCGAAGAAGAGCTCTGGAAGAATTTGTAAAGCCAGATATGACTTTTAGGGAAATCGCTGAGCACTTTCCCTATATCAATCGCAACTCTTTGATGACGCTTCTATACAATCATAAAATCCCATTCAAAAGAGTAACAGAACAACCAAAACCGATCAAGGAAACAGAGTTTTTTGAACACGACCCTTATTACAAATTTTAACGATGGCACGAAACGTAAAACCCGGAATTAGTTTTTATAGAATGGATACAGGACATGTGCTGAATCCTAAGGTTCGACTGCTTCTAAATGAGTTCGGATCGGATGGTTATTACGTCTGGAAATGCCTGATCGATTATGGATATGGAAAATGGGGCTACTATTTTGATTTAAAAGACAAAGATCTGCTTGAGCTGTTTGCTACAGACTATTGTCGAAAAAGCATCAAACTCATTAATGAAGTGATAGCCGGGTGCCTCCGTCGTGGCTTATTCGATAAGACCGTGGCCGAGCTGTTTGGTGTTCTCACTTGCGAGATGATGCAGGACGTGTACATAATTGCTACACAGGAACGCAGGAAGAAAGGAAGCGAGCTTGAAATGATTCAAGAATACCTCCTATGCGACCTATCACAACACGTCACAAATAACCTCATTATTACCCCTTTCCAACACCAAATCGGTGAAATTCCTCCCGGGAAGAATTCAATAATTCCCGGGAGGAATGAGAAAAAATCTAGGGAAAAAACTGATCTGGGAGCTGAACAAAAAACGCCGATTTCGGAAGAAAAAGACCCAAAAGCGGAAAAAAATACCATTCCTCCCGGGAACAATCCGATTCTTCCCGGGAAAAATGCGATTCCTCCCGGGAAGAATCCGCAAACAAAGACTAAGACTAAGAGTAAGATTATAGATAAAGAATCTTTTGCGCCGGCAGAGCCAGCGCCCCCAATTCTTAGTCGAGGAAATGAAAGGCAGAAAGACAAGGATGCAGAACCTCACTGGCAAGCTTTAGTTGATTGTTGGTTCAATTTCCACAAAAATCAAAATTTGGATGAACCATCGTTTTCAAGAGCCGATCCCAGATGGCTTAAAATCCTCGTAGGAACGCTTAAAAAGCGCTCGGACAAGAAGAACATCGACTGGACCCAAGAAAACGCCGTAAAAGCGCTGCATTCGTTTTTAACGACGGCTTTTACCGACCCTTGGCTCCAGAAACATTTCACCTTGAAAAATCTGCTCGATCAATTCGATCCGATAGTCAATCGAGCCAAAACAAACTCCCTTAAGCCGGTACCGCCTCAAAAACCGATTACCGAATCAGGGCCACCGCCATCAAATCAGCCGATGGAGCTCATTCGGTACTACTTCGGGAAATTTCTGGAAAACACCCTTGATCCGCAAAAAGTTGACCCTTTTATCTACGAAATCCTGATCACTAGAAGCATGGTTCCTTCTGGGTTCTGTAATCCGGCACCAGGAGAGCCAATGACAGACGAGCAGAAGAAAACTGCAGTAATCGAATTTTTCAAGATCCAAAAAGCACAAAATGCAAAAGCCAGTTAAGTACAAATACTACATCGGAATTGATACGGGAGTAAACACCGGTGTTGCCCTTTGGGATGCTGTAAAAAAGCAATTCACCTACATAAAGTCCATGAAGATCCACCAAGCTCTTGAGTATGTTCAGGATTTGCATTTACACAATCATGGGCCAAACGATCTGTTTGTACGGGTAGAAGATGCCCGCCTTCGAAAGTTCATTCCGAAGCAAAAGGATGAAGCTGCCGAACGTGGCCGCAGGGAAGGCGCCGGATACGTTAAAAGAGATGCTGTGATTTGGGAAGACTTTCTGACTGAGCACAAGATTCCGTTCGAAATGGTTGCTCCTAGGAACAATAAAACCAAGGTGAAAGCGAGCTACTTCAATTCTTTAACCGGACAGGACAGCAAGACAAACGCACACGTTCGTGATGCTGCCATGTTAGTAATTGGCTACTGATGATCATAGAAGTTTTAGTTGACGGCCAAGTGAAGCATGTCGAGTATCACGAGACTGAAATTCTAACAGGATCTGCAGATGAACTTGGATACAAAAGACGGCAGCTCCGGTGGCAAGCGATCGCTTACAATGCGATGCTGTCAATGGGTACGGCTGGACTTGATGCAAGTCGCTGTCAAGTGGTTTTTAACATTAAAGCATCCATTCAGCCAAAGGATATATCGGCTAAGGAGATGCAGGAATTCGAAAAACAATTAACGAATGCAAAGTTTAAAATTTAAATGTAGTTCTTGCTTTTTTAGTTGCGAGATTCCAAGTGACAGAAGAATTGATTTTATCATCTGCAGTGATTGTGGAGTCATTTACGGTAAACAGCAAGGAATATTTGAAGCAATACCATATGCTAATGAGGCTGATCTTTTCAAAGACTACCCTAGTCTTAAATCACATCTCGCTAGAACCAGACAAATCATTTATAACAAAATCAAATGTAACTAGAATGAAAACTGCTCTAATTATTTACGCTTGCATTGTTGTGGCCTTTGGCATCATCAACGCTATCTACTACGCTTTCAATCGAAAGGAGTATTCCATGTGGAACTATCCCGCGTTAGTGGTGACAATTATGTCAATCCTTTGGCCAGTGCAAATTTTCTTCATGTTTAAAAAGAGACCGTAGTGGAACAATCTTATACATCAAAACAAACGGAGTTTCTCGAAAAGCTTGAGTCCGGTGCAAATATCTTCCTGACCGGGAAGGCTGGTACCGGTAAGTCATTCATAGTACGAGAAGGACAGGCTTTATTGAAGAAAATGGGTAAAAAGCATATTTCAGTTGCTCCAACAGGGATTGCGGCCACCAATATCGATGGGCAAACCATTCACTCAATGTTTGCGATCAATCCTTTTGTAATCATGACTTATGACGATGCAAATTTTGTATCTGGTAACAACCGTGAAGTGCTCAAGAAAGCCGATGTGATCATTATCGATGAGGTGAGCCAAATGAGAGCTGATCTATTGGATGGCATGCATTACACGCTCCTAAAAAACGGGGTTAAGAATGGTCTTAAATCGAAACAATTGGTTTTTGTTGGCGACATGAAGCAGCTGCCACCGATTATCGATGATAACACTCGATCAAAGCTGTTTGAGATATACGATGGGGTCAATTTTGAGTATTCAATCGTTTTTCAAGATTTGAATGTACAAACAATTGAGCTCAATGAAATCGTACGGCAATCAGATCCGGAATTCATTGAAGCTCTGAATAACGTCAGAGATGGCAGAAAAGACCAGTACTTTAAGCAGTTTCTTACCAATGATCCTGCAGGCGTAATTCTCGCTCCCTACAATTCAACTGTTGCACAGTACAACAAGAAAGGCTTTGATGCACAACCCGGAGACGTTTTCACTTTTAAAGCTTCCATTGAGGGCGATGCAAAGATCGAAGACTTTAATCTGGAGCCATTGATTGAGGTAAAGAACGGCTGCAAGATCATGTATCTGGTCAATAGTCGAGACAACAACCTTAGAAACGGCACAATTGGAATATTTGTAAGCCACAAAGATTGCCATTACATACGGGTTGGAAATGTCGATTACTCACTTGAGAAGGTAGAGCTGACCAAAAAGAAGTACGTGTACAACAAGTCAAAAGATGAGTTGGAATTGCAGGAAATCGGAAAAATAGTGCAGTATCCTTTCAAGCTGGCTTATGCTCTATCAATTCACAAATCACAAGGCTTGACTTTTGATGAATGCACGGTTGATCTGAGTCGGCCATGTTTTCAGAAAGAGCAGCTGTATGTCGCACTGAGTAGAGTCAAAACGCCTCAAGGTCTTCGAATAATTGTAAAAAGGTAATCATGAGAACAAGAGATCAATTGCTGCAGGTTTTACTCGAGGAGGTAAAAAGGAGTGAAGTAAAGTACGGCATCTGTACTGATTGTGATTGGCTTTACACTTCAAAGGAATTTAGCCCGGAAGAGTATCGAGCAGTAAAACAAATCCTGAGGGTATGGCTTCCCTTTCCTAGATATGGTTTTATGTGTTGGCCAATGGATCAGGATGGTAAAAATCAGCGGATCTCTTTTCTCGAGAATTTGATTGTTCGCTACCAGCGATCAGAAAAGGAAAATGGAATTACATGGTTAAAAAAACAACTTAAAATAACATGAGACTAATCAAAGAACTGATGGAAATAATGGTTGATCATGTTTGTGAAATAGGTGCACAAATGGACAAACCATTTGGTTTATGCGGGCTGTGCAGGTTATTGTTGAGAAAAAATATAATAACTGGTTCAGAATGCGTTGCAATACAATATGTAATTAATGAATACACTTATTCTTTAAGGAAAAAAAGATCAGATGGCTTTGCTTTTCCTCCATGCCTAATAGAACCGAGAAGAGAATTATTGAATAAAATTATCAGTGAATTATAAACGTTGGCGGACCGTAAGCCGCTGTTTATATGGAAGCATTCCCATTACATTGGCCGATTGGCTATAAAAGAACAAATTCTCGAATTCATAGCCGCTTTAAAGTGACTATGGATAAGGCACAGCGATTCCTTCGTTCTGAAGTATCAAAGCTTGGAGGCTCGAATCTAATTGTAAGCACCAACATTCCATTGAGAAAAGACGGAATGCTTTATTCCGACTGGATGTCAAGAAAGATTGATGATCCTGGAGTGGCAATTTACTTTAAGTACAAAGGGAAGGATATCGCAATGTGTTGTGATCAGTATAACAAGATTTGGGAAAATATCTACGCTCTCGGAAAAGGTATCGAGGCTCTTCGTGGTATGGAACGTTGGGGTGTGTCTGACTTCTTGGATAGAGCATTTACCGGATTTACTGGAATTCCTGAAAAGGTAGAAGTAAAAAAAGAGTGGTATGAGGTTCTTGGTGTATCCCAATCGGCTAATGCTGAGCAGATACGAAAATCCTACCGTGAAAAAGCGATGGTTACCCATCCAGACAAAGGTGGAAGCCCGGAAGCGTTTCAACTAGTCAAAGAAGCATTCGATTTTGCGATAACTCAAATTGATTCTGTTAATTAATAGATTTTTATGATAGGTCACGAAAAAGCACTCGAAGAATGCCTGAAATTGGACCGCAACCGCATCAACTTTGTTTTTTTTGAGTTATTAAAGAAAAACCGGGTTGACTTCGCCGAACTTTCAAAGGTGTACGTAAGGTATCTGGAGCATGAAAAGCGAGAAAAAGAAATGTCCATAAGTAAGATGGCGCTATATGTGGCCTTTCTTTCGAGCGACAAAGATTCTGAAATGGCCAAGGAAGCTCGCAAGCATTTATATGATTCGGGACACTGGGGAAAAGAGGGTATTGACTCATCTGCATTCGGTAAAAAGCTGGATGATGAGTTCGGAGGACAGTAACAGCACGCCAAGGATGAGGTTCGGTACGACATCACAACTCAACGAGGGCTCAAACGCAAGCGAAACGTCAAAACCAGTGTGCTGGAGGCTCGGACGGAGCCCAGAGTTCCAATCACTGCGAAAAAAGTGTAGGTGAGGGATTTACTTGCGGGATTGTAGGTTTATCAGTGCTATCATTTCCCTTGCAAATCTTTGACCGATTATTTTTTGTGATTCTGAATCATAATGTAATGAGTCTCCTAAATGGGTTAGACCGTGATTATCAATTACGGAATATTTATCAAGCAAAGTTTTAGTGTTTTCAATTGCAGAACTGATTTGTTCCCAATGATAACCTTTCTTGAATATGGGTAATTTTCCACTAACAATTGCCAAATCGGGGGACTCGGTAGCTTCTCTAATCTGTTTAAAAAACAGCAATAGCTTTTGCTCGTAGCCTGCAGATTTATTATTCATAGCATCTTCTTCACCTTGAAGCCAGATCATACCTTTCAAAACACCAAACTTACTTGCAACATCAAGTTTTTCTAATAAGTTTGAAAACAATGAAATATTTCTGTGAACTGAATCCGCTAGCCATTGATCTATGGAGCTACCTCCAACGGCTGCTGGAATTAAAATGATTTTGATAGAATCGTTGTTGTAGTGAATTATCTCTTTTGCAAAGGATATCCCACAGTCATAACCGGCTGTTCCAGGCTCATATTTATGCAATGGCTCCTTTGCAAGCTGTATTTTATTCCATTTGTCTACGCAATAAATTCTGTAATCTGTTGCAGTATCAATGGTCTTAACTTTATCTCTTCCAGCCATATTAGATTGACCAGCCATTATAAATATCCAGACTTTAGACTTGTCTTCAGGAAATTGATGTACTTCGTACTCGGGAGATGAAATGAATTGGCATGAGCATAGCGCTAGTAGCACTATCAATAAAAGTGATAGAGATCGCATGTGAAAAGGTTAGTGTTTAAAGCTGCGAATTTAAACAAACACAACAATCTAGAACACCCGTATAAATACGCTCATCACATTTTTAAAATTTACATCTGAATAATACTGTTAGTTATATGAATTTCTTAATATAATGGTTTCTGGGTAATTATTTTAATTGCTTTGTTTGTAACAAAATTGTTACATATCTTTATGTCATCAATAACAAATCAGGGGGCAACTGAATAAAAACCGCGAAAATGTTATGACTACTTCAATTTCAAAGTCTGATTTCAAATTCGAATTCCACGGTTACGGTCACTACAAAGTAACCTACACATCTCCAAAGACTGGTAAGAGCTGGACTACTGTAACAAATGATATGGGTATCATTGATGATACTAAGAATGAGCCTGATCCTAAAAAGAAGGACCTTATTTGGCTGAAAAAAATCTGTAAAAGAAGTTAATATGAACGAAGAACTTTTAAACGAAGCCCGCTCTATCATGGCGGGCTTTTTCAAAGAACGCCGCCTAGAACTCGGTTTAACTCAACAAGAAGTGGCTGATCGTGCTGGTCTTGCCCGAAAAACAATTAATGCCATGGAGCAGGGATTGTTTTGGCTCGGGATGAAACAATACTTGCAAGTGTGCCATGCGCTTCACCTTTTCCCGGCTATTGCAGAGATGGAAGCCGATACGCCGATCGCCGAGGCGCTTCGAAAAAACTGGGTACCGAACCCAAAGAAAATGAGCATAGAGGAGGCCTTACTTTTAAAGGATGGCAGAAATTTAGATCCAGATCAAGCAAACTAAAGATGCTATGACTAATGTAACTTTCAATTTCGAGAATATCACTTACTCAGCATTTTTGATTCGAACGAAAATCGGAGTAGAGTATCATTTGATAAGATCAAAGTCACCACTTAAAACAGGTCCAATTCTAATGGTTACTTTCGACAATCGGTTACTTGTTGATAACAAAGAGGTTGAAAATGAAGCATTGATTGACGCTTTGAACGGTCATAGGCCGGTTTTTTGAAATAGCTTTTATTTAGTATGTGACAAGGTCAATAAAATTATTCACGATGGCAGTGCTACAATTTACCTATAAAGGGAAAAGGTTCAAGGCTTGGGTAGAGCGGACACCGACACCTGAAATCAGGTTTCAATATTTAATACTCGAAGCTAAAATTGACAAGAATGTTGAAGTAGAGATATACTCTTATAACTACAGCAGTGAATTGTTCTTAAACGGTGAAAAAATTGACAATCCGGAGTTATTAGCGGCCTTGAGATCTGCCAAATAATCGTTGATAATCATTGATATGACAATAGTATTCTGGAATGTCCCAACTGGAGCAGAGCTTTAGCACTTCGATTGTACTTTTGGTTAAACAGTAACTTTTATGATTGAGAATTTCCGACAAAACCTACTACAGTTTGTTAGAACAAATGGGCGATTTCCTACAATAATTAGAATGAACAAAATCACATCTATTAATCTGCAACTTGGCATCGCAACAATGGACATAGATCTGAGACCAAATTTTGGGAATTTCGATTTAAACAGAGCAATTGTTCTGAATGAAGATATGGAAGACGACGAAATAGTATTTGAGTAATTAAAAGCCTCACCGGGTAATCGATGGGGCCGACCGGTACCGATCTGATAATTATCTGCAGTAAAGGTAAAATCAGTCCCGGACCAAAAAAAGAGAAAAACCCCAAAAAACGCTGTTGTTTTCCTCATCTTTACTGTATAACTAGTTTAAAATGACTGTATGCTTTAATAATCAATCAATTATTCATGTTTCACGCATATTTCAAAAGTTAATTTAAGCCAGCGGTATACTCCGTATCACTCGAATTACATACATTTGGTATGTACTCAATGTAAAAGACCCCCTTACGGAGGTCTTGAGGTTTGATACACTAATGGTTACTCGCAATAACCAAAATGATCCTGAGCAGAAGGTTGATCAATTCGAGCACCTTCTCTTTATAGCCAGAAGTTCGCTCAATGTCCTTCTGGCTTTTTTTATTAGTGAACATAACTATTCTACATAGGCTTACGCCAATGCGTTTCTTTCAGCAATTCGGTTTGAAGTGATTAGTTAGATTAGGAAGGGAATAGTTACTATCTACTCAAAGCTACCAATCTCACAATTCCATCCAAATTTAGTTCTTGCACAATTTGTGAATAATACGTGCCAAGTCCCCTGAAACCCCAGTATTTACTGGGGGTTTGAATTAACAAAGGACAAATAATTTTTTTCAACATCGGTTGTGGATTTTTGCCATGGCAATTTTTCCCATACTTTTTATGTTTTCCTGTCTGATTTTTAACCGCTATCTTTATCCTCTACGCAATTAGACCTTATGGGGGAACTCGAAAACATCAATGGCAATAAAGACGAGCAAATCGCCCGTATTTATGAAAAGATCGAGCAGATCAAAGAAGAAGCAAAGCGCAGGTCCGAGGACGCCTTGAAAGACCCCACCTATTCCAACGACAGCAAAAAACTCACCCTGCTCATGGACATGAATATGCAAGACCTTGCAGAAATGGCCAGACTTCACCAAGAAATTGTCATCCTACGCATGGAACAGTACTTTGAAGCCAATAACTAAACAATTCCTTAGCTGTTGAAATACAATTAAAATAATTATTTTCGTGTCATGCCTAAGTTACAGCAAGAAAGACACGAATCATTTGCACAGTACTACTCAGTACACGGAAACGGCACCAAAGCCGCTCTGGAAGCAGGTTATTCCAAAAAATCTGCTCACGCTCAGGCCACACGGCTGTTGAAGGATGCTAAGATTAGACTTAGAATAAGCGAACTCAAGACCCAAACCTTCCAGAAATTAGAAGTCAATCGAGAGGTGGTTCTTCGTGAAATTACCCGTGTAGGGCTCTCGGATATTCGCAATTATTTTAATTCAGATGGCACCATCAAGCCGCTCGACCAGCTGACCGACGATCAGGCAGCTGCAATCGCTTCAATCGAGTTTACTTTGCCCAAATCGACAGGCAAGAAAACTTCCAAACAGACTCTTACCATTGCCTCTTTCAAGCTGTCCGACAAACTGAAGGCGCTTGAGATGCTGGCCAAACATTTCCATTTATTCGAGGAACTCACCCCTCCGGGAGACACTCATAACCATTTTGACCTAACGAAGCTCGACAAGACTTCGTTGAACGCTCTATTGAAGGCTATAAAGAAATAGCATGCAAGACATACTTGAACAGTTGGCGCTGGTGTCACCCATACAGGTGAGGAAAAGGCTCTTTGAAATAGGGGATTTCGATTTCATTACGATCGCCAAAAACGGCAAGAAGAACCTGAAACAGGAGGCCGCTCTTCAAGTCCTTACGAATGGAGAAATCAGGGAGTTTGCTTACGGTGGAGCTGCCGGAGGTGCAAAGAGCTGGACCGGAGCAACGTGGCTCGCTTTCCTGTGTGAATTGTATCCGGGCATCACTTGTTTTGTGGCCAGAAAGAACAAAAGCGATCTTGTCAAGTCTACATTAGCGACGTTCAAAAAAGTATTTAAAGAGTATGGCTTCGAGGGTATCGTTTACAAGGCCAAAGAAAATGCGCTGTTTTTCGCCAATGGCTCCCGGATTGATTTCATTGAATGTAAGCACCTTCCCTCCGATGATCTTTACGAACGTTTCGGTTCCTTGGAATATACCGTTGGGTGGATAGAGGAAGCCGGGGAGGTTCAGTTCAAAGCTTTTGACGTACTAAAAACTCGTGTTGGCCGTAACCTTAACGACCGCTACGGCATTCTCCCTCGCATCTTCATAACCTGTAACCCAAAGAAGAACTGGCTGTATTACGAATTCTACTACCCTTGGCGCCAGAAAAAGGAGAAGAAGCACCGCAAATTCATTCAAGCCTTTCTTGCCGACAACGAGTCACGAGAATCAACTTATGAAGAAACGCTCAAGTCCATTCAAGACAAAGCTACCAGGGCTCGTCTTCTGGATGGTAACTGGGATTACGAAGATGATCCTACCGTCCTCTGCCAATTCGATGCGATCGTTGACTCCTTTACCAACGACTTTGTGATGCCCGATAAATCAAACAAGAGGTTATCTGCTGACTTGGCCATGCAAGGCCGTGATAAGTTCGTGGTTGGCTACGCTGAGGGAAATGTGATCTATGTGGAGCTGGTAAAGGAAAAGGCTACCGGAAAAGAAATCGAAACCGACCTAAAAAAGATCATGATCAAGCGAGCGGTACCGCACTCAAGAACGGTAGTCGATTCGGATGGCCTTGGCAACTACCTAGAATCGTACCTCACTGGCATCAAAGAATTTAGAGGAGGAGAGACGGCCTTTGACAAAAAAGAGTTTGCAAACCTAAAGGCTGAGTGTGGCTATAAACTTGCCGAGCTGATCAACAAAAGAGAGGTCCTGATAAAGTGCACAGAAGAGGAAAAGGAAGATATCATTCAAGAATTGGGAGTGCTCAAATCAGATAACATCAATGCGGACGATCGAAAGAAAAGGATCCTTTCCAAAAAGAAAATGAAAGAGGAGCTGCAGCGATCTCCCGACTTCTTAGACATGCTCATCATGATGATGATTTTCAATATCTCGCGACCCAAGTTCCAAGGGTACGCATAACCAGTTTAAAAGCTTTGCTGTATAAGTAACAGCCATGCTATGGTACTTAAATTCACTGACATTCTAAACATCCTGAAAAACAATCCGGCCAAACAACTATTGGAAAACGCACGTGAGAAATCGAAAAAGCTCTCCATGCATGTCCTTGGCGTAGAACCTACAATCAAGCGGTCAGATTTCTTTGCCAACGACGAAATGTACACAGAGCAAAAGAAATCTATGATTTCGAATCGGGACCTGTTTGCTCGTGTGCTGCAACAAGAGGATATGGTATTCTCTTCACAAGGAGGTGGCTATTCTTTCTCAGTAGGAGACAACGAAGAGCAGCGCCTTCGAGATGAGTTGTCAAATATTCGTTACGGCATGTCCCTTCGCAAATGGGTGCGCAATTTTGCCCTTGCTGCGTACCGGGTCGATCCTATGGGAGTGATCCTGATGGAAACGGAACCAGCCAAAGTAAATGCGAGCGGCCAAATATCGATGAGCCGTGTTTATCCAGTCTACAAATCTACCAGCAGCATTTACGATTACCTTACTACCGGAAGAAACCTCGAATACATCGTTTTTAGATTAAAGGCCGGCCAAGCTCGTCAACTAGGAATCACTGATGAGAAGTTAACTGATATGAGTGCCGACGCAGACACAGAGTATTATCGAATCATCGATGATATCAGAGATGTATTGGTGTTTTACAGTGGCAATGAATTGAGGGAGTTGAATCCAAATGAAGTTTCTACCGGGAATCCGATCAAGCTAGGTTGGAAGAAAGTGCCTGCATTCATTGTATCTGATCTCATGTGGTTTGATAAGCCTGGTCAGTTTGTTTCTCCGATTGAAAACATCGTGGAGCTTGCAGATACATTCATTTACGACCGGTCAGTTCGCGAACTTCAGAAAAAGATGCACGGCTTTGCGAAAGCTGTAGAGCCTTTATTGAAGTGTTCTACCTGTATGGGTTCTGGTTTAGTGGATGGAGCTCCATGTAAAGATTGTACGCCACCGGGCAAAACAATTGGAACGGGATACAAATTCAAAACAAAGGTTGCTGATGTGGCCAGATTCCCTATCGAAAACATGGAGAACGGGTTTGACTTCAAAAAGTTCTTCGGATACGTTACTCCTGATATCGAGTCTTGGAAGCAACAAGACCTGTCTTTGGAAGAATTGGAGGAGCTGATTGAAATGACTTACTGGGGAACGGTGAAGATCAAAAAGACTCACAACAAGGCCTCAGGAGAACCGATCACGGCCACCGAGTCAGACAATAACGAAGCTCCAAAGATTGCCCGGTTGAACATGACAGCTGATTGGGTAGAGTCTACCGAAAATGCGATCGCTTGGTTCGTTGGTAAATTTTACTTCAAGGATAATTTCAAGGGTTCTTCGATCACCGTGGGCCGAGACTTCATTGTTAAGTCAGCTGATCAGTTGATGATCGATTACTTAAATCTCATCAAGTCCAATGCACCGTTCTTCATGTGTTCTGAGACGCTTGAGCGCTATTATATGGCCAAGTACCAAAAGAACCCGCTTCAAATGCAAGTTTATTTGAAGAAACTGGCCGTTGAACCATTCCCGCACACTGGTATCAATACGCTCAAATCAATTATTTCGGACCCTTCTATCATAAATCAAAAAATGTTTTTCTCTGAGTGGGAATTGACTGTGCCCACTACCGATTGGCTCAAGAAAAAGCCTGATGTGCTTCGTGAGGAGTTGAAAAAATACGTGGAAGCGAAAAACATCGCTGCTCCTGAGCAACAACCAGCAGTCGTATAATCACAGATTTGTTAACCTAAAATAAAATCGATGAATCATTTGCGTAAAACAAAAGCAATGAAGCTGATCGGCGACGAAAAAGACCTTGAGAAGGTCGCCGACTTACTTCAGTCAGAATTCACGCCACAAGAAATTCAGGAGGTGCTTCAATCACTATCTGAAGACGGTGGCGGCGATCAAAATCAAAGCGGCCAAAAAGGAGCAGAGGAAGACAGTAAAAAGCCTTTTTCTAAGCTTACCAAAACAGACAATGGCTATGATGTTTCTCAATTCAAGTACTCAGGGGCATTCCGTGGAAAGGAGTTTCGTGAGTATTTAGCACTCACCGGTGACAACAATTTCGTTGAAATCGATGAGGAAACCGGATCTGAAAAAAAAATCATTCCAAAGCTGTCAGTTACGAATCGCTACCGGTTTGCGGAGTATAAGGCAAAGCCGATTTTCAAGGATCGCTTTCCGGGTATTCCCAATTCACCCAAAGACTTTGTTGGTATTGATATCCTGTCGGAAATCCCAACAAAGACAACTGTGCTCACGCTGGCTGATGTTTTGATTTTGAATGCTCAGATCACCAATCCGCATTCAAGAGCTGGACACGGCAGATACTTGCTGCTAGCTAAGTAACATTTGATCGACTTGATTCATTGACTCTTACCACCAATTATTATTAAAAAACAATACAAAAGTTTATCATGAAAAAGTACAACATCGTTCGCCACACTTTAGGCCTTAACGGAGACAATCAACGTGAATGGCAAAAGCCGGAAGTAACCGGAGAAACTCACGTTGATGAAAAAACAGCTGAGGTATTAAACGGCCAGTTTGCCAATACCGGTGTCAAATATGTTCTGGCCGATGGCGAGGATCCTTTACCGGATAATCTTGGTTTAGGAAACGACAAAGTACCTGACCTTAACTCACTTGGAAATGATGCACCGATTATGCCTGTAAATGCTGGCCGTCCAGCTACTCAGGAAGAAATGGATGCTTTAAAATCTGCCGGTACCGGTCTTCCCCCAGCAGAGACAGAAGTTAAGACAGAACTTGGGACAGAAAATACCTCTGATTTGCCAGAAGGCACTGCAATCAAAGCTTCCGATGCAGGTAATGAATTGACAGGTGAGCCACTAACTGTTGGCACGGATTCAGACTTGTCAAAGCTGAATAGTGAGGCGGTACAAGCTACAGAAGAACCAACTTCTGAAGCTGTTGGTACCGAAGCAACCGAAGGGGCCGATCAACAATAATTTTCATTTACTAAAATAAACAGAATGAAAAAGAAAGTCGAGCTCCAGATTTGCTTAATTGGCAACCCGGCTGAAGGCACTCAGGATAAAGAGGTGAAGGCTATGATTGATCCTGCCGATGTATCAATGGTTCACGAGGCCTATGACTGGGGAGCGATGATTTACATGAAAGCTGGTCCTCAGTTTTTGACGAGACTGAGTTATGATCAGGTTTTGCAAAAACTAAACATCAAGTAAATCATGAAAGCCATTCAATTCAAGGAGCAAACCGTTATTCTGGCCGAAAATCAGCCGGAATACACCCCTCTTCCTGTATTCATTAACGATTCACCTGAACGTGAAATGGTGTCCTGTTTCGAGCTGTCGCAAGAGGAAATGGATGTACTTATCAAGAGCCGTCAAATCTGGTTTACCCAGTTGACTTTTGGTAATCTATTTCAGCCAGTTCATTTGCAAGTTCAAAACCCTTTCGCTACCAATCAAGAACAGGTGCGAGAGCGCCCATTGAGTGAATACGTTCCGGATGAAATATTCCAACGTGTTCACCAAGCGATCGGTACCGCTTCGATGTGTTGGGAAAGTCCAGAGAAAGCTGGCGTATTCCAATCAACAAGAGCCTCCCATATAGCTTACGATCTCTGCGCTAGAATTGGCCAGTGGGTACAGGAGGAAGTAAAAAAACAATTGTCAAACCAATCAAATCTTTAAGTATATGCTTAAAAAGGAAACCAAGGATTTACTGAAGAAGACCTACGGCATCGATCCTGATAAGCTGGAAGCAGCGATCAAGGACGAGAAAGAGGTCGACTTCGAATTATCAGGAGAGGTAACGCTTTTATCGAATACCGATCTCGCTACTCGTGATGCCAACAACAAGGCAGAAGGCGCTAAGGAAAAAGAAAAGGACTTTGAAAACAAGGGTAAAGAGCTCGCAGCAAAAGCCATTCGCAAAAAGTTCTCTATCGATGATGCTGTTGGTAATGATATCGACAAAGTAGCCGAAGCCATCAATGAAAAGTTGAATAAAGGCGACAAAGCTTTGCAAGAACAGGTAGCTGCATTGCTAGCTGATAAGCAGGCTTTAAATGCTGAGCTCGAAAATCAGAGAAAGACCACCGCTGCAGCAACATTAAGATCACGAGCCATTGAAGCTTTCCCGGCAGGCCGTAAATCAGATATGAAAGATGCAGAGCGTCTCGTATTGATTGAAATGGAACATGAGTTCGCCGAGCACGAAGGAAAAGTAGTATTGAAGAAGAAGGGTGGAGACTTTATCAAGGATCCAAATACGCACGCTGTTCTTGGAGCTGATGTAGCGCTTGCTAACATCTTCAAGGAGCGCAAGTGGGTAGATGATGGAGGCGGCGGCGGTGGCCGTGGTGGTAGTGATGATACTCCCGGTGGCGGCGGTGCCGGTGGCTTGAAAACCCTCAGCGCTTTTGAAAAGAAGTGGAAGGAAAGCAATCCGGACAAAGGGATCATGAGTGCAGAATTTGACGCTGCCCTTGAAAAACACGTCAAAGAAGTTCCCGATTTCAATTATTACGAGTAATTATTTTAATTTAGTCGCTCATATTAATAAAACGGTATCGCCCGGCTTTTCTAAGCTGGGCTTTTTTATATTTGCACGGCATGAGTGTGATTAAATATAGCCTGTCAGTCTTTTCTGACGGGCTTTTTGTTATATTTGATTTCTTACATGCCATGATTTTTAAATAGATGCCTGTTCTATTCTTAGAATGGGCTTTTTTGTACCTGCTTAAAAAATATTTTTTGGTTATAATTAAAATAATTGCATTTTTGATCTGTCATTTGCTCGGAAGTGGTACTTTCTCTTATGACAGCTAGGGATGGCGTGGTACAAAATCCTTAGATCGCCTGAAGGCGTGGTACAAATTCAGGACACACACAAACAGCGGCCTTTCTCGGCCAAAACTCCTTTATTTTCTCACCCTTTTTAATAGTTTACTATGCCTAACTATGCCGCCTCGGCACTGAAAGCTGGTCAAACGATGGTATCTGCGAAGTATAACACTCCAGAGCAACGTCGTAAGAATCCCACTGTATTGGGACTCGCCCTTTCGAACGAAAAAAACATCCCGAACGTGTCGGAATTGAGAAAGTCAGCCAATAGAACGGTTGAGATTTCTTATTTCACAAACGTGGCTCCTGGTTCTGCAACTTCTAAAGCTTCAGCTCACACAGGTACATACGGCGACACTGGAATGATCACGCTGGCTTGGGTTACTCACGTTGAAACAATGTCTCTTCCTCGTAAGATTGGACAAAACAACGTGGCCTCATACCAAGAAATCTTCAATAATCTCTATGAGATCAAGTGGAGAAACTTGTTGAAGCGCCATGATGATTCTGCGCTTGCCTTTTTGAAGGCTAACCGCCTCCAAAGAAGCGCTGCTATCATCAATCCATTGATTGCAAGTGCGAACCCAGGTGTTTGGGATGAAACTCTTTATGGTTTGATTCTCGACGGTTCCAATAAGCCTCGTATGGCTCAAAAAATGAAGTCTTTCATGAAGGCTTTGTTATATGATGCTCCAGCTTACGACGTCATTGCAGATTTGCAAATGAGTGATGACTTAGAGTTTTTGAGAGCTCAAGGAGCTGGTAATAACACAAATACACAGGCAATCACCAACGGTCTTCGTGTAGCTACTACTCAGGACGTTGTTGATGCAAATATGACTGGCGGTGGCGGTTTGATCATGCCTCAAGGTATGTTCGCAGGCTACAGCTGGAACGATCCTTTAAACCGTGCTGGTCGTATTGACTCTGGCGAAACTGAAGTAGGTATGCTCGGTACCGTAGCTGATCCATTTGGATTTGGCGCAGTTGCAGACATTTCAACTTACACGAAAAGAGCGGATACTTCTGCTGATACCACCAGTGGTTCTACACAGGACATCGTGGATCAGTACGAATTGACCCTCACCGTAGCATACGCATTGCCTCCGTTATCAGTGGCAGGTGATTCAGTGCTTTCTTTGGTGGGTAGCCAAGTGTAATTGATCTGTAAGCGAATAATCACGCTTCTTTCAAGGTAAAATCATTCTTAATTAAAAAATCAATAAAGTGAAACGCATTCTTTTTTTATTCACTCTGGTTTTAGGGATTGTGGCTTCAACGGTAGCTCAACGAGCTACCTTGATGCCGCTCGTAGCCGGAGATACAATCGTCAATGCCGGAGCTGTCAATAAAACTTTTTTAGTGACAGCCGGTTACAGCATCGTTGGTATTCAAGTCGTAGTAAACAAGATTTCAGGGATTGTTGCCGGAACGGTTACTCCTCAGGTATCGATGGATGGTACCAACTATTTAACGCTTCCCGGAGCGACCGCACTTACATTAGCCGATCAAGCTGTAAATACTCAGGTCTGGAGCTCGTCTGCAGGAGGAGCGCATTTTGTCTATTACAGAGTTCGAGGAGTCGGTTCCGGTACCATGTCAGCGCAAATGCGAGTCTATTACGTACTGCGAAGACACGATTAAACTACTCACTTCTTTTTATTCGAAATAGCAATGTTGAAGCCTTTAGAAATAGTTGTTGGTGGGTCTGGCCAGTTCGATCCAGCTACCGGTACCACAGATTGCATCATACCTGTGTTAGCCGGTACCGATATATGGGTCGAGAAGGTCGGATATGGATTGTACGACTATGCGAAGTACACCGTATTGTCACAAGGTGGATTTAGGTTGAACGACACGACTTTCACCAAAGATGAACGCTTCGCTGTTTACGTAGCTGGTATCAGTTATCAAACAGCAACCGGCAGCTATACTAATGGCTTCAATCTTTCTGTTGTAATGGCAAACCTGTTCGGAAGAATAGGCTGGAACTCTTCTTCAGAATTTCCATTCAACATTACCGGATCAAACTTGATCAGTAAATCAGGAAGGAAGTTCAACGATGGTTCCTTTCACGCTGCCGTTACACTGCAGTCGATTAAAGATTCTGTATTTCAGGATATCAATCCAACGGAAGCTCAATTCAATGGTTTTTTGGAAACCTTCCAAAAAGCGGCCATTCAAAAAATGCTGACGAGTGTGTTCAATAGACCTGAGTACTCGTATCAATTCATGCTATTCAACAGAAAGTCAAACTCAAGATCCTTTTTGGGAAATGCTGAAAAGTTTGTTGGTGTTGAGTTTTTTATTCCCAACAAGAATGACATCTCATTTCAAATCGACAGTGTTGCTCTAATGTTTGATACCAGCTTTACCCTGCGATTGTACCTGTACAATTCAGATAAGAAAGCTGCAGTATGGACTTCGGATGTGAATGTTGTGGGTGGAGAGAAAACCATTGTAAACCTCAGTGATATCGTTTTAAATCATTTAGGTTTTCAAGGGGGACTTTATTACTTCGGGTATTACATGAGTGATCTCTCCGGCGCTCAAGCAATCAACTTCGATGATGTAACCGAAGATCACACTGGTTTCATGAGATGGAGGTTTTTCGAGGCTAAGAAAAATGCTGCTGAGTATGATTTCGACCGTCTTAATATTTCATTCGGAAGTAAGAACTACGGTTTGAATTTACACATCAGTCAGTTCTACGATCCTACTTGGATGGTAGCAAGGAAACCAGCTTTACTTGACAATGCCATTGGCCTTACAGTCGCAACGATGGTTCTGGAGCAAGTTATTTATTCAAAAAGAAAGAATGCCGGTACCAGAGACCTCAAAGAGACTTTGCCGGCTCAGATTCTTCTTCAAGATGTAACTGGTATCTCTCAGATTTCAAACGTTCCAGCTATTCAAGGCATGCGCCAATTGCTCGAAATAGAATACCAACGTGTTCGGGATGCTTTTTACAACAAACAAGGTCCTCAATCTGTGTCGCTATGCTGATAAGAAAAACAAACCCGGTTGGAGTGGATCTCCACATTGATCGCCTTCAGGAACTTCTCTACGATCGTGTAACGAAAAAGTGGGGAACACCGGAAGCACCAATTAACTGGGATTGTTATCCGAGAGTGTACAGAAATCAGGTGGAGGACGGTTATACTGCAGAGCATTACTTGGGCAATGATGAATACAAGGAAACTTACTTGGATGATTCTAAAGACATGGTTTCTTTCTTCGGTACCAGCACTACTGCAAATTACCGAACCGGTGTAAGCACTAGTATTCATTTAGTTGTTTTCGCAAACCTTCAAAGATTCGGAGATTCTCAGTTGGTTCGTAATGATGAAAGTTTTCGTGCTTTTTTTATCGATTTGATCGGTGATGGAGTATTCGGACTTGAACTTACGGACATTTCAACCGGAATTGCCGCTGCTTTAAAGGAATATCCGGGCAAAAGACGTGATGCATTGCTAGATACTGCTGATATGAGTCCTCGGCATGTTTTCCGACTCGATTTCGACCTAATGTATGATGCTTCAATAATTTGTTAACCGCTTAAATTTTATAAAATGGGTTTTACTCTTTGCGCTTCAGTCAACTCACCAAATACTGGTTCAGTTGCATGCGACAAATCGATGAAGAAGCTCAAGTATCTGATGAAAACAGATCGTGAGTTTACTTCTTCGGAGTTTGCTTCAGCTACTTTGTTTATCGCAGCTTTAAAGGCTGCAGGTTTACTTGGTCGCACGAACGCCAATAAACTTTTCACGTTCCCATTGATCTTGAATTTGGAAGATGCCTCTACCCAAAACACTACCGGAAGCTTGGGGGATGGTCCAGTTGAGATCATTGAAGAAGGTTCTCCTGGTTTCACCGGTGGATTCAAAGGATCAGCTCGCCAAGTTCAAAACTTGCGCAGTCTTGCCAACGGTTCTTCTGGTCGCTATTTAGCAATTGATGAGGATAACGTGGTATGGGGTTATGTAAAGAGCAATGGAAACTACGTAGGTCTGAAGCTTGATATTTTCGTTAACTCGGATAAATTCCGTGTTCAAGGAGCCGTTAAGTCTCAAACGATGAGTATTTCTGCCTCTGATCCGAAAGAGTTCGCTAATAGCCGTTATTTGGCCCTTCCCAGCACCTTCGTGGCTACCGATTACGGTATGTTGTTGGATTTGGAGTTGTACGCTAAAGTGGCTAACACTGCCAACGTATTCAAAATTGATGGTAAAGTGCAAACTTCTGAGGTTGCCTCTTCTCAATTGGCTTACGGAAACTTTGGTGCAACGCTTGCTGTTGCTTCTTTGTGGTATGCAAAAAGACTTGATACCGGTGCAAGCATTACACTTACTAGTGTTGCTGCCGATACAGGAAACTTGTGCTACACTGTGACGCTCGACAGTACTACTTGGGCTGCGATTCCTTCAGGCACTGTGATTGAAATCGGTTTAAATGCTCCATCTGTATTGGATGCGGCAAATGTAACCGGTGTGGAAGGTGTTGCTTACACTTATACAAAACCTTAATAGTATGCTCACTCTGGAATTCGAAGGCGTATCGTTCAATGTGGACCACTACAGTAAAATGGATCTCGATTCATTTGTCAACACTATGGAGGCCCATGTATTTGAACAATACGCCGCCGAAGACCGGATTGAGCTTTTAAAGACGGTTCACAGGTTAATCAAATCGAAAGCCAATCAAGCCAGCGAATAAATCGCTGGTTTTACTATTATGAGCAGGACGTTCGCTGATGTATTGTATGATCTTCAATTTGTGCGGCCCAAGGATGCTGCAGCGAGGGCTTTCAAGTCCACAGAAGAGCCAATGCTTTCTTTAGTGGCCGAGCAAATGGCTGCAGGAAAAACGGGAGCTGATCAGGTGATTGTTTCGCCTTACACTGGAGAACCATACTATTCCGAGTCTTACAAAAAATACAAGCAGATATATGGTGTTGGAATAGGCAAGGTAACCGATCGGATCACTTTAAACTTAACTGGAGCTCACTACAGATCATTGTACACTCGTATGAAGGGAAATCAGGTAGAGATTGGAAGCACGCTTGATTACGGAGTGGAGTTCAATAAAAACAACCCAGAATTGTATCAGTTGGGTACGCAGTTAGGACAAGACTACATCAACGATCACTTGGAGCCTGCTTTTTGGGACGAAATGAAAAAAGAACTCAATAAATGAACTGTCCAGATTGTTTTAAGGAGGTACGGAGCAGGAAGGATCTGCTGGAGCAGGTAAAGGCAGATGCAAAAAGTTATGCGATCGCAAATCAAGTAAATGTGTTCATTTATGAAGAGGGCTACAATAATTTCAAGTTTGTTTCAGAAGCTTCTCCGGAAGCCTCACAAATCAGCCCAATGGGAATTGTATCGTACATGCAACCAGCTAATGCTGGATAAATTCATTTCCTGTCTTGTTGATCAAGATTACAGTGTTCTTGTTATTTCGGGCAATCCTCCTAAAAGTGTTTTAGAAGAAACCTGGTCAAGTATTCGTGACGAATACAGTGAGTTGACCGCTTCCGAAGAGTCTTCCCATACGGCTCAATTAATTTCTGAGGTATCTATTTTACAAAGCAAGCTTTTCCGCATCAATTTTTGTGTAGAACTGGCCCGTCAGGTGTATGCTTCTTCGATCATCGATGAGTTGAGAGAATTGGATATGCCTTACGAATTCAATGCGGCAGATCCTGAGAGTTATTTAGCTGATTTGGATAAATGCATCGAGCGATCTAAAGGCATCAATATGAAGCTTAAGATAAAGCAGGCTGAACTGGAAGCATGGTATGCAGAAAACAAATCCAAAAAGCAAACTACTCGGGAGGACTTTGATGCGGTACTGGCCCAGCTGACGGAAAACAACGGGTTTTTCGTGGATGAAACAAAGATTACAGTCACTCAGTTTGTTCGCATGTACAACCACCTTTTGAGAAAGGCGGCAGCTTTACGTGCAGCTACTGAAAAAATCGAAATGCAATGAGTGCAGACTTAAGACCGGTCCAGTCGTATATCAACCTTGATGCTATTGACGCTGAGAATGCGCAAATGAAGAAAAAGGTCAAGGAAACCATTGATAGCATTATTGGCGAATTCAAGAAGGCTAAGAACTATGAATTTAAGTTCTATACCAACGCTGATCAGATTAAAGAGGTTAGAAAAGCGGTGCAGGAGCTTTCTAGGGTTCAAGATGAGCTTAAAAAGCAGATTGTGTCGGTTAACAAGGCAAAGATTGATCAGGCGAAGATTGATCAGCAGGAAGAGAGAGCCGCAACGTTAAGAGCGAAGCGATTGCAGGCAGAAGTTGATTTAAGGTCTAAGGAACGCAGAGAGCGTGAAGCCAGTCAAAAGACCATGATCAAAGAGAGTAAGCTTGCAGAAGACCTTACAAACGATTACAAAC
This sequence comes from Endoryza foliicola, assembly GCF_050589245.1. Lineage (NCBI taxonomy): Bacteria > Pseudomonadati > Bacteroidota > Chitinophagia > Chitinophagales > Chitinophagaceae > Endoryza > Endoryza foliicola. The sequence goes on along the minus strand of NZ_JBOBEW010000009.1, from coordinate 61,459 downwards.
AACTCTCCAAGGCATACAATGAAGCTGCCTTGAGAGCAAAGAACTATGTGCTGACACTCGGAGAATCGAATCCAGTTGCACAGGAAGCTGTGAAAGAAGCTAAAGAGTTGGGGGATGTGTTAAAAAAGCTGGATGCTTCAGTAGGACAGAATCAGCGCAATGTCGGCAATTACAAAGATGGATTTTCAGGCCTTGGAAACTCAATCAACCAAATCACTCGTGAGTTTCCTGCCTTCACAAATAGCGTTCAAACAGGGTTCTTGGCCCTTTCGAATAACATCCCGATCTTTTTTGATCAAATTAAGCAAACCAATGCTCAGATCAAGCAATTGAGAGCTGAGGGAAAAGAGACACAGGGCTTATTATCTCAGCTGGGAAGTGCTTTCTTTTCTTTTGGAACCGTTCTCAGTTTAGGTATCACATTTGTAACCGTTTATGCCAATGAAATCAGGGATTTCTTTTCTTCTCTTGTGGCCGGCAAAAGAGCAATGGATGTTTTTGCTGAGAAACAGAAAGCCATCAATGAAGCTTTTGCAAGTAATGATGTGAAAGAAGCCTTTGAAAACATCGAAAAGGTTGGCTCTGCTTTTCGATTGGCTAAGGATGGTGTGATATCAAAAAAAGAAGCTTTAGCTGTTTACAATGAAACATTAGGCGACACGATCGGGAAAGCGGCCACCTATGAAGAAGCAGAACAGCTTTACATCAACAACACTTCAAAATATGTAAAGGCTGCGATTGCAAGAGCTGCAGCACAGAACCTTATTTCACAGGCCGCTTTGGCAGCTATTGAACTGGCAAAACTTGAACGTCAAAACATCACTGATTTCGGTGCCGGGTTTGGTACCGGTGTTTCTACTGCTCCGGGAGTTGTGTCTGGAGGTGGAGTTGATTTCAATGCGAGAAGAGATGCTCAGAAGAAGGCAAAAGAAGAAGCCCTTGCAAATAAACGTGATGAGTTAAAAAAGCTGCAGGAGTTAATTGATTCATTCGAGCGTGAAAATGCAGCAAATGGAGGTAAAGTGGCTGGAGCTCCTGATACAGCTAAAAAGAGCGCCGATAAAATCAAGGCTATCAATAAGGAGTTTGATGACAGCGAATTGAAACGCAGGTCAGATGCTTTAAAGGAGTTTTCTACGCTCGATGAGGTTTTCTATAATAAACGGGTGGAAGCTCGCAGAGAAGCGGCAAAGCTTGATCTTAAAATAATTGACGAGACAGCTGCAGTAGAAAAACAGAATGCCAAGGCTAAATTGGATGAGGTATTGAAGGATACAAAAGCTTCTGATATCGAGAAGATCAATGCACGCAATGAGTACAATGCCGAGATCAAGAAAATTGAGCAGAAGGTTGCAAACGATATCATTGGCATATCTGACAAGCTTGGTACCGATTTATTGACCATACAAGCCACCAATAACGCCAAGAGACTGGAACAGGAGCGTGAATATCAGGCACTAGCTGAGGAGTTGTCTCCGGCTAATCAATACAAGCGAGATACTGACAAAATAAAAACTCAGCTTGAACGAAGGACTGCGTTTTTGGAAGAGGCTGCCGCTATTCAATTAACTGCAATTGAAAAGAATTATCAAAAGGAATTTGAGGCTGCAAAGGACAATCCCGAGAAGCTTAAGGAACTCGATGAGAAAACAAAGAGGGAAAGACTTAAGATTGAAAATGAGTTGATGCAGAACAAGCTATCTGCAGAACTCGACTTTGCAGAGCAACAGCTTAGTTTACTCAAGGCACTTGGATTTGATACTGTAGATGCTGAGCAGAAAATTGCCGAATTAAGACTAAAAATAGCAAAAGGTATTACTGCTGGAATGCAGGATGAAAATGCAAAAAGGCTTGAGGATGAGAAGAGGAAACAAGATTTAATTAGGAGCCTTTACGAGGAAACGAAAAATGTGATTTTTAGTGTTGTTGAAGGTCAGTTCGAACGTCAGAAAAATGCAGTACAGGACGAGATTGATGCGCTAGAAAAACGCAAGCAAAAGGAGATCGAAGTGGCCAATGCTTCAATAGCAAATGAACAAGACCGTGCTGCAGCAATTACAACAATCAATGCAAGGGCTCAGGCTCAAAAAGAACAGTTGGAACAACGTCAGCGCAAAATAGACCAGGAGAAAGCGAGATTTGAAAGGGTAAGAGCTATAATTGACGTAGTTCAAAATACTGCGATCGCAATTTCTAAAGAAATGGCTAGGGATGGTTCAAAATCGTTTATTACGATTCCATTAATTGCCGCCATCGGCGCCGCTCAAATTGCCGCTATCGTTGCACGTCCTATTCCTAAGTATAAAGACGGTACCATGGACCACCCCGGTGGAGCTGCGATCGTCGGTGATGGAGGAAAAAGCGAATTGGTTGTTACTCCAGAAGGCCGCTTGATTCAAACGCCTTCCACACCAACTCTTATGAGCTTTCCAAAACACTCAATCGTTCTTCCAGATATGAACAAAGCAGGCGAAATGCTTGCTCTAATGGCTTTCAATAGAATGGTACCGGTGGATATGATCAATAGAACGGTTTCCAGAAATCCAAACAGCGGTCTGGTAGAAGAATTTAGAGAACTGAGCCAAACAATGAAGGATAGGCCAGTAGTAACACCCCACTTTAAAAATGGAGAGTTCCGCCAAATGCTGAGACGTGGCCAGTCATTTACTGAATACTTAAACAATAATTTGTAATGCCGATCTTAAAGGACTTTTTATATTTTCTAACAAACGAACAAGGCCAATCTGGTACCGACAGGACTGGATCGGTCGAATTTGTTTCTGAGCAGTTACCTCTTCCGGAGACACCTGACGGCTATAATGAGAAGTCGATCGGCTTTACCCGGAATTCATTGTGGGGTGGAGTGTTTCGATCCTTTACCACTCCTTTAAAATTCATTGGAACAGCAGCTCACATTGTTCGAAATCGACTGATAAAGTTTGGTACCGAAACCAAACTTTTCCTCATTATTTTATGGCTTGACAAGTCTTTTAATGGTGGATGGGTTCACAGATCATTGTATAAGGGTGAAATAGATATGAGTACGGTTGAAAGTGAAGAAACGCACGTTACAGCCAATATCATGGAGGGAGGCCTTATCAAGTTTCTAAATGCAAATAAGGACGTTACCTATGAAATCCCTTTGAATGTACCGGAAGCCATTTATGTTGAAAGCGATGGCATTCCCATTGACTATTCAAACAAATGGGGAACTATTACTGAGGAACTAGAAAGAAGATCTCTTGGTTCTTTGGATCGCTATTTCTACAGCTGCACACTTTTTACAGTTGATTCTGAAACTAATCCTGCATTGGTTGGACTGAGCACAAATCAAGGCATCGTTACTGATTATGCCAATTCACTCGATTACTTTGCGGAGTCTACAAAAGAAATCACTGCAACTTTTAAACTAAAGTTTGCATTCGATATTTCTCAAAGTAATCAATCTAGGGATGGATACGTGCGCATGCAGATTCGAGATGATAGCGGTACCGTTTTGAATGAATTTTACACAGAAGATCTTCCCGATGACTTCTTCGTTGCATCAAGAACTGTCGATACCACTGTAACCCTTACCATTCCAGCAAATAAGCGGCTTTTTATTGGATGGGATTTGCAAGTAAGACGACAAACAATTGGTTCCGGAGAAGCTGTTTTGAAGGTTCAGGTGAAAGAAACCGAATTCAGCGCCGCTTATACTTATACAGCCGAGACAACCTACGTGCGCCATTTAAGACCGGCATACGTGGCGCAGCAATTATTGAACAAGATCACAGGGTCCACCGATTACACGTTTGAATCGAATTATTTGTCAACTGTATGGAGGGATTTAGTGATTACTTCCGGTAATGGAGTGAGAGGTATCGATGCTGCAGTAATTAAAACAAGCTTTTCCGATTTCTTCACTTCTTACAATGTGCCATGCTCTTTATACCTCACGATCGTCGATAAAAAAATGATCATCGAGAAGTACGAAGAACAATTCAACGGTACCGTAATTGCGCAACTGGGAGATGGAACGAATTTCATATACAAGGTGGCCACTGATTTATTGTTTTCTTCAATCAAAATTGGGTATCCAAATTTTACTTACGAGAATGTAAACGGTAAAGCAGAATTTAACACTACTCAGACCTATACCAGCCCAATAAAACGGGTAAACAAGACATTGGAGCTGGTTTCTAAATACAGAGCTGACAGCTACGGGTATGAATTCATTCGTGTTAAGGGAGTTGGCAAGGATACTACCGACTTGACAACTGACAATGACGTGTTTTTCACCCATATTGACAGCACAGCCATTGCCGGAGCCGGAAATGCCACTCAGCCAGCGGAGTATTTTAGGTTTCTCAGAAGGCCCTATTCTTCGATTTCTGGCCTTATCAAGCCTTTGAAGGTATGGAACGTTGAAATAAGTCCGAAACGCTGCCTATTGAGGCACGGAAGCCGCCTGCATTCATTTCTGTACTGGGAAAATACCAAGAGTCTTCTTTTTTCTTCTAGCGAGAAAGATACTGCCATGGTTACAACCGACAGTTCCGGTGCAGTGATATCTGAAAGGGCTGATCAAGTGATCGGAAATTTTGATGCACCGGTGTTTCTTCCGATCGAGCTGAAAATAGAGACGCCAATCAACCGGGACACATTAACAGCGGTTCAAACAAACTTACTTGGAACGGTATCATTCTCGGATGGTACCAATACTTTTTATGGCTTTATCAATGATTTAAAGATTCAGCCTTCAACCCTTCCAAGTCAGGAAACTACCATGTATTGTTCTCCATTAACGGACCTCAATAAATTAATTTTCTAATGCCGAATATTTTAGAAATAGCGACCCTTTGTCCTCTGAAGTTTAGGAATCAGAATTACAGCAATCCTGCTCCTTACAATACTAAGTATTTTGAGGATTATCATTACCGGGACACATTGCCCTATTATGTGGCTTCTGATGACTATTGCCAAATTTGGCAAAAGAACGATATCATCAACGTTCAAATCAGAGCAAACTATGGTCCTCATAATCTGGAGCTTCAGAACTACAAAGGAACCAAGATCACCGAGTTTGTCTTAAATCCAGTTACTACAAGTATGGACGGACTTGGCATGAATACATACGAGGCTTCCATTGCCTTAAATACGTTTGATGCCGGTATTTACAGATTTGTTCTGAAATCAGGTTCTCCATTGGTAACAGTACTTGAAACCGATTACTTCAACTTAAAGGATCTGCACGAAGGTTCAATCTTATTTGAAGTAACACATAATGAAAATGATTTCGGATTTGTATTTGAAACCGGTATCAAGGTTTCTTTTCGAGTTCATGGGGGATTCACTGAATACACACCTCAGACGGATCGGGTGGTTTTCATTGATCAGCCAAGAAACATTCAACAGCTATCGGCCAGAAGCTACTACACTGAAAAGCTCGTTATTGGTAACTCATACGGAGTTCCTAAATGGGTGATCGAAAAAATAAATGAATTCTTCTTGTGTAAAACGGTTCTTATCGACGGCAAACAATGGGCTGCAGTATCAGGGGCCAAGTTTGATGCTAGTAGGGTGGGTAAATTTCAACGTGCCGGCTGGACCATGGAAGTAATGCCAGCAAAGAAAAGAATCGGAAACAGGTTTGTAAACGATGCTCCTGCAGCTCAGACTGATTACTATGTAACCTACAACATTGAAGGCAATTTATTTGGAGACTTCAACGGCTTATCAAACTCAAACATCATTCAAATTCAAAGCAACGAATAATGGCTAGAATCAAACAAACTATTTCGGCAGCTCCCGGTATTACGGTTCCCATCATTGTGGTTCTGTATAAAACAACAGCTCCAAATGCTGAGTATGCTCGCTTGGTGATACCAACACCGCACAATGCGCCTTACACTTATGAATTCGCAAGTGTAGATCCTGCTGTTTACAATGTCGTTCACTATTCATCAAGTGATGGAAGCACACTGCAGACTCTTTTAAAGTCATTCAGTGTTGATGCGGTAACAAATCAATTGCTGAGTGAAACATTGTACTACCTGGTCGATGGCGCTGGTGCCAATGATCCCGTTTCCGGTACCGACTACATTGTCGATCCTTACTTAGATGGAAAAACAGTAAGTGCCATTTTTAAAGAAGGTTTTCGCTTTTTACGTCCAACCGAAGAGTGGGCTCAAGTTTCAGGTGGACGAATTAATTTACTCAACGGTATTTCTAACAATAATGGAGAAGTGTGGACAGTTTTTGTCCAATATTCTCAAGTATTAGTGGCCGCTCCAACCATTGATGCCTTTTCTTCTGTTGTTACGATTCCAGATGCTACAAAAACACTCGATTCTTCTCACTTCAATAAAACTGTTCTTGGTTCTACCACTTCCAATAAGCAGGTATTGACACTTCCAACGGTAGGATCAACTGCTGATCAGCGAGGATTTGTGATTTTTCACGATGGTGGCAATGCAGTGAATTTGGTGGTTAAGGCTTCAGGTACCGAGGTAATTAGGCACCGGGGAGTGGACAAAAATCAAATTGTACTGGGAATTGGCGAGTGTATTAAAATAATTAAACTCGGTTCAATTTGGAGAGTAATGGATGATCGTGGCCAGTGGGATCGAGTAGGTGAAGTTTTACCATGGAATAAGAACACAAAGTTCAATGCCATTCCTCTTACTGGTACCGAGTACGATTTAAATGTGTATGTGAGATTGAAGGAATTTGTTGACAGTTTAGACTCTTCTCAAATTGTTACTTATTCGGAATTTGATACACCAACGGCCATAAACGGCGAAACGGTGTATCACAAAAGAGGCTTTTTTGCTCGTGATTTAGTGAATAATAAAGTGAAGGTTCCAGACTTTCAAAACATGCACATCCGCTTCCTGAAGAACATTGGCGGGATTGATACGAGCAGAGTTGACAACGTTGCTTTGGGATATCAACATCACCAAGTAGGACCACACAAGCACACAGGTATTAAAGGTGAAACAACCGGTCACGGTTCTTCGTCTGCTCCACAGAGTGGAACTGTTAGATTGTTGGTAAATACTTCAGGTGGTTCTGTTGCAACTATTGCCAATTCTGAAACTGCAATTCACAATGAAGGTGGCGAAACAGTTGAAAGAAACATTGGAATGATTCCAATGCTCTTGATTTAGTTCTTTTTTTAGCTATTTAATGCAATTATTATAATTATTTTTGAAACATGATGAAAGCTCTAAAGGGAGCAGTAAATCAGGCCAAGGGTTTCTTTGATAACTACAAAGCACCCTTCTTACTGCTCTTCCTTTTGGTAGCCTGCGCTACCACTTACGGCCAAGTCGATACAACAAAAACGCTGCAGCGAATTAATGCACTCGGCTATCAGTACAAGAATATTGGTGTCGATTCCTCATTTATGATTCCTCAGGACACCTTCAAGCTTCGCTATGCAGACTCTTCTGGTATAGCTATCAAGAAAGGGGTAATGTACAGATGGACTGGAACAAAGTGGGTAGCCATCGCACGAAAGCTTACCGATTCAACAATCGTGTTTAACGGAGATACACTTAAAATAAGTGGAACCGTTTCAGGCGGATCTAGTGGCGTTTCAAGTGCAACTGTTGTTGATACAGTTACCTATATTCATTCAGGTTCATCAATTGATACCTTGACATTCTCAGAGCTCATTGGGAAAACAGTTATTTCAGCAAACTTACATCCCTACAGCCTTTATTTAGTTTCAACAACACCATCAGCTGATCAAGTTCGAGTAAACAGCATAACTGGAGGTGTTAAGTTTGGAACACCAATAAACACAGGGCAACAGTTCACTCTTGTTTACATATACAGCAGTTCTAGCGGTTCGCCTGTTGTCTCAGGTATAAAAGTTAACAGCGGAGCAACTCAAACGGGGATTGTAGATGTAACGATTCCTGCGCAGTTTAATCCTATTGCGGGAACTGGGGTAACACTTATTGGTTCTTATCCAAACATCACATTTAATGCGAGTGGAAGCGGTGGAAGTGCTGCCCAAACATTTGATACGGATACAGCTACTTCAATTGCGTTAGTCGGTGGGCACATCCGACCATCATATTCAGCAGGAACAAACACATGGAGCTTCATCGAAGATGCTCAACACTCGCGAATAAATCTTACCACTATTGATGCAAAAAGCTCTTTTGTTACTGTAAAATTCAAAAATACTTACTCTAAGATTGTAAATTTTGGAGTGAACCATGATGAGACAGTTAGTAAAACGGCGGTAATTACGGGAGGTACTACTTATAACGATGGGCCTTATTTGTTTGGTGCAAGAATCTTTAACGATAGCGCAGATATTTATATCTACAAGCAAAAGTCATATTCTTTTCTTGTTAGTTGGAATGGTACCGCATGGACTACATCACCTCAATTTGGAAGTGCTATTGATCCTGCAAGCCCTGCAATTAGTATTTCGTGGTCGGCTGGTCGGTTAAGGATGCAGAATATCAGCAGAAACATTGTAGGAATCCCAACCATCATAGCGTATTCACCTAACGGTGTAACCACATCTGGAGCCTACATACCAATGCTAGACAGGATTAGCAACACTTTTATTGATATCTATTTTTATGACGTAGCAGGTCATGCGGCTTACACTGCTACAACCCCTCCGACTGGTTTCGGATTCTTCATTGATTTTGGACCTGCGTGGACTCCAGTTAATCCTCAAACCGAAGATTTTGGGGCAAGTGCAAACATGGAAATTTTTGGAATGTTCAGAAAATAATTTTTATGAAAAATATATTATTTGCGTTTTTACTTATTACATGTGCAGCAACTGCACAGGTAACTGATTATGGTCAAAGTTTTAGATTATCAAAAGGAACTATTCTAAAATCACAGGCGGTTGGCGCTGTTCCTAGCGGTAATGAAAGATACATTTATTGGGATAGCGACAGTAACAGAGTAGTTGTTAAAATAGGTGCAAGCACATTTCGAGGACTACTCTTTAACGGTGAAGCGGCTGCAGGTGGTGGTTCTGTTTCTTGGGGCGGCATTTTAGGCACACTGAGCGCACAAAGTGATTTGCAAACCGCATTGAACGCAAAACAGGCAACTCTAACACTAACCACAACAGGAACAAGCGGAGCAGCTACATTAGTCGGTTCTACTTTAAATATACCTCAATATTCAGGTGGTGGCGGCATTGGTACTTTAAATACCCTAACGGCAACTACGCAAACTTTTGCAACAGGAACAACCGGAACAGACTTTAACATTTCGAGTGCAACAAGTACGCACACATTCAACATACCTGACGCCAGCGCCACAGCTAGGGGCTTAATAACTACAGGTACTCAAACTTTTGCGGGTGCGAAATCGTTTAGTACAAGTGTAGCGATTAATAACGCCTCTGGTTTTAGTTTTAGAAATAATGCCTCTGCGACAAACCAAAGCGCGGCAACGGCTGTACTTGGTCTTAACTCTACAACTTTTCCCGCATTACTCATCGAAGGCGTTACGAGCGGGTTTACGATGATGCTTAGAACTTACAACAACGCAACGAATCAATTCACAATTGGAAATGGAACTAACGGTTATCAATTTGTTCACAGTGGAACAAATACTACTGCTGTTTTAGCTACTACTCAGGGTTCTTTTGAATCTGCAAACACTTTTGCTCCTACTTCAAGCAGTACTGATATGTTCAGTTTTTACGCTCGTCCAACCATTAACCAAACAGGAACGGCAAGTGGTATGACAGGTGGATTTGCATATATACCTACCGCAACGAGCGTACTAGGAAAAGAGTATGCTTTTCTTGCTTCAAGAGGGTCTTTAGTTCTTGGTACACTTACTAGAAGCACTGATATTGATAGTCGCAGAGCATATATTAATGGTTCGGTTGGTATTAATAAAGATTCAATCCCTTACGCTCAATCAATTTCAAGTCAAACCATCTTAATGATTGATACAGCAACTGGGCAGGTAATTAGAACGGGTTCATCTGTTGCATCAACAGCTTCTAATTTGGTTGTAATCAATGATGCCGACTACACTGTTGCTTCCGGTGTGACAAATGTTGTTTACTCAAACTTAACAGCCGGTAGAACCATCACGCTTCCAGCAGCATCCTCTAATACCAATAGAAGAATTAAGATCACTCATGGAGGTGGAGGAGCTTTTAATATTACTACTTCCGTTGCAATTAGGCAAAACGCATCAACAACGACGACGACCATAGCTCAAAGCAAATGGGTCGAGCTGGTCAGCAATGGAACGGATTGGTACATAGTCGCAAACAATTAAAGGGAAGAGCCTTGGCTTTTCCCTTTACCCATTAATTCACCCATTTTAAAAACAGGCAATGGATCATCACTTTAGAATCGGCGAAGGGTTTCTTATAACTCTGTTTAGTTGGATCGTTACAAAACTACTTCCACACAGTTTTCAAGATGTGGCCAGCTTAGTCACAATTGCAGTTGGGTGTACTACAATCCTTATAAACTGGCCCAAGATAAAAAAGCGCTTTTACGAAATCAAACAGTCTTTTTTCAACTCCTCTAAATAATTACAATGAAAGAATCACTCAAAGACACTTTTGAAATATTGCTTGGTGGTAAAGAGTTCTCTTACTATCTCGCAAACTTCATTTTTTCCAGCTTTGGCCTTTACATCGCTCTTTTTTTGTTCGCAAAGAAAAAGCGGGATGTATCAAGTCCGCGAACTCCGGAAAAATTCTCGCATTGGTTTCTCATCATCGATAATGCAAAAAAAGCATTCGGCATCTACATCTGCCTGTACATTCTTTACCGGTTTACTCCTGAGTTTGAATTCTCATGGTCAATTCCTATTGGAATAGTGGCCAGTGGTGGAGTAGCTGCATTGGTAAACATTGCTGCAGAGTTGGTTCCGGGCTTCAAAAAGTTTATTCAACTTAAACAGTTAACAAATGAAACAACTCCTTCTAATCCTGATGGCAATTAGTGTTTTATCAGGATGCACGAATGAAAGAAAAGTAACCAAGTATCTGGATAAGCATCCAGAACAGGCCAGTAAGATCATTGCTGCTCGGATCAATTTAAAGACCGACACTTTGTTTCAACTGGATTCAGCTTCTTATTTCAAGGCTCTTTTGCCTCTTATGTTCTACATCGACAGTCTCACAACTGACAATCAGATGTGGAAGTCAAAAGCAGGTGTAAAAGTGAACATCGATTCTTTGCGATCGGAAATTAAGAAAAGAGTCATGGCTACGCTTAAGCCTTGTGTCGATTCCATCAAAACAATTCAAACGACCATCGAGAACAAAGAGAGAATCAATTTTCTTGAAGGCCAGTTGGATTTAAAAGAAAACCAGAGACTCGGAGCAGAGTCCAGGAATGCAGAGCTGCAGGAAAAATTGGATAGTAAAGAAAAGGAAATCGATGCTTTAAAAGATAAAGTGAAAGAGCAGAGACGTGGTAAGGCTAAGCTTTGGATTCTGATCATAATTCTACTCTTCCTTCTATTTAGGAAGCCAATTATAAAACTTTTGTCCGGCCTCATTTAGCCGGATCGGTAAACCCAATTTTTAATAATAACAACGCTTTTATGGCACAGAAAAAAGACAGAACCGCTATCAATTTATTAATCGGAGTGGTTCTAATTGCAATCATTGGAATTTTGATTTTCCTGTTTACTCCGGGTGATCAGATTGGCTCTTATGAACCAATCACAGGATTGCAAGCAATTCAATTGCAAAACAATTCATTTTGGTTCTGGGTGATTTTAGGGACAATTTTTGCCGTCGCTTCAGCTTATGCAGCTTATGTAAATGAAACAGGCGAAGGTTGGTTCCCATTGAAACTACCCGGTACCGATTTTATTACGATGGTATTTGTTGTAATGGCCTTATTCTTTATTGTGAGCCCTTGGGCAAAGGTTTTTACAGATAAAGCGAATTCTGGCGTCACAGCTCCTAAGTTTAAAAACGAACAATTGAAGTAATGAACTTAGGACTCGCCATAATGATATTGATCGGGTTTAACGTGTGCAATGCTTTCATTGATGCATATAAAATAACTGTGCTTCACCGGGAGATTCGGCACGCAATTAACTTAACGGCATATTTAGTCATCGTTTGGATTGTTCTCCATTTCCTTGACTACGATGCCACCCGATCAATATCTTTTTACTTCTTCGGCTTTTTTATTCGACAAATCACATTTGACATACCACTCAACTGGAGAAGAGGCTTAAGTACATTTTATGTATCAACTGCCAATCCTCCAAAGGCTGTTTGGGATAGAATTGAGATTTGGATTTTCGGAAAAGATAGTGGCAGAAAACAGGTTGAGTTTTACTTGGCTGGATCTGCTCTTTCTGTTTTACTTCTAATATTTTTATAATGGCTCAGATTACAAGAGAACAGCTTAAGGCAATCGTTCCAACAATCAAAGATCGGAATCTGGTTATTGCCGATTTTATTAATAAGTGGGCTCCAGCTTACCAAATAACTACAAAGGCTGACTTAGCGGCTTTTGTCGCTCAATGCGCTCACGAAAGTGCCGGATTCAATGTGTTTGAAGAAATGGCCTCTGGTGATGCCTATGATACAAGAACTGATCTTGGTAATACTCCTCAGGTAGATGGTGACGGCAGAAAATATAAGGGTAGGGGAGCAATACAAACCACCGGCACTATTAATTATCGAGCAGTATCAATTCATTTGTTTGGTGACGATCGGCTATTAAGAACTCCTGAATTGTTAGCTACTGATCTGGAGCTTGGTATTAGAGCAGCGATGTTCTATTGGAAAGATCGCGGTCTTTCGGCGATCGCAAATAAGCCTGATAACTATGCAAAGCTTTGGAAAGGCAAGCTTCGTGACAAGTTTGAATGGTTGACTATTCGCATCAATGGAGGAGTGAATGGACTTGCCGAAAGAAGAGCCTATTATTCACGTGCGTTAAAGTTCATTATATGAGTGTAGACAAGCCAATTAAAGCAAAGCCAGTTTTTTACGCAATGGCTTATGAGCCGTTGAAATCAATTGCAAAAGAGATGGGGTACAATCTACTAATTAACGGCTCGCTTAATCGTGATTTTGATTTAGTAGCAATTCCTTGGGTAAATAACCCTAAACCAATGCTTGACGTAGTGGTTGAGTTTGACAAGTATTTGAGAGGCACACATTACAATGAAGAGTCTGCAAATGCTGGTTACATGTACCGTGTTTTACCCGGAGGAAGGCATTCGTATGTTATTAACTTGAATAGAGGTGGCAAATGGAGCAATTATACTGATTACGAATGGTATCTGGACATTTCTTTCACACCACAAGCACCTGTCGAGAATTCGCAGGTTTAAAATAGCTTTTTCTCATTCTGTTTACTTTTTCCCGGCTGTTTCTACAGCTGGGTTTATTTGAGAAAGCAGGCGCTTAAACTCAAATAAATTATGAAAGCAAACTTGAAACCCTTACTCCCGTATTATGGCGGGAAATCAAAACTGGTACCAACACTTCTTCCTCTTATTCCTGAGCACACAACCTATGCGGAACCCTTCTCCGGCGGCGCTGCCCTGTTTTTTGCAAAGGAGTCTTCACCAATTGAAGTATTGAATGATACCAACAAAGAAATCGTTAACTTTTACAGAGTTGTAAAGGAGAAATTCGTTGATCTGGAAAAGATGATCAGAATTACACTGCACTCCAGATCCGCTCACAAGGATGCAACGGTTATTTATAACCACCCTCATCTTTTTGATGAGTTGGAAAGGGCATGGGCAGTTTGGACACTTGCCGTCCAAAGTTTCTCCAGTATGCTTGATGGCACTTGGGGTTATGATAAAAACACCAAAGGAACCACTTCAACGAAAATCACTAACAAAAGAGAAGCTTTTACTGAGCAGTATGCCATACGGCTGCAGAACGTTCAAATTGAATGCGCAGACGCTACTTATATTATAATGAGTAGGGATACCCCGGAAGCCTTCTTTTATTGTGATCCTCCATACTTCAATTCTGACTGTGGCCACTATGGAGGATACACAAAAGACGACTTTGAAAAGCTCCTGAAGCAATTGGCCGGTATTAAGGGTAAATTCTTACTATCATCCTATCCAAGCGACATTTTAGAGCAGTATGCAAAGAAACATCGATGGAAAACACAGCAAATTGAGCAAAGAGTATCTGTGAATAAGGGTTATGGGAAGAAGAAGATTGAGGTAATTACTTCGAATTTCTGATACCTATATATATAAGGTATAAAAATTGCCCGGACTGAAAATCGCTAAACTTTCTATCATGCCACTTTCAAAAAATGAAAGAACCACTTAGTCCGGGCTTTATGTTTGAGAAAACAGGCCAGAAGGAAGTGGTTGATAGATAAAAAGTTTAGCGACTACAAAGCTATCCCATTTCCAACTATTCTGAACTGCCAAAAGCAATGTTTTTTTGCTTCAGCACTTCCAGTTTTCTTCTTTTCTCATTTACAGCGTAAATCTGGGTCGTTCCTAAATTAGTATGACCGGCACCAGCTGAGGCAACTTGCAACCCGTAAGATTCACTCATGCGATCGGTTGACAAGTGCTTCAATGAATAGAAATCCTTTTTAATCCCAAGACCGGTTTTTTCTGATTTCACGTACTTGCGCCAACGCATTGTAATTTGATCAGGCCGTATCTTCTTTGGTCCGGGCTTCAAGAACTTACTAAATAGATACTCGCCATTCTTGGCCTCATCCCATACCTCCTGCCAAAGGTCAATGACTGACTTCCCAATTACTCTGATATCTTCTTTTACTACTGATCCCTTTTTAACTGTAACAATGAATTCCTGCTTCTTAATATTTACTCGAGCATCCTTTTTTAGTACAAGGAGCTCAGTGATCCTAGCTTGAGAATCGTAGAAGATCCTCACAAACCGCCAGAAGTTATAATGCTTGTTTTGAAGCGTCTCGTCAATCAATTTTTCCTCTGTTGTTGAAAGAACCGCCTTCAACTTTATACTCTTCTTTTTGCTTGATAGATCCCTTGCCGGGTTCGTGTCTACTGCTTCCACTTCCAGAAGCTCTTTAAAGAGCATGGATATGTAGGCTTTGTACTTATTATACCGGTTGTTACTCCACCGAGGATTGTTTCTGGCCTGATAGTCAAGAATCGACTTCAGGTGCTTTCTTTTTATTTGTGATATCACCAGCTCCTTGATCTTGCATGAATGATCATAGTCGTAGAGCTCCTCTGTACACTTATCGATGGCATTAATAATCGAATTAATATCAATTCTGGTTTTCGGTACCACATCAACCCGGTCTTTTGCCCATTTAAGAGCTTCAATAAAGGGCGTGTATTCAGAAACCTCTTTGTTTCGAATCTGTGGTGCCATGTAAACTTGCTTAATAGGATTCCACCCGAGCGTATCGAGCAAGTGAATTTCCTGATTAATAAGTCTTTTGGTAACGATCCTCCTATGTTCTAATTCAACAAACTCATTCATTCCTCGAATTTGGACGGCCTTTACTTCAGCACCATCGTAAAATCGGTAATGAATAACCCAAGGCTTTCGTGTAGATGCACGTTTCGTTTTCCAATTAGATGGAGTAACCTTGATTTCTGAACGGCTACAGCCATTCGACAGTAAAATTTGCATGACGTCTGATTTTGTTTGAGAATTTGTTTGAGTCTGACGCCAAGCGAGTTGAAAAGAAAAGAATAAAAAAAGAGGAAACACAATACTGTATTGGATTTCCTCTTTTGTTGCCCGACCTGGATTCGAACCAAGACAAACAGAACCAAAATCTGTCGTACTACCATTATACTATCGGGCATCCTCACCAACAATTACGTTGGGGGTGCAAAAATAGCATTTCAATGTTTTTCTCCCAAATGCTTTTTGACTTTTTTTCTCAAAATCATCGTTGAAAATGAAGTTTTTGGAGAAATCACCCGCTAGCATTCCTTAAATCAATCGTTTGTATAGGATTTACGGCCAAAATAGCTGATGAAAATACCACAGATGCTTTAAAAATTGGATTAAATTGAGGAAAATCAACTGATTATGAGTCAAAATCTACGCCGCGATTTTTTTAAATCGGTAGGGAAGTTCTCCGTTGCAACCATGTTGGCAGGAATTACTGCACCCGCATGGAGTAAAAACTTGCACCGAGCAATTGATCAATCCAAAGGGATATCGCCCGAAGACTTAATGGACGACGAAGATTTCTGGCATTATATTCAACAATCGTATACCGTTTCTCCATTTCTCATCAATTTGAACAATGGGGGAGTAGCACCTTCTCCCAAAACCGTGCAAGATGAGATGAAGCGCTTGCACGATATGAGCAATGAAGCTCCCAGCTATTATATGTGGCGTATTGTTGATGCCGGCCGAGAACCTTTGCGCGCGAATCTCGCAAAGTTAGCCGGAACAGACACAGAGGAAATTGCCATCCAACGCAACGCTTCCGAAGCCTTGGAAGCGGTGATCTTTGGCATGGACTTAAAAGCCGGCGATGAAGTGGTACTCACCAAACAAGATTATCCAAACATGATCAATGCTTGGAAGCAACGAGAACTGAGAGATAAAATTAAATTGGTATGGATCAATCTTGATCTACCAAGTGAGAACGATGACTATTTGGTTTCTCAATACACCAATGCTTTCACTTCTAAAACGAAGGTGGTTCATGTTACACACATCATCAACTGGAATGGTCAGATTTTGCCTTGTAGAAAAATAGCAGATGCAGCCCATGCAAAAGGAATTGAGGTAGTGGTTGATGCCGCCCATAGTTTTGCACAGTTTCAATTTACAATTCCGGAACTTGGTGCCGACTATCTCGGTACAAGTTTGCACAAATGGTTGAGTGCTTGTATTGGCAGTGGAATGCTATACATCAAAAAAGATAAGATCAAAAACATCTATCCATTGTTCGCCGCCGGTGATCCTAAAAGCGATAATATTAGAAAGTTTGAAAACATGGGAACCCGACCTTTCTTCATTGAACAGGCCATCGGAAAGGCCATTGAATTCCATGAAATGATCGGAGCCGCACGAAAGGAAAAGCGACTTCATTATTTGAAAAACTATTGGATGGAAAAAGTTAAAGACCTTCCTAAAGTAAAGCTTGGTACTTCCATGAATTTGAAATATGGTTGTGCAATCGGACTTGTGGGAATAGAAGGGAAGAAGCCATCCGAGTTAGAGGCTTTCTTATTCGATAAATACAAAGTACACTCTGTAAGTATTGAATGGGAAAACATCAAGGGCGTTCGCATTACTCCAAATGTGTATACCACTACTAAAAACTTGGATGTATTGGTGGAAGGGATTACAAAATTTGCAAAGCAAGCTTAATAAAAAGGGTTCACAAACGTGAACCCTTTTCTTTTTATTCGGCCACTACCAAGTAGTGATTCTTCTTGCCTTTTTGTACCATGATATAACTATCATGTAGGAGATAAGATGCGTCAATAATGGCTTGTGGTTGATCCAATTTTTTACGATTCACACTTACACCACCACCTTGAATCATTTTGCGTGCTTCCCCTTTGCTTGGGAAAATTCCTGAATCGGCTAACAAACTAACCGCATCAACACCTGCATGAATACTGGCTTTGCTAAAACTAACTCGAGCCAATCCTTCCAGAGATTCAATATCTTCTTTTGAAAGTTCTTCCGCAGGTACCGATTGATTGGTAAATACTTTCTCCGTTGTTTCCTGCGCCTTTTTTAACTCTTCTTCACCGTGAACAAATCGGGTAACGGATTCCGCTAAGCGCTTCTGAAGAAGGCGTTTACCGGGGTCTACTTGATGCTCAGTGATGATTTGATCGATTTCCTCTTTGCTCAAGAATGTGAAAATCTTGATCCATCCTTCTGCATCACTGTCTGTTGCATTCAACCAAAACTGATAGAACTGGAAAGGTGTAGTGCGCTCGGGGTCCAGCCATACATTGCCTTTTTCAGTTTTGCCAAATTTGCCACCATCTGCTTTCTTGATAAGCGGACAAGTAAATGCAAAAGCTTCGCCTCCGGCTTTGCGTCGAATGAGTTCTGTTCCGGTTACGATATTGCCCCATTGGTCGCTACCGCCCATTTGAAGTTTTACGTTCTTGTTTTGATACAGCCAGTAGTAATCATATCCCTGCATCAATTGATATGCGAATTCTGTATAACTGATGCCGGTTTCACCTTCAATTCTTTTTTTTACACTGTCTTTCGACATCATGTAATTCACCGTAATATGTTTACCTACATCGCGCAAGAAATCGATAAAGCCAATGCCCTTGAACCAATCATAGTTATTGGCCATTTCAGCAGCATTAGGCAAGCTTGAATCGAAATTGAGGTACTGCATCAATTGCTTCCGTACGCCGGCGATATTTTTTTGTAACTGTTCTTCGCTTAATAAATTGCGCTCTTCACTTTTTCCGGAAGGATCGCCAATCATACCAGTTGCTCCACCCACCAACGCAATGGGTTTATGACCGGCTTTTTGAAGGTGTACCAAAAGCAAAATGGGCACCAAACTGCCAATATGCAAACTCTCGGCCGTGGGGTCAAAACCAATATAAGCCGTGGTCATTTCTTTGTTTAACTGGTCCTCAGTACCGGGCATGATGTCTTGCAACATACCCCTCCACTTCAATTCTTCAATCAGGTTCATATTTTTTGCTTAATATTTTGATTTTCATTAACTTGTACAACTAGGTGTTTACTTCCACCAACCGAAGGGCATTAACATCCGTATTTTATGTTAAGCAACCAAAATTGGCCCTATTGAACAAAGTAAATCAATGAATTGCGCGAATTTACAAATAACTCATCGCTTATGGTGAGAAGCGCAATATTTTAACCGGAATTTCGTTCGTTAAGATTGTGATAATTGAGTCCGAACGTATTCATTTTCAATAGAAGAATAACGAGTAGGCGGAAGAAAGGATATCCTAAAGAAAAATTCGTCAATGAAATTGCTTATCTCGAAAATTGGAACGATGAAAAGAAAGATACTCATCGCATTGGTTTGTTTGATCGCAGCAACCCCTAGCGTGAACGCCCAGTTCAGAAAGTATTCAAATGAATTTTTGAATATTGGAGCAGGCGCTCGCGGATTAGCTATGGGGGGAGCCCAAGTGGCTTCTGTTTCCGACGGAACAGCAGGGTATTGGAACCCCGCAGCCTTGGTAAATGTGAAAGACTACCCACAACTCAACCTCATGCACGCCGAGTACTTTGCCGGTATCGGGAAGTACGACTACGCGTCTTTGGTACTACCTCTAAAAGACAATAAACGCGTTCTGGGCCTAAGCCTTTTGCGTTTTGCTGTTGACGATATCCCTAATACAATCTTTTTGGTTGAATCGGATGGTACCATCAATTTCAGCAATATTCAAACTTTCTCTTCTGCAGATTATGCGCTGTTGATTTCTATGGCGCAAAACAAATCACTCGGAAATGGAAAGAAACTAAGCGCCGGTATCAATGCTAAAATCATCCATCGTCAAGCCGGTAGTTTTGCCAATGCTTGGGGTTTTGGATTCGATGCAGGCGTTCAGGTAATTGGGAAGAAAGGACGTTTCGGTGTTGTGGCCAGAGACATGACTACCACCTTCAACGCTTGGTCATTTAGTTTGAACGACAAAATCCGCGAAGTTTTCTATTTAACGCAGAATGATATCCCTGTAAAATCTACAGAGCTTACCGCACCTCGCTTGATCGTAGGTGGAGCCTATAATTTTAAGCTTTCGAATGCAATCAAATTGCTTGCAGAAGCCAACCTAGATGTAACTTTTGATGGAAGAAGAAATACCGTTTTGGCAACTGATGTGGCCAGTATTGACCCCAAAATTGGTTTAGAAGCGTCTTGGAAAGATGTTCTTTTCATTAGAGCCGGGATCAATAATTTTCAAAAAGCACTGGACGACGCTGATATAAACAATACAAAGAAAATCTGGATCTATCAACCTAGCGTAGGTACCGGCTTTAAGATCAACAATGTTCAAATTGATTATGCCTTTACCAATCTAGCGAACCAATCGAATCCACTCTATACCCATGTTTTTTCTTTTAAGATCGACATGAAGAAAAAACAAACCAATTAATCACAACCTATGAGACTGATGAAACATTTCAATATGAAACGCTTTATTCAACTGTTCTTCTTCTTGATTATGGGTACCTGGGCCAGCGCTCAAACCTATAACAACGAATGGATCAAGTTCAGTCAAACCTACTATAAATTCAAAGTTGGAAAAGTAGGTATTTATCGAATTCCCAAAACCGTGCTCGATGCCCAAGGTATTGGAAGCACTCCGGTTGAGAATTTTGAACTATGGAGAAATGGAGTGAAAGTTCCATTTTATTCATCGGTAAGTACGGGTGCCCTGCCTACCAACGGCTACCTCGAATTTTGGGGCGTATTGAACGATGGTAAACCCGATAAACCATTGTATCGTGACCCCGCCTACCAACATACAGATGCGGTGAGCTTACAGTCCGACTCTTCGGTTTACTTCTTAAGTGTGAACACCAATCAGTCTGGTTTTAGATATGCCGACTTTACCAATAATGTTGCCTCTAATACGCAGCCGTTGGAGCCTTACTTTATGCATACCGCAACCAACTTCTATAAGTCTCGTCAAAATCTTGGATTTGCAGCCGTTGTTGGTGAATATGTTTATTCTTCATCTTATGATAAAGGTGAATTTTGGAGTTCAGCTCAAATTGCTCCTACGGGCCCACTAAATACAACCCTTAATAATCTGTACGTAAATAATGCTGTTCCTACCGCCACGCTTAATTTTGGCGCCGTAGGTAATGCATTAAACTCCCGTACCGTAAGGGTTGCAGTGAATGGCACTCAAGTTATGGATACTTTGATGGATTATTTCAACGATGTAAATACCTCTATTGAAATACCTACAAGTTTGATCAGCTCCAACATCGCAGCTGTTCGTTTTACGAATAATTGCGCTGTGAGCAGCGACCGTATCGTAATCTCCTATTTCACACTGACCTATTCTCGAAATTTCGATTTTGATAATAAAACCTTTTTTGAATTTTCTCTTCCGGCCGATGCGGATGGGAAATACTTGGAGATTACCAATTTCAATAACAGTGGGGTAGCACCAATCTTATATGATTTAACCAATGGTCGCCGTTTGGTAGGCGATATTTCTGAAGTTGGTAAGATCAAGTTTGCTATTCCGGCAACCGCTACTAACAGCAATTATGTGCTTGTAAATGTGGATGCCAATTTGAACACGGTAGCTTCAATGCAGTCCAGAACTTTTGTTGATTATAGCCTCGCAGCAAATGAAGGTGATTTCGTGATCATTACCACACCTTCACTAAATGTAGGTACCAATGGAAGAAAGCCTGTTGATGAATACGCTGCATACCGTTCTTCTGCCGCCGGTGGAAGTCATATCGTAAAAGTATTCGATGTAGATGAATTGGGTGATCAATTTGCCTTTGGTATCAGCAAACACCCACTATCAATCCGAAATTTTGTTTTATACAGTCGCGCTAAATTTAGTATTCCAATTAAGTACTACTTTCTCATTGGAAGGGGTATGGCCTATAACGAGTACCGAGCAAACTTAGCAGATCCTTCTACACACCAACTCAATTTGGTTCCTTCTTTTGGTAACCCTGCTTCCGATAACATGCTTACAGCAGTAGATGTTACCCATGCAACACCCGGAACACCCATCGGTCGTTTGTCGGTGGTACGCGGGTCTGAAATAGAAGACTATCTTGATAAAATCAAAGTATACGAAAACACACAGGTAACAGCGCCTAATACATTAGCAGGAAGACAGTGGATGAAAAACGTAGTGCATGTTACCGGTGCCAGTGATCTTTATCTGGGTACTGTATTGTGTAACTATATGTCGGTTTATAAAGAGCTGGCAGAAGACACCTTGTTTGGAGCACATGTTACTACCTTCTGTAAGAGTACCACTATCACTTCCGAGCAATTGAGCTCAGAAAAAATCAAACAACTTTTTGAAGAAGGGATCAGTGTGCTAACTTATTTTGGTCACTCTTCAGCAACAACCTTAGAATTCAATATCGATAATCCGGAGAACTACAACAATGCCGGTAAATACCCCATTTTCTTCGTAAATGGTTGTAACGCGGGTAACTTCTTTACCTACTATCCTCAACGTTTGTTGGTGAATGAAACCTTGTCGGAGAAATTTGTATTGGCTAAGGAGAGAGGAAGTATCGCATTTGTAGCAAGTACCCACTTTGGTATTGTGAACTACCTTAACATCTATCTCTATAATTTATATACCAATTTTGGAGATCAGCACTATTATCAAACTTTAGGAGAACTTCACAAAGCCTCTCTTGAAGATTTGCAAGATGCAGCAGGTTCATATGATTACTATGCCCGCGCTCACGGTGAGCAAATTACTTTGCATGGCGACCCCGCTTTGCGTTTGAATATCCAACAAAAGCCGGATTATGTTTTGGAAGAATCACTCATTAAGCTGGATCCTAGTTTTATCTCAATTGCCGAAGATTCTTTCCAAGTAAAAATCAATGTAGTGAACTTGGGAAAGGCCATTAGTGATTCCATTAAATTACAAGTGAAGCGCACCTTCCCCGATGGTTCTACCGCAATTATTTTCGATAAGAAAATCAGAGCTGTTAAGTATCAAGATTCTGTGATCATCAATGTGCCCATTGTTGCTACTCGCGACAAAGGAAATAATAGAATTACAGCCACCATTGATTCGGATTTGAAAATTGATGAAGTAAGTGAGTCTAATAACTCTACTTATAAAGACTTCTTCATTTTCGAAGACGAAGCTCGTCCGGCCTACCCCTATAATTTCTCAATTGTAACAACGCAGCGCCAAAAACTGATCGCTTCAACTTCGAATCCGTTCAGTACTATGAAGAGCTACGTTTTTGAAGTAGATACAACTGAATTCTTTAATTCCTCTTTAAAAATATCAAGAACGGTAAACTCAGCGGGAGGTATAATCGAATTCGATCCAGGTATCAACTATCTCGATAGCACTGTTTATTACTGGCGCGTTTCATTACTGCCTTCCAATGGCTCCGATTATAGATGGAATGGTTCTTCATTCATATACAAACCAGGTAATCAAGAAGGCTACAACCAGTCAACTTTCTATCAGCACAAGAAATCGGATGTGCATCGCATTACAATTGATAGTGCAAGCAAAGAATGGGAGTTTGGTGAGCGTATCAACAATATCTTCGCGAGAAATGGGGTATTCCCAACAGCGGCTAACCAAGCCGGTGACTTCTCGGTGACCATTAATGAGGCTACTGATATCTTGTCTGTTTGTGGTATCTCAAATGTGATCTTTAACGTAATCGATCCGGTAACCTTAAAACCCTGGTTTAACAATAACGCAGGTTTAGCAGGCCAATACGGAAGCGATGCCATCTGCGGTGTGAACCGTCGTTTCAACTTCCAGTACAATATCCTGGATACAAACAAACGTAGAAAGGTTGTTGAGTTTATGGATTTGATTCCTGATGGATACTATGTTGTATTCAGAAATACTTCCGGTATAGCCGCAAATTCAAATACCTATCCTTCTACTTGGATGGGGGATACTTCCTATCTCGGTAAGAACAACTCGATGTACCATCGATTGATGGCGCAAGGATTTACCAATATCGATTCATTTAACAGACCTAGAGCCTTCTTATTTATTTATAGAAAAAACAGGCAAGCTACGTTTACTCCAAAATCAACTTTCAGTGACGGCATAAACGACCGTATCACGCTCTCGGCAGATGCCTATTCTCCGGATACACTGGGGTATGTAACCTCTCCGAAGTTTGGTCCGGCCAAAGCATGGAAAGAAGTGATTTGGAGAGGCCATACACAAGACCTCACTGATGATGATAACCCTACAATTGATGTAATTGGTTATGATCCTACAGGTATTAGTTCATCTGTGTTGTACACCATCGATAAAAACTCTCAAAACTTTGATATTTCATCAATAGATGCAGCACAATACCCATACCTCCAATTAAAAATGCGGAACGTAGACTCGGTCAACCTTACGCCTTACCAATTGGATTACTGGAGAATTATTTATGAACCGGTACCCGAAGGCGCTATTGCACCTAACTTGTTGTTCACAAGCAAGGATACACTAGAAGTAGGTGAACCACTTCAATTTGCTCTGGCATTTAAAAACATCAGTAAAGCTGCTTTTGATAGTGTTTCAGTGAAACTAATGGTGCTCGACAAAAACAATGTGCAGCACATTGTCAACTTGCCGAAGAGCAGACCGATAGTTGCAGGCGATTCCATTGTAGTTCGATTTACTGTAGATACAAAAGACTATCCGGAAAATAATATCATGTATGTTGACGTGAACCCTGATAACCTCCAACCGGAGCAGTATCACTTCAATAACTTCATGTACCGTAACTTCTATGTTCGTCCTGATAAAACCAGTCCGGTAATGGATGTTACCTTCGATGGGGTGCATATCCTGAATCGCGACATTGTATCTGCGAAACCGCATATCGTGATCAAACTCAAAGATGAAGCGAAATTCCTCTTGCTCAACGATACAGCTCTTACCTCCGTTCAGTTGAAGTATCCGGATGGAACACTTCGTACGTATTCTATTGACAACGACACGCTTCGATTTGTTCCGGCAACCAGTGGCTCCGATAATACGGCAACACTTGAATTCAACCCACAATTCTTGAAGCAATACAATGCCGATGCAGATGAATATGAACTGATTGTAAAAGGAAAGGATAGAAGCGGAAACAAAGCAGGTGAGATCGAATACCGAATTCTGTTCCGTGTAATTACGAAACCGATGGTGTCGAACATGCTGAACTTCCCGAATCCGTTCAGTACTTCAACTGCCTTCGTATTTACCTTAACAGGAAGTGAAATACCGCAACAGTTCAAGATTCAAATCTTAACGGTGACCGGTAAAATTGTACGAGAAATAACCAAAGATGAACTGGGGCCTTTGAAAATCGGTAGAAACATCACCGAATTCAAATGGGATGGAACCGATATGTACGGTCAAAAACTGGCGAATGGAGTTTATCTCTACAGAGTGGTTACATCACTGAATGGCAAGCGTTTGGATAAATACACCAACGAAGGTGAAAATACCGACCGTTTCTTCAACAACGGCTATGGTAAAATGTACCTGATGCGATAATTCCTAAATTCGTAATACCTAAGGGGCGGCTGTTTTAAGCCGCCCCTTTAATTTTTCATACCTTTGTGCCCTTTAGAATTGATAGCTATGGCGAAAATTGGAATCAACCTGTCTACAGGTAGCTTGCAGAAAGAAGAAATTATTGTTGGAATTGACTTAGGAACCACAAATAGCTTGGTGGCCATCATTCACCCCGAAACCAAGAAACCGGTAGCGCTTAAAGAGCACAATTCTGCCTCTTTGGTTCCTTCTATCGTGCATTTTGGTTCTCATCAAGAAATTGTAGTAGGGGATACCGCCAAAGAGTTTTTAATAAGCGATCCCGCCAATACCATCTTTTCTGTAAAAAGATTGATGGGAAAATCTTACAACGATATCCGCAAGCAGTCATCGTTTTTCACATATAAAGTAATTGACGACGATACCGAGAAGCTGGTGAAAATTCAAATTGGAACCAAATTCTATTCACCTGTTGAGCTTTCTTCCTATATTCTGAAGGAGTTAAAAACAAGGGCTGAACACATTCTGAAAACGCCGGTTAACAAAGCAGTAATAACAGTACCCGCTTACTTTAACGATGCACAACGTCAGGCTACCCGTGATGCCGGAAAACTGGCAGGGCTCGATGTACTGAGAATTGTAAACGAACCCACCGCCGCCAGCTTGGCTTATGGCTTGGGCTTGAATCCTAATGATTCCAAAACAGTGGCCATTTATGATTTAGGGGGCGGTACTTTCGACATCTCGATCCTTAAAATTCAAGATGGTATTTTCGAAGTGCTTTCCACTAATGGAGATACCTATTTGGGTGGGGATGATTTCGACCGCGCCATTGTTGCCCACTGGATGAAAGAATTAAATTTGGGTGAAGCGGATATTGAAAGTGATAAAACCTTGGCCCAAATGCTTAGAGTGGCTGCAGAGAAAGCCAAGAAAGAACTTTCTTCATCTGAGGAGTTTACTACAGATATAAACGGTAGTGCACTAAAAATTTCAAAAGCGCAGTTTGAGATACTGATTCAGCCATTGGTTGACAAAACCTTGCAAGCCGCAGCCAATGCATTGAAAGATGCAAAACTTGGTATCAATGATATTGATGATGTAGTGATGGTGGGAGGCTCTACTCGCGTTCCACTTGTTAAGAATTCAGTTTCCAACTTCTTTCAAAAAAACGTTCACGATGAAGTGAACCCCGATGAAGTAGTGGCGCTAGGCGCAGCCGTTCAAGCTGATATTCTTTCAGGAAATAATAAAGACTTTTTGTTACTCGACATTACTCCACTTTCTCTTGGTATTGAAACCATGGGTGGATTAATGGACGTAATCATACCACGTAATTCCAAAATACCAACCAAAGCAGGACGCCAATACACCACGCAAAAAGATGGTCAAAGCGGTATGCGCGTATCCGTATATCAAGGCGAGCGTGATTTAGTGAAAGACAATCGGAAACTTGCTGAATTTAATTTAGCCGGCATTCCGGGTATGCCTGCCGGGTTGCCTAAAATTGATGTCAATTTCTTGTTGAATGCAGATGGAATTCTGGTAGTTACTGCAAAAGAGCTTCGCAGTGGTGTAGAGCAAACCATTGAAGTGAAGCCTCAATATGGTTTAACAGATGCAGAGGTAGAACAAATGCTTCTCGATTCCATCACAAATGCAAAAGACGATATCGCTTTGCGAGCCCTAGTTGAAGCGAGAACCGAAGCCAATCAATTAATAGATGCCACAGAGAATTTTATTAATAAGAATGGCAAGTTGATGACAACTGCTGAAATTGAAGAAACGCAAGCAGCCATTATAAAACTTGCAGAACTTGTTAAGAGCGGAACCAAGGATGAAATTCAACATCAACACGAAGTGTTGAATTCCATTTCCAGACCTTATGCCGAACGAATCATGGACCTGGCCGTTGCAGCTGCCATGAAAGGCAAACAGATATAATTTAAAAGCTTACTGATTTAAATCCTGTCACTTGCTTGGCAGGATTTTTTTATAATATAGAGATGGAGAAGTATTGATATTCTATAGCGCGCTTCATTCTTGGAAACAGTTCTCTCAATCCGGCAAATGCCAAGAGCAATAAAAAAGGAAACAGCGGCATGATGAAGCGGTTCAGCCAATCGTCGCAGCTAAACAATACACTCAAACAGAAAAAGCAGCACAATATGAAAATGTAACTCTTGATGCCAATCACTTCAATCTTCCCTTTCAATAAACCAAACAATGCTAAACTGTACAAGGGATAGCAGAGAATCATTAAAGCATAATTATGTGCCGTACTATAGTAGGTACGAGTCATACCCCAAAAAGCGATCAGTTTCTTTTCTGCGAGATCCAGTAAGAGCGCACTATTGTGGCTGGCGAAATACCACAAGCCACTTAAAGAGTTTCCGTCTGCAGGTAAATTAATTCGATCGGCCATTCCTGTTGGCACTCCGCAAATGATATGCCCCTCAATAAAAGGTTTCATGAAGTCAAACTCGCCTTCCCCTTTCATCGCCAGCTCCAATACAATGCCGAAGCCTAGTAGTCCCAATACCCACATCCCCAAAACTCTCCACCAATAACTTGCTAAAATCCATTCTATCGTAAGGAGAATCATTACGGCCGGAATGATCAACATTCCGGTAGGACGTGTAAAAAGCACTAACAATCCTAATGTGTAACAGCCAATACTGAATCGACCATGGTCGATACAATGAATCAAGCTAACAGTAAAAAGGATGGTGAAACTTATGAAAAGACTTTCCGTATATAAATGAGTATTCCAAATTTGAAGCGGGATGAAGAAAACCAAAGCTAAGCCGCAAAAAACTGCACTCGGCGTTTTGCCAAAAAGTTTTCTCGCTAAATCGGCAAAACGTATCGTCGCAAACAAATTGATCAAGAGTTGAACGGCTAGTACCCCATACTTGCCTACGTGCAAAATATTCGCAACTAAATGAAGGAAAATGAGAGGAGAATAAAAGATGTATTTCGGTTCTGAAAAGCTAAGATGTTTGCGAAAGTAAAGCGCTTCATTTAAATATTTTGGTGCTTCACCTGTAGTTACAATTCCAAATTTCCAAAGAAGGATTCCTTGAACTATGAACCATGAACCAATTAGTATCCAATAAAAATGATCATACAGCGGGTTACCCGATCTTTTACTCATAATCAAAGCAGCTGGTCTGTTTAAACGAATGTATTGTTTTTCCTACAATAACCGGATGTTTAAATAGGGGATCGGGCTTGATTGATGGTGACACCAAAATGTATTTAGTTTCTCAAACTCAGAAACCGCTGTACATATTTTCCTACCATATCAAACTCCAAATTCACCTTTTTTCCCTTGGTTAATTGGTGCATATTGGTATGTTCGAACGTATAAGGTATAATGGCTACAGTAAAACTGTTACGGGTAACATTGAAAGCCGTTAAAGATATTCCATTTAAGCTAATAGAGCCTTTTTCAATCATCAAAGCAGTAAATTTCTCGTCAAATTCAATGGTATATTCCCAACTGCCACCCAGGTCTTTTCTTTCTACGCAAACACCAATACCATCTACGTGCCCCTGTACGATATGACCGTCGAGTCTTCCATTCCAACTCAAACACCGCTCAAGATTCACCACGTCACCCGTTTTCCAGTCACCCAGATCCGTTTTTTGGAGCGTTTCCAAAATGGCCGTTACAGTATGCTCTTCTTCTGTTACCGTTTCCACTGTTAAACAAACTCCATTGTGAGAAACGCTTTGATCTACCTTTAATTCTTTGGATATCAGCGACTTAACAGTAAAACTGCGATTCGTTCCATTTTCTACTACTTGGGTAATGATTCCCTGTGCTTCAATTATTCCGGTAAACATGTCACAAATTTCGGTTTTTTTGTACAGGATTTTTTTCTTTTTTATTCCTTTTCCTCTTATCTTTGCAGCCCTTAAAACCAGTAAAGGAGGTATATACATTATGCTTATTATCGATTCAAAAGATTGCGAAAACATTGACAAGGCGCTTAAGAAGTACAAGAAAAAGTTTGAGAAAGCTAAAATTCTTTTGCAACTGAGAGAACGTCAGTCGTACACAAAACCTAGCGTTAGACGTCGTGGTGAAGTGTTGAAAGCAGTCTACAAGCAACAGATCGCTAGCGGAAAAATCGAAGGTTAATTTTACCTGATTTATCAATATTTTTAGGGCAGTCATTTCATGACGGCCCTTTTTTGTTTACATCCCATTGTCGTTTACGAATTCCATAAAAAAGATATTTGAGCACCCGCTTCATGTGGCCGGTGTTGTATTGTTTTTCGTGGTTCACGGAATGGCGGAAAACAAAGGACTTATTCCAATCTCTGAAATTGGCTTTTTTCTATTGAAATCATTCGGATTTCTCTTGCTGTTTTTTATGCTCTTAAAATGGCGCAAGTGGCCGCTTTATCCGGCAACCATTGTACTCTCTTTTGGCCTGTTTTTCTACCTTTTCTTTGGAGCAATTCAAGATGCTTTGAAAAGCACCTTCCTCGCTTCGCTGTCAAAGTACTCTGTTCTTTTGCCTTTATTTGTAGTATTGATATTCGTTGGTTTTCGCACTCTTAAAAACCACTCGAAGGCTGCAACTCGATTGAACCGATTTCTAAATACATTACTAACCGTATTTATATTGGTGGATCTTGTATCACTTGCGGTTGTTAACAACAACGCGGCCTTGCCACTTGTAACACCTCATGCAAAACTTAAATCGCAGTCCTCTGTAAAACCGAATATCTATTTGCTGGTAATGGATGAATACGCCGGTGAAAAATCCTTGCAACAAAACCTGCATTTTAACAATCAGGCTTTTCTTTCCAAACTAACTGAAAAAGGATTTTACATTGCATCGAATGCTTCCAGTAATTATGCAAGCACGCCAATATCAATGGCTTCATTTTTTGAAATGAGCTATAACAATTGGTTGGATTTGAAGCGACCCATAAAAGCGGAGGACTATTCAATTTGTGCGAAGAAAATGTCGGAAAGTAGTTCCATGAAATGGCTCTCAGATCTAGGATATGAAACAATCAACCTTTCCATTTTCGACTTCACAGGAAAACCTTCATTGAACCAATCGAGTTTTCTAAAACAAGGGATACAATTGATTACCAATAAAACACTGGCCAGCAGAATGGAACGCGATCTAATTTGGATGGTTTATCAATACATCGCACCAAAATGGGATGGCCTTGCCACGTATTTAGCTAATAAAGGGGACGAAGGAAATCGGAAATTGTATCAGCTCACACTGGAGGAAATCAATAAAGATAAGCAACAGCCTAAGTTTGTATATACGCATCTTATGATGCCGCATTATCCCTATGTGCGAGATAGTTCGGGAGCTTTAAGAAAGGGAAATCTCTTTCAAAGCTTAACTACAGATCAACAGAAAGGAGCCTACTTGCAATACTTGAACTATGCGAATACTCGCATATTGGAATTACTTAAAGCCATCGAATTTAAAGAGAAGGGGAAGGCTATTGTAATGGTCATTGGAGACCATGGGTACCGAGCGGATCCAAAGCAACAATCTTGCTTCGACACACACAATAATTTGGTGGCTGTTTATTTGCCTCAAAGAAATTATCAATACTTGTACCCTTCTATCTCCAATGTCAATGTATTCAAAGCTGTTTTCAAATCGACCTTCGATTCTACACTGGTTTTTGAAAAAGACCGCTGTATAGAATAGTCGCCTATTATTTCGTAATTTTAATCAGTGAACGCGAATCCAATACCATATCAGTCTTTTCTCGATTATCTCAAATTTGAAAAGAGGTATTCTGTTCACACCATTCGATCGTACCAAGACGATCTGATCCAATTCTTCGATTTTTTAGCCACTACATACGGTGCTGTTTCAATCAAAGAAATCACAGCGCCAATATTGCGTTCTTGGTTTGCTCAATTACGAGAACAAGGAATCACTGCTCGATCTATTCGTCGTAAAATGTCGACCTTGAAATCCTTCTTTAAGTTTCAAATCAAACAAGGCGAATTGAAGCAATCGCCAATGACCACCGTAACCACGCCAAAAATTGGAAAGCGCTTGCCCGATTTTGTGCCTCAGGAAGACATGGAATTGTTGTTACAGTCAATTGAAGCTACTGAAGATTGGAAGGGGATGAATGCTAAACTATTGTTTCAACTATTTTACAATACAGGAATGCGTTTGTCGGAATTGGTGCAATTGAAAGATCGGCAAATAGATGCGGCCAAAGCCGTAGTAAAGATTCTCGGAAAGGGGAATAAAGAACGGGTAGTTCCTATTAGTAAGGATTTGGTGAAATTGATTCAGGGATATCAACAGGAGCGTGATCGACTGTTTGAACGAAAAACAGATCGTTTTCTGGTGACGGAAAAAGGACAGGGGCTTTATCCGAAATACGCATACCTGATAATAAATCATTATTTAAAGAGTGTTAAAACATTGGATCAAAAGAGCCCCCATACTTTGCGGCACAGCTTCGCCACTCACCTTACCAATAATGGCGCTTCTATCAATGCAGTAAAAGAATTGTTAGGCCATTCAAGCCTAGCCGCTACGCAGGTTTACACGCATAACAACATTGATAAATTGATGGAGGTATTCAAGAAAGCACACCCCAGAGAACAACAGTCCGATTAGCGAAAAGGAAGCCGGTTGGCCTAAATATTTGCCATTATTTTTTTGGAAAAAACAGGTATTTGGTTTAAATTGTATTGAACGATGTATACGAAGTTGGAAGCAAGTTCGTTATGCATTAAATAGTTCTTAAAATATTGTTCACAGTTTTAAAATGCGATTGTTATGAACGTTAACATTCAAACTGTACGATTTCATGCTGACTCTAAACTTACTGAGTACGTAAATCGTAAATTGGAGAAATTGAATACTTTTCACGATCGAATCATTAAAGTGGAAGTATATCTAAAACTGGATAATGTAGTACATGCCATTAAAGACAAAATCGCAGAAATTAAAGTACTGGTTCCCCGCCAAGAATTTTTTGTAAAGACCAGTTCAAAATCTTTCGAAGAGTCTTTTGATCATGCGATGGACTCCATCATTAATCAGATCAAACGAAGAAAAGAAAAGCAAGCCGCCTAAATTATTGTCCCGCCAAAAGCGGGACTTTTTTATTTCCGTAGGTTACCATTTTCATCCTCTTGTATCAATTGATATGAAATGGTGGTTGTTACTTTACTTATCCCTCGTTGGTGCTTGTATTCAAAAGCCCCAATCCATACAAGCTCCGGTTTTATACATTCAACCATTTCACGATGCCGATTCACTACTTGTGCTTTCCATTGCTGCTGCAATCCAATCCGCTTCTGATTTTCAGGTAACGCTTTTACCGCCGGTTAAAGCACAGGCGCAAACCATTGATCCGGTTCGAAACCGTTATTGGGCTTCGAGGCTGTTAGATCAACTTAAACCCACCATAAATAAAAAAGATCAGTTTGTTTTAGGAATAACAGGAACTGACATGGCCATAGCCAAAGCAGATGGTTCTTCTTGGGGAATTATGGGCTTGGCTTATTTGAACCGTTCGGTTGCTGTTGTCAGTTCATTCAGGCCCAAAAGGAGAGGAGCGAGCTCAGAAAAAGTAAAAGAGCGCATGGTGTTGTTGGCCTTGCACGAGTTGGGCCATGCGCAAGGACTGGATCATTGCAAAAATAGCACCTGCTTAATGCGCGACGCTGAAGGGAAAATGCACGTAGACGACTGTAAAAGCTATTGCAAAACCTGTTTTCAGTACCTAAATGACCGAGGTTTTATTCAAAAAAGAGGGATTTATTCACAACTAACTGAAAACAAGTAAAAAAAACTGGTATAAAATTTTTGTATTTCTCAAATTCCGTTACCTTTGCCTTCCCAAAAAAACGGGTAGTTCTTTGATAATAAGTAGAAGCGCATAAGAAGTTTCCTACTTATTTGATAAATAGGCCACTTTAGCTCAGCTGGTAGAGCAACTGATTTGTAATCAGTAGGTCGTTGGTTCGATTCCGACAAGTGGCTCTTTCTGAATGAATTGTTTTTCAATAAGCAATGAGTTCTGAGTTGGGCAGATTCCAGAGCGGCCAAATGGGGCGGACTGTAAATCCGCTGTCTTTCGACTTCAGAGGTTCGAATCCTCTTCTGCCCACAGTACAATTTGAAAAAAGGAGCATTCTAAATGCATCAAATACGAATTGTAAGTTCTTTAAAATGGAAGATTTTGATGGTTTTATAACTGTATGGTTATGAAGTGTCAAATTCTCGAATTAAAAAGCGGGAGTAGCTCATTTGGTAGAGCGATAGCCTTCCAAGCTATAGGTGGCGAGTTCGAGCCTCGTCTCCCGCTCTGTTTAGTTTGTAGTGTTCGGTACCGATGAAAGACTCGTACAACGGAACTCCGATACACAAAACTGAGTGTGCCGTTGTAGCTCAGTGGTAGAGCACTTCCTTGGTAGGGAAGAGGTCGTGAGTTCGATTCTCACTAACGGCTCTTGTTTTGAAGGTGGAAACCAAAAATTTCCTACTTTCGGCCCGGAAATCAGGAATTTTTAGTGGAAAATGGCCTGATGTGAGTAAATACGGTACGTGCGACGTAACTTCGCACTCCAATTAATAAAACAAATATTGTAAATCCACAACTAAAAACAGATAACGATGTCAAAAGAGACCTTTAAGAGGGACAAACCCCACGTTAACGTTGGTACAATCGGTCACATTGACCATGGTAAAACCACTTTGACTGCTGCAATCACTACCATTCTTTCTCAGAAGGGTTATGCACAGGCGAAAAAGTATGATGAAATTGATGCTGCTCCTGAAGAAAAAGAGCGCGGTATCACCATCAATACTGCTCACGTGGAATATCAAACCGATAACCGTCACTACGCTCACGTTGACTGTCCTGGTCACGCTGACTATGTAAAGAACATGATCACAGGTGCTGCCCAAATGGACGGTGCTATCTTGGTTGTGGCTGCTACAGATGGTCCTATGCCCCAAACTAAAGAGCACATCCTTCTTGCTCGTCAGGTAGGTGTACCTCGTATGGTGGTATTTATGAATAAAGTTGACTTGGTTGACGACGCTGAGTTGTTAGACCTCGTTGAAATGGAAATCCGTGAATTGTTAAGCTTCTACGGTTTCGACGGCGATAACACACCTATCATCAAAGGTTCTGCAACTGGTGCATTGGCTGGTGAAGACAAATGGGTGAAAGCTGTTGAAGAGTTGATGGCTGCTGTAGATTCATACATTCCTTTGCCTCCTCGTCCAGTAGATCAACCATTCTTGATGTCTGTAGAAGACGTATTCTCAATCACTGGTCGTGGTACTGTTGCTACCGGTCGTATTGAGAGAGGTCGTATCAAAGTGGGTGAAGGTGTTGAAATCGTAGGTTTGATTCCTGATCCTTTGACTTCTACTGTAACAGGTGTGGAAATGTTCCGCAAGTTGTTGGATGAAGGTGAAGCTGGTGATAACGCAGGTTTGTTGTTGCGTGGTATTGAGAAAACTCAAATCCGTCGCGGTATGGTAATCTGTAAGCCAGGTTCTATCACTCCACACACTGAATTCAAAGGTGAAGTTTACGTGTTGAGCAAAGAAGAAGGTGGACGTCACACTCCATTCTTTAACAAATACCGTCCTCAGTTCTACTTCCGTACTACCGACGTAACTGGTGAAGTTGAACTCGCTGCAGGTACTGAAATGGTTATGCCTGGTGATAACACTAGCATCACTGTTAAATTGATCCAACCAATCGCGATGGAAAAAGGTTTGAAATTCGCGATCCGTGAAGGTGGACGTACCGTAGGTGCCGGTCAGGTATCTGAAATCATCAAATAAGCTTAGAGCCACAAGCTTTTAGCTTTTTGCCGAAAGGCCGTGTAAATAGCTTATATTTACACCGATAAAAATTCTAAAAGCTGTCTCGTTTTAACCACGGGATAGCTTTTAGCTTTCTACGGGCATAGTTCAATGGTAGAATAGAGGTCTCCAAAACCTTCGATCTGGGTTCGAATCCTAGTGCCCGTGCCAGTTAACTGAAAAAACGAAACATGAATAAAGTAACCACCTACTTCAAAGAGAGCTACTCAGAGTTGCTTTCGAAAGTGAGCTGGCCTACCTGGAGCGAATTGCAACAATCAACTGTAATTGTTCTGGTAGCTACCCTGTTGATTACTGCTATGGTTTGGGTGATGGATCTTCTAGCACAAACCGGTCTTAAATTCATTTACTCATTATTAGCATAATGGAACAAGCTACCCAACAAGAATCAAAATGGTACGTGCTGCGCGTGGTGAGCGGTAAAGAGCGTAAAGTAAAAGAATACCTCGATAAAGAGATTTCTCGCGGCGGCTGGGCTGAAGTTGTAAAGCAAATTTTCTTACCTGTTGAAAAAGTATACAAAGTTCAAAACGGTAAGAAAGTAATGCGCGAACGCAACTACTATCCGGGTTATGTAATGATCGAAGTTGTAGACGGGAAATTATCAGACGATCTTCGCGACGTTATCAAGAATACTACCAACGTGATCCATTTCTTGGGCAAGGACAATCCTACCGCCCTCAGAAAAGCGGAAGTAAACAAAATGTTGGGTAAAATGGATGAAATGGCAGATGCCGGCGGCGTAAGCATGAGCGAGCCTTTCATTGTTGGTGAAACCATCAAGATCATCGAAGGTCCTTTCAACGATTTCAACGGTATCATCGAAGAAGTAAACGACGAGAAGAAGAAATTGAAAGTTACAGTAAAGATCTTCGGACGCTCTACACCGGTAGAACTCAACTACATGCAAGTAGAGAAATTAGCTTAAGATTTTTTTAGAATAGAATTGAAAAGGGTTTGCAGCAATGCGGACCCTTTTTTTTAGGCCTTAGGTTGTTAGGCCTTAGGCTTTAGGCTTTTTTGACAACAGATACACAGATTAGCCTCCGCTTTTCAATCAACCTACCAGCGATCAGGATTTACAAGATTAAAGGATTTGCAGGATGGATAGTCTTCTGCCTCCTCCATCTTCCTCCCTTGTATTTCCTCGTTTCTCGTTCCTCGCTCCTCGATCCTCGTTCCTCGCTCCTCGATCCTCGTTCCTCGCTCCTCGCTCCTCACTCCTGTTTTCCGGCTGTTTCATTATTAATTATTACTTATTACTTATTAATTAGTTCGGCTGTTCCATTATTAATTATTAATTCTTAATTATTAATTAAAAAAAAGGTTGCCCCAACCGGAACAACCTTTCAAAAATTTATAGACTACTAATTAGCTAGCGCTTTCAGTTGAAGCAGGAGCTTCAGCAACTACTACAGGAGCTTCTACTACGGGAGCAGGAGCGGGAGCTGCTTTTTTAGCGGGCTTTTTAGCTGCTTTCTTTTTAGGAGCTGCTTTTTTGGGAGCGGCTTTCTTGGCTGCTTTTTTAGGAGCGGCTTTCTTAGCGGCCTTTTTTACTGCTTTTTTAGCTGCTTTCTTAGGAGCGGCTTTTTTTACAGCTTTCTTAGCGGCTTTTTTAGGAGCTTTTTTGGCAGCTTTTTTCGCAGCCTTCTTAGGAGCTTTTTTAGCTACTTTCTTAGCAGCTTTCTTGGGAGCGGCTTTTTTGGCAGCTTTTTTCTTTGCTTTTGCCATAACTTGCTTTGTTTTTAGTTGTGGAATGAGTTAGTTAAATAGATATATAAATTTAGAGAGAGTATTTAATACTAAAAAATTTTATACACCCTCATTTTCAAAAAATTACGCAGGTGTACATAGTGTGTGAATAACCTATCCTTCAAGAACACACTAGCAAATACACAAAGATGCCACAAGAAAAAATCTTTGCGAACTCAACGAATTTTCCTAATTTTGCCCTCCCAATTACAAGTTCTTTCAATGAATGGTTTGTTTCGTTCTGAAAATGAACGATTTAGATCAGAATCAGCAAATGCTGATTGAGGAATTTGGGAGACGGAGTAGCGAAAAGTGAAACGTCGTTTGAACCAATAAATCAATAACAATGGCAAAAGAAATTACCGGTTACGTAAAGCTACAGGTAAAAGGTGGTCAGGCCAATCCCGCACCTCCCGTAGGTCCTGCATTAGGTTCCAAAGGTGTTAACATCATGGAATTCTGTAAGCAGTTCAATGCTCGCACACAGGAAAAAATTGGAAAAGTTCTCCCTGTATTAATTACTGTTTACTCAGACAAGTCTTTCGAGTTCGTTATCAAAACGCCTCCTGCAGCTGTACAGTTGTTGGAAGCCGCTAAACTCCAAAGCGGATCTAAAGAACCCAACCGTACAAAAGTTGGTAAAGTTACCTGGCCTCAAATTGAAGCAATTGCTAAGGACAAAATGCCTGACTTAAACTGCTTCACTTTGGAAAGCGCTATGAGCATGGTAGCTGGTACCGCTCGTAGTATGGGATTAACCGTTGACGGTAAAGCTCCCTGGGAAAATTAATTCTTTAAAGATGCTGCCCCAGTGGCGGACAAACTAAAAACGAAAGACAATGGGAATCTCCAAAAAAAGAAAAATCGCCGATACAAAGGTTGATAAGAATAAAGCCTACTCACTCAAAGAAGCTTCTGCTTTGGTGAAGGACGTTAACACAACAAAATTTGACGCTTCTGTAGATTTACACATCCGTTTGGGTGTAGATCCTAAGAAAGCCGATCAAGCCATCCGTGGTACAGTTACCTTACCTCACGGTACCGGTAAAACGAAACGCGTATTGGTACTTTGTACTCCAGACAAAGAAGAAGCAGCAAAGGCAGCCGGTGCTGACTATGTTGGATTAGATGAATTCGTTCAAAAAATCGAAGGCGGTTGGGTAGATGTAGACGTTATCGTTGCAACTCCTGCTGTAATGCCTAAGATCGGTAAATTAGGTAAAGTATTAGGTCCTCGTAACTTGATGCCAAACCCTAAAACAGGTACAGTTACCAATGATGTAGCTGCAGCTGTAAACGAAGTGAAAGGTGGTAAAATCGCATTTAAAGTTGACAAAGCTGGTATCATCCACGCTTCTGTAGGTCGCGTAAGCTTCAGCCCCGAGAAATTGGTGGAGAACAGCACCGAGTTCATCAATGCGATTATCAAGGCAAAACCTGCTACTGCAAAAGGAACCTACGTGAAAAGCGTGTTCTTGGCAAGCAGCATGAGCCCAAGTATCCCAGTTGATACCAAATCCTTTATTCACTAATCAACGGTTCTTTCTTTAAACCAAAGAATCGAAACAACATCTTTTACAAACCGATTGCTTCGGTAAGCGGTTCTAAAAACAGATAAAATGACAAAAGATCAAAAAAATGAAGTGATTGAAATGCTGAAGGGTAAATTCTCTCAGTATTCT
Organism: Endoryza foliicola; assembly: GCF_050589245.1. Lineage (NCBI taxonomy): Bacteria > Pseudomonadati > Bacteroidota > Chitinophagia > Chitinophagales > Chitinophagaceae > Endoryza > Endoryza foliicola. The sequence continues at coordinate 23,007 of NZ_JBOBEW010000009.1, read as the reverse complement.
AACTTCTATATCGCAGATACAGAATCTTTGACTGTTGAGCAAGTGAGCACTTTGCGTCGCGCTTGTTTCAATAAGCAAGTTGAAATGAAAGTGGCTAAAAACACTTTGATTAAAAAAGCATTGGAATCATTGGATGCTGAACGTTTTGCCGGTGTTTATGACGCTTTGCACAACGTAACTGCATTGATGTTCTCTGATAACCCTAAAGAACCCGCTTTAATCATCAGCGATTTCCGCAAAGGTGGTAAAGTTGAAAAGCCTGTATTGAAAGCTGCTTTCATCAATGGCGATGTTTACATGGGCGATAAGAACTTGGTGGCTCTTACAAAAATCAAAACCAAGAACGAACTTATCGGCGAGGTTATTGGCTTGCTCCAATCTCCTGCAAAACGTGTATTGGCTGCTTTGTTGCACCATCACGAAAAGCAAGCTAACGGCGGTGCCGAAGCTGCTTCAGCATAAGAATCATGAAAGGGTAGGAGCAATCTTACCTTCTTATAGAATAGCCCTAGCCTGCGGGATATAAACGGCAAATTTTTTTAAAACAGCCGTCGGATCTCTTAACGAGAAAAGAAGACGGTAAAAATTAAACAAAATGGCAGACGTTAAACAATTAGCGGAACAACTAGTAGCCTTAACTGTAAAAGAAGTACAGGAATTGGCTGATTTCATGAAATCTGAATACGGTATCGAACCAGCTGCTGCTGCGGTAGTAGTTGCTGAAGGTGCTGGCGGTGGCGCAGCTGCTGCAGAAGAAAAAACTGCTTTCGATGTAGTATTGAAGAGCGGTGGTGCTTCTAAATTGAACGTAGTTAAAGTAGTAAAAGACTTAACTGGTTTAGGTCTTAAAGAAGCGAAAGACCTCGTAGACGGTGCTCCTAAAACCGTTAAAGAAGGTTTAAGCAAAGCTGACGCTGAAGCTTTAGCTGCTAAGTTGAAAGAAGCAGGTGCTGAAGTTGAAATTCAGTAATCTGTACAGATACCTAAAACGAAAGGGTTTGCGAATGCAAACCCTTTGTTTTTTAGGCAATTAGGAACATTTCTGCCCTAAATTCAATTGTCTGAGCCCTCAATTCCGGGGAATATAAGCCAAAAAATGCCTAAAACCACCCGGTTTTCCACAAAGTGAGCAAAAAACCGGCCAATTTTTGTTGTTGGTTGGAATCAATTCATTACTTTTGCCCTCCGTTTTGCAAAACATACTGATTCAGCAGTTACAATTCTAATGGCCAATTTACAATAGCTGTATTGATATTAGTTAAATGAAAATCTTGGTCGATTTTCATAACGGAATTTCTGTCTATAGACGTTTTTTGTAGTTCGAACAATTAAAAAACCGGTTTTAATTAATATGTCTTCAACACAAACGAACCAGCGGGTGAATTTTGGTAAGATCAAAACCTTAGCCGAAGCCCCTGACCTGCTCGAAGTGCAGATTCAATCCTTCAAAGACTTCTTTCAATTAGAAACCACTCCAGACAAGCGTAACAACGAAGGTCTCTTTAAAGTATTTAAAGAAAACTTCCCCATTACCGATACACGAAACATCTTCGTGCTGGAGTTTCTAGATTACTTCATCGACCCGCCCCGCTACACCATCGAAGAGTGTATGGAGCGTGGACTTACGTATGCGGTTCCCCTGAAAGCAAAACTCAGATTGAGCTGTAACGATGAAGAGCACGTAGATTTCCAAACAATTGTTCAGGACGTGTTCCTGGGTAATATCCCGTATATGACCCCTCGCGGTACCTTCGTGATCAACGGAGCAGAACGCGTTGTGGTGTCTCAATTGCACCGTTCTCCAGGGGTATTCTTCGGACAATCCGTTCACCCCAACGGTACAAAAATCTACTCTGCCCGTGTAATTCCTTTCAAAGGAGCATGGATGGAGTTCGCGACCGATATCAACAACGTAATGTATGCGTATATCGATCGTAAGAAAAAATTCCCTGTAACTACCTTGTTACGTTCTATCGGTTACGAAACAGATAAGGACATCCTTGAACTGTTCGGTATGGCCGAAGAAGTAGCCGGAGATAAAAAAGCCCTCGCGAAATACGAAGGTCGCCGCTTGGCTGCCCGCGTATTGAGAAGTTGGGTGGAAGACTTCGTTGATGAAGACACCGGTGAGGTGGTAAGCATCGAACGTAACGAAGTTATCTTAGAACGCGATTCTATCCTCGATGAAGAAGCCATTGAAATGGTGGTAGACATGGGCGTAGAAAGCGTGTTCATCCAAAGAGAAGATGTAGGTGGCGATTTCGCAATCATCTACAACACCTTGAACAAAGATACCTCTAACAGTGAGTTGGAAGCCGTTCAGCATATCTACCGCCAATTGCGTGGTGCCGATGCGCCTGATAACGAAACCGCTCGCGGTATCATCGACAAGTTGTTCTTCTCCGACAAACGTTATGACTTAGGTGAAGTAGGTCGCTACAAAATCAACCGCAAGTTGAATTTGGAAGCTCCTTTGGATCAAAAGACATTGACGAAAGAAGACATCATCGAAATCATTAAATACCTCGTACGCCTTACCAACGGTAAAGCTGAGATCGACGATATCGATCACTTAAGCAACCGTCGTGTAAGAACAGTAGGAGAGCAGTTGTATGCTCAGTTCGGAGTAGGTTTGGCTCGTATGGCTCGTACCATCCGTGAGCGTATGAACGTGCGCGATAATGAAGTATTCACTCCGGTTGATTTGATCAATGCTAGAACACTTTCTTCTGTGATCAACTCTTTCTTCGGTACTTCTCAATTGTCTCAGTTCCTCGATCAAACCAACCCACTTTCTGAGATCACACACAAACGTCGTATCTCAGCACTCGGTCCCGGTGGTTTGAGCCGCGAAAGAGCAGGTTTCGAGGTACGTGACGTACACTATTCTCACTATGGTCGTCTTTGTACCATTGAAACTCCGGAAGGTCCAAACATCGGTTTGATCTCAACTCTTTGCGTACACGCAAAGATCAATGAGATGGGCTTTATCGAAACTCCTTACCACAAGGCTGTTGAAGGTAAAGTGGATTTAACCCAGTTGACTTTCTTGAGCGCTGAAGAAGAAGATACTGCTAAAATTGCCCAGGCAAGTGCTCCGTTAACACCTAATGGAGAATTTGTAGAAGATAAAATTGAAAGCCGTCAAACCGGTGACTTCCCCATCCTCGAAAAGAGCGAAGTAGAATACATGGACGTAGCTCCGAACCAAATTGTTGGTTTGAGTGCATCTTTGATTCCGTTCTTAGAGCATGATGACGCCAACCGTGCCTTGATGGGATCGAACATGCAACGTCAGGCCGTTCCATTGATCCGTCCGGAAGTTCCGATTGTAGGTACCGGTTTGGAAGGAAAAGCAGCTCGCGATGCACGTGTTCAAATTCTTTCTGAAGGCGAAGGCGTGGTTGAATATGTAGACGGTTCAGAAATTCATGTTCGTTACGATCGTTCTGAAGGCGACCGCTTGGTAAGCTTTGAAGAAGATCTTCGCATCTATAAACTCACGAAGTTTATCAAAACCAACCAAGAAACTTCTATCAACCAAAAGCCTGCCGTTAAAAAAGGTCAGCGCGTGGTGAAAGGCGACTTCTTAACGGAAGGATACGCTGTTCAAAGAGGTGAATTGGCCTTGGGTAGAAACCTGAAAGTGGCCTTCATGCCATGGAAAGGTTACAACTTCGAGGATGCGATCGTAATCAATGAAAAAGTAGTAAGAGAAGATTTATTTACGTCTATCCATATCAGTGAGTACGAATTGGAAGTTCGCGATACTAAATTGGGTGAAGAAGAATTGACTCCTGATATTCCAAACGTAAGTGAGGAAGCTACTAAAGACCTCGATGAGAATGGTATTATTCGTTTGGGTGCTGCCATCAAAGAAGGCGATATCCTGATCGGTAAAATCACTCCTAAAGGGGAAAGCGATCCTACTCCGGAAGAGAAGTTGTTGAGAGCGATCTTCGGTGACAAAGCCGGTGACGCAAAAGACGCTTCTTTAAAAGCTCCAAACGGAGTTGAAGGGGTAGTAATCGGTAAGAAATTATTCCAACGTGCGAAGAAAGATAAGAACGCTAAGATCCGTGAGAAAGCATCTCTAGAGAAATTAGAAAAAGTTCACGAGAAGAATGAAGAAGATCTGAAAGAACTGTTGTTGAACAAATTGCAAGTGTTGTTGAGAGACAAAACTTCTGCAGGTGTAAACAATAACTTCGGTGAAGTTCAAATCGGTAAAGGTGCGAAGTTCAATCCTAAGAACTTGGCGGGTATCGATTACTTGAATGTGAATCCTTTGGGATGGACCGGAGATGCAGTGATCGATGATCAAATCAACATCTTGTTGCACAACTACAGCATCAAATACAACGAGGAATTAGGTCGCTATAAGAGAGAGAAATTCAACATCTCTATCGGTGACGAATTGCCTGCAGGTGTATTGAAGTTGGCGAAAGTGTACCTCGCTGTAAAACGTAAGTTGAAAGTGGGAGATAAGATGGCGGGTCGTCACGGTAACAAAGGTATCGTTGCGAAGATCGTTCGTGCTGAAGACATGCCGTTCTTGGAAGATGGTACACCGGTTGATATCGTGTTGAACCCACTAGGGGTACCTTCACGTATGAACTTGGGTCAGATTTACGAAACAGTTCTTGGTTGGGCCGGTTTGAAATTGGGTGTTAAGTTCGCTACTCCAATCTTCGACGGTGCTACAGTAGAAGAAATTGCTGAACATATTGATAGAGCAGGATTGCCTAGCTTCGGTCACTCATACCTGTATGATGGTGAAACCGGTGAGCGCTTCCACCAGAAGGCTACCGTGGGTGTGATCTACATGATCAAACTCCACCACATGGTTGATGATAAGATGCACGCACGTTCTATCGGACCATACAGCTTGATTACGCAACAACCTTTGGGTGGTAAAGCTCAGTTCGGTGGTCAGCGTTTCGGTGAGATGGAGGTTTGGGCACTCGAAGCATACGGTGCATCAAACATTCTACAAGAGTTACTGACCTTGAAGTCGGATGATATCATCGGTCGTGCGAAAACGTACGAAGCAATTGTAAAAGGTGATAATATTCCAAGAGCCGGTATCCCAGAATCTTTCAACGTGTTGGTACACGAATTGAGAGGTCTCGGTCTCGATCTGAAATTTGAATAATAATAGGAACAGCACACTGCTACGAGCGGTGTGCTTTCTCCATATTAGTTCTATTTAAAAACCATCACTTCGAATCTCGTAGTTCGAAGAAAACAGATAAAAAGCGAAACAGAATATGGCTATTAAGAAAGACAATCGTCCAAGGGCCACATTTTCAAAGATTACTATCGGCCTTGCTTCTCCCGACTCCATTTTAGAGCGCAGCTATGGTGAAGTATTGAAGCCCGAAACAATCAACTATCGTACGTACAAGCCTGAAAGAGATGGTTTGTTCTGCGAGCGTATCTTCGGACCGGTAAAAGATTATGAATGTGCCTGCGGTAAGTACAAGCGTATCCGTTATAAGGGTATTGTGTGCGACCGTTGCGGTGTTGAAGTAACTGAAAAGAAAGTACGTCGCGAACGTATGGGTCACATCAAATTGGTGGTGCCTGTAGTTCACATTTGGTATTTCAAAAGTCTTCCTAATAAAATTGGTTACCTCCTCGGTGTTTCTTCTAAGAAACTCGAAACGATCGTTTATTACGAGCGTTATGTGGTAATTCAAGCCGGTGTAAAAGAAAACCTGAAACCAGGCGATCTTTTAACTGAAGAAGAGTATTTGGAACTGTTGGAAACCCTTCCAAAAGACAACCAATACCTTCCCGATGAAGATCCTAACAAGTTCATCGCGAAAATGGGTGCTGAAGCGGTTCATGATATGTTGCAACGTATCGACCTCGACTCATTGTCGTTCAGCCTCCGTAATGCCGCTGCAAATGAAACATCTCAACAACGTAAGGCAGATGCCTTGAAGCGTTTGAGTGTTGTAGAAGCATTCCGTGATGCCAACTCAAGAATCACTAACCGTCCTGAATGGATGGTGATGCAATACATCCCTGTTATTCCACCTGAATTGCGCCCGTTAGTGCCTTTGGATGGTGGACGTTTCGCATCTTCAGACTTGAACGACCTTTACCGTCGTGTGATCATCCGCAACAACCGCTTGAAGCGTTTGTTGGAGATCAAAGCTCCTGAAGTAATCTTGCGTAACGAAAAACGTATGTTGCAAGAAGCGATCGATAGCTTGTTCGACAACTCACGTAAATCAAATGCCGTTAAAGCAGAAGGTGGACGTGCACTGAAATCACTCAGTGATGTGTTGAAAGGTAAGCAAGGTCGTTTCCGTCAAAACTTGTTGGGTAAACGTGTTGACTACTCTGGTCGTTCTGTAATCGTGGTAGGTCCTGAACTGAAACTACACGAGTGCGGATTGCCAAAAGACATGGCTGCCGAGTTGTTCAAACCATTTATCATTCGCAAACTCATTGAAAGAGGTATCGTTAAAACTGTAAAATCTGCGCGTAAACTTGTTGATCGCAAAGAGGCTGTGGTTTGGGATATCCTTGAAAATATTCTGAAAGGTCACCCGGTAATGTTAAACCGTGCCCCAACATTGCACCGTTTATCAATCCAGGCCTTCCAACCAAAATTGATTGAAGGTAAAGCCATTCAATTGCACCCATTGGTTACATCAGCGTTCAACGCCGACTTCGATGGTGACCAAATGGCGGTTCACGTGCCTTTGAGCAACGCAGCCGTATTGGAAGCGCAATTGTTGATGCTTTCTTCTCATAACATCTTGAACCCTCAAAATGGTGCGCCAATCACCCTTCCTTCTCAGGACATGGTACTTGGATTGTACTACATTTCTAAGGGCAAGAAATCAATGGGAGATTTGGTAATGCGCGGTGAAGGCAAAGCTTTCTACAGTGCAGATGAGGTGATCATTGCTTACAACGAAGGTCAAGTTGACTTACACGCTTTCATCAAAGTGAAAGCAACTGTAAGAACCGACAAAGGAGAATTGGTAACGAAGTTGATCGAGACTACAGTAGGTCGCGTGATCTTCAACCAACACGTTCCAAAAGAAGTTGGTTTCATCAACGCTTTGTTGACCAAGAAGAGCTTGAGAGAGATCATTGGTGATATCATTAAAATCACCAACGTTCCTAAAACAGCGAAATTCTTGGATGATATCAAACAATTAGGATTCCGTACTGCCTTCCAAGGTGGATTGAGCTTTAACATCAATGACTTGATCATTCCTTCTATCAAAGAAGAAGTGTTGGAGCAAGCGAAGAGTGAAGTAGATGAGGTATGGGACAACTATAACATGGGTCTTATCACCAACAACGAGCGTTACAACCAGATCGTAGATATTTGGAGCCGTGTGGATACTCGTATCACTGAAACATTGATTCGTGAATTGAGTACCGATAAGCAAGGATTCAACTCAGTATACATGATGTTGGATTCCGGAGCCCGTGGTTCTAAACAACAGATCAAGCAGCTTTGCGGTATTCGTGGATTGATGGCGAAACCAAGAAAATCAGGTTCATCAGGAAGTGAGATCATCGAAAACCCGATCTTGTCGAACTTCAAAGGTGGATTGAACGTATTGGATTACTTCATCTCTACGCACGGTGCTCGTAAGGGTCTTGCGGATACGGCCTTGAAAACAGCCGATGCGGGTTATTTGACTCGTCGTTTGGTGGACGTTGCTCAAGACGTAGTAATTACAGAAGAAGATTGCGGAACATTGCGTGGTATCGCTACCAGCGCATTGAAAGATAATGAGGAAGTAGTAGAGCCATTGTACGATCGTATTATTGGACGTACTTCTCTTCACGATGTATTCAACCCGGTAACGGATGAATTGATTGTTGAAGGCGGTAGTTTGATTACTGAAGACATTGGTAAAGCCATCGAAGATGCAGGTATCGAAACTGTAGAGATTCGTTCTGTATTGACTTGCGAAAGCAAGCGTGGTGTGTGTGTGAAATGTTACGGTAAAAACCTTGCAACAGGTAACGTTGCACAAAAAGGTGACGCAACCGGTATCATTGCAGCACAATCAATTGGTGAGCCTGGTACACAGTTGACACTTCGTACCTTCCACGTGGGTGGTGTTGCCGGATCGGCTTCAATTGAATCTTCTTTGTTGGCTAAGTTCGATGGTACAATCCAATTCGATGGATTGCGTACTGTTACAACTACGAACAACGAAGGTGAACCTACTCAAGTGGTAATCGGTCGTACCGGTGAGGTTCGTATCATGGATGTGAAGAATGATCGTTTGTTGATCACCAACAACGTTCCTTACGGTGCTATCCTCTTGATTAAAGATGGTCAGCAAGTGAAGAAAGGTGATACCATCTGTACTTGGGATCCATTCAACAACGTAATCGTTGCTGAGATCGCTGGTCAGATCAAGTTTGAAAGCGTAATTGACGGTATCACATACCGTGAAGAAGCCGACGAGCAAACAGGTCACCGTGAGAAAGTGGTAATTGAAACAAAAGATAAAACGAAGATCCCAACCTTGCTTGTTGAAGGTAAGGAGGTGAAGTTGTACAACTTGCCTGTGGGATCACATATCACTGTAGATGAAGGCGAAGATGTAAGAGCGGGTCAAGTATTGGTGAAAATTCCAAGAACGCTGCGTATGCAACGAGATATCACCGGGGGTCTTCCTCGTGTTACCGAGTTGTTCGAAGCACGTAACCCTGCGAACCCTGCGATCGTATGTGAAATTGACGGCGTAGTGTCTTTCGGAGCTATCAAACGTGGTAACCGCGAAATCGTGGTTGAAGCGAAAGATGGCGTTGTGAAGAAATACCTCGTTCCGTTGACACGTCAAATCTTGGTTCAAGACGGTGACTTCATCAAAGCCGGTGCTCCATTGTCAGATGGTCAAATTTCACCTGCTGATATTCTTTCTATCAAAGGTCCTTTCGCTGTACAAGAGTACGTAGTGAATGAGATTCAGGAAGTATATCGCTTACAGGGTGTAAAAATCAATGATAAGCACATTGAGGTGATCGTTCGTCAAATGATGAAGAAAGTAGAGATCATCGATCCGGGTGATACTCGCTTCCTCGAAGAAGATTTGGAAGATCGTTTTGACTTCAACGAAGAGAACGATTGGATCTTCGATAAGAAAGTAGTAACCGATGCAGGTGAAAGTGCGAAGATGAAAGCAGGTCAAATTGTGAGCTTGCGCGAAATCAGAGAGGAAAACTCTTTGCTCCGCAGATCAGACAAGAAGCCTGTTGAATACCGCGATGCAAATCCGGCCACTTCACAACCTGTTTTGTTAGGTATCACGAAAGCATCATTGGGAACTCAAAGCTGGATCTCAGCTGCGTCCTTCCAGGAAACTACTAAAGTATTGAGTAGTGCAGCGATCCAAGGTAAGAGCGATGATATGCTTGGCTTGAAAGAAAACGTAATTACCGGTCACCACATCCCGGCTGGTACAGGTTTGCGTGACTTCGAGAACATGATCGTAGGTAGCAAGGAAGAATATGAATTGCTCCAAACGACTCGTGAAGCCATGACTTTCGATGAAGAAGAGTAATCAACTTTTATAAAATTCAAAGCAGGAGAAGCCACGTGCTCTCCTGCTTTTTTTTAAATTAAAATTTCCTTGAATTGTTAAATTTTTTAACATTATTTTTTCGAGGAACCTTATAAATTGCGTCAAACGAATTGCATGAAGAATATTTCTACTTTACTTGGTGGCCTTGCTCTATTAGGAGTAGCGATTTTATTTTATTTACATTTTTCAGGAAGCCCTGCAAAGCCTGCAGCAGCTGCATCGAATGGTAGCAGCGCAGCATCAGGAAGCTTGAAAATAGCTTATTTCGACATTGATTCTTTGCAGACAAACTACAAAGATTTCAAAGATGCCGAAGATCAATTGAAAACTCAAGACAGCGATAACAAGATTCGCCTGAATAGCTTGGGTACTTCGTATCAAAAGAGATTGAAAGAACTTCAAGATAAAGCTCCAACCATGTCGCAAGCAGAAGGTGAAGCAGCACAACGTGAGTTGGCTACTTTGCAACAACGCTACAACCAAACGGAAGTGGAGTTGGATCAGAACATGAAGAAAACGCAAATGGATATGATGACGCGTTTGCACAACGACGTAGAAGCGTTTTTGAAAGAGTATAACAAAGAAAAAGGATTCTCTTATATTTTCGCTTATCAACCGGGTGTATTCATTTACTATAAGGATAGTGCACTGGATATTACAGGTGATATGATCAAAGGACTGAACGAGCAGTACGAGAAGAAGAAAAAAGAGAAAAAATAGTTTTGAAAGCGTAGTTCACACTACGCTTTTTTCTTGCCCTTATTTTCCTATCTTACGGTGACAAATACTACAGTCGCTATGAGTGAGAACAATCAAGGTTTTAAGCCTTCACTGGGCTTATTAGATGCTACTATGATCGTTGCCGGATCGATGATTGGTTCGGGGATCTTTATTGTAAGTGCCGATATCACCCGCAACGTGGGCAGTGCTGGTTGGTTGATCTTGGTTTGGCTTATTACAGGGTTTATGACCCTCACTGCAGCCCTCAGTTATGGCGAATTGAGCGCCATGTTTCCCAAAGCAGGTGGACAGTATGTATATCTCAAAGAAGCGTTTAATCCACTCGCAGGGTTCTTATACGGTTGGAGTTTCTTCGCAGTAATTCAAACTGCTACCATTGCTGCAGTAGGGGTAGCGTTTTCAAAATTTGCCGGTACATTTTTTCCGATTCTGGAAATCAATGATGCCAATGCTATTCATGTAGTTGGCGAATTCAGTGTATATCCTGCACAGTTTCTTTCGATCGTTATCATTTTGATTCTAACTTATATCAACACAAAAGGCGTACAGGGCGGTAAAACCATTCAAACGGTGTTTACGGTTACCAAATTGGTTTCCTTGTTTGGTCTGATCATTTTCGGATTTATTCTGGCTGCGAAATCGGAAGTGTGGAATGCGAATTGGCAAGATGCGTTTGCAGCAAAGTCTTATGATAGTGTGAAATCCGATTGGGTAAATATTGGAGGCACAGCCTTGATAGGAGCCATTGCTGCTGCCATGGTAGGTTCTATTTTCAGTAGCGACAGTTGGAACAACGTAACTTTTATTGCAGGAGAGATCAAGAACCCGCAAAAGAATATTGGATTGAGTTTGTTCCTCGGAACATTGATCGTTACCATCATTTATGTGGCTGCGAACCTGATGTACATCAGCGTACTTCCTTTGAATGAAATTGCTTTTTCAAAGCAAGATAGAGTAGCCGTTACTGCAGCAAATGTGATTTTTGGAGATGTGGGCAGATATGTAATTGCCGTGATGATCATGATCTCCACCTTTGGTTGTAACAATGGATTGATCTTAGCGGGCGCTCGTGTGTACTACACAATGGCCAAAGACGGATTGTTCTTCAAGAATGCCGGTACTTTGAACAAGCACGGGGTTCCTGAATGGGCTTTGTGGGCACAAGCAGTATTGGCCGGTGTGCTTTGTTTGAGTGGCCAGTATGGTAACTTGTTAGATATGGTTGCTTTTGTAGTGGTACTCTTTTATGTGCTTACCATCATTGGAATATTTGTATTAAGAGCGAAACGTCCCAACGCAGAACGTCCCTATAAAGCATTTGGATATCCTGTATTGCCGATCATTTACATCATTATGGGATTGGCCTTCTGTGTTGCATTGATCATACAAAAACCAATCTATGCAGGCTGGGGCTTGGGGATCACGCTTTTAGGCATACCTTTGTACTTTATTGCTTCAAAGCAAAGCGCTAAAGAATAGATTTGTATATGGCAGCAGTTAATTTTTATCAGTTGTTTCAGCAATTCGCTCAGTTGGAGATTGGAGTTATTGGAGACGTGATGTTGGATACCTATTGGTGGGGACATGTAGAGCGCATTTCACCGGAAGCCCCTGTTCCTGTAGTGGCACTCGATAAAAAAGAACAGCGTATTGGCGGAGCCGGAAACGTAGCGTTGAATTTATCCTCTATTGGTGCAAAAGCAAGTATTATTAGTGTATTGGGAAAAGATGAAGATGGAAAGCAATTGACGCAACTCTTCGAACAGCATCATATCAACACTTCTTTCTTAGTGGCATCGAACAGTAGGGTGACTACCAATAAAACCAGAATCATCAGTCGCAATCAGCAAATGATGCGATTGGATGCTGAAATGACCACTGATATCAATAAGGATGAAGAAGCTTTGTTGTTGGAAAATGTGGCGCTGTACATTCAGAAGAAAAAGCCTGCTGTGATCATCTTTGAAGATTATAACAAAGGGGTTTTAACAGCTCGCGTAATTGAGAAAGTGATTGCTTTTTGCAAAGAAGCGGGAGTGCTGACTACAGTAGATCCTAAAAAGAAGAATTTCTTTGCTTACAAAGGCGTTGATATTTTCAAGCCTAATTTGAAAGAAGTAAAAGAAGGATTGAACATTCAATTGGAAGAAATCAACAAAGAACATTTATCTCGCGTTCACGAAGAATTGAAGCGTCAGCTTTCGCACGAAACATCGTTCATAACCTTGTCTGAATACGGTGTTTTCTATTCCAATTCAAAAGAAACCAATTTACTTCCGAGTCATAGAAGAAACATCGCCGATGTATCCGGCGCCGGTGATACAGTGATTGCAGTAGCCTCTTTGGTTTACGCGGCTACAAAAGACTTGAACCTGATGGCTTCCATCGCCAATTTAGCCGGCGGACTTGTTTGTGAAGAAGTAGGAACTGTGGCGATTAAGAAGGAGCGGTTGTTGAGGGAGTGTGAGGCGGTGGTGGTTAATTAAGAATTAAGAAGTAAGAATTAAGAATGGAACAGCCTGGATAATTAATAATTAAGAATTAATAATTAATAATGAAACAGCCGGCAGTCAGGTTGATTGAATATTGGAGGCTAATCTGTGTTAATCTGTACTAATCTGAGGTTATCTGTGGTTTCAAAAAAACCTTTGCGAACCCTTTGCGTATTTCGTGCACTCTGCGGTGAACAACTTCAACCCACCCTCAGGATTTCTTCGACGCCGCATCCACCTTCTGCAACACACTACTAAAATCAATTCCATACTCCACAAAGATCTTCGAAAGAATGAAGATGATCATGAACAACTTATTCGCTCCAAATTCAAGGAACATAGCACCCACAATTACTGTAAACTGCTGAATGAAAATTCTTTTATATGGCTCAAACATGAGCGTCGCCAATGGCGCGGTTTTATAATATCCTGAAGCGAGATAGTCTTTTATAAACACCATGAAATAAGTCATGAACAAGGTAAGCATCATCAGCTTTCCACTTGCATCAAGATAGGAAGGGAATTTGAAAAGAATATCCCAACCGGAAACACCGTAATGCTCCTCAATGGATCCAACACTCCAAAAGATAGCGGTTTGAATTGCCGCAAACATTCCATAGTGAACTATGAAAAACGGAATCAAGAAAAAGCCGGTCAAGTTATTGCCGTTTGCGCGATCTATTTTGGATTGCGTATCGCGCACCATAAAGGCCGTTATTCCAAGTTTGAAGATGGTAAATATGCCTACCATTATGGTCTCCAAACAATAGATCACAAACACCTCCCTCGCTTCCCAGCCAAAGAACAAGACTCCGCTTAAGGGGATCAAATTGTACAATAGAAAAACAAGGTCCGAAAAGGTCCAATTTCGATTGCGGATATAGTGAAACAGCTTCATGGAATTTTGCTAACGGTTGGTAGTATTGATCTAAAAATACTATTTTTGATCCATGAATATAAAGAACGTTTCTGTAATTGGAGCAGGTACCATGGGCAATGGTATTGCGCATTGTTTTGCACAATATGGATTTTCAGTAACCCTGATCGACGTTTCCGAAGCCCAACTGTCGAAAGCCTTGGCTACCATCACCAAAAACTTGGATCGTATGGTAACGAAAGGAAGTTTGACGGAAGAAGGGAAGGCGAGCACCCTGGCTCATTTAAAGACCAATACGGTGCTCAAGGAAGGTGTTTCTCAAGCCGATCTAGTAGTAGAAGCGGCCACCGAAAACACGGCTTTAAAACTCACTATTTTCAAAGACATGGATGCTGCCGCTCCGGAGCATGCCATTCTTGCCACCAATACCTCCTCCATTTCGATTACGAAGATTGCTGCGGCTACCAGTCGTCCTTCCAAAGTAATTGGAATGCATTTCATGAATCCTGTTCCGATCATGAAATTGGTGGAGATCATCAATGGCTATGCTACAGAAGCCAGCGTTACGGAAACCATTGTGGAGCTGAGCAAACAATTGCAAAAAGTTCCTTGTGTGGTGAATGATTATCCCGGCTTCGTGGCCAATAGAATTTTGATGCCAATGATCAACGAAGCCATTTATACTTTGTTTGAAGGCGTAGCAGGGGTTGCTGAAATAGATACGGTCATGAAATTAGGAATGGCGCACCCAATGGGTCCCTTGCAATTGGCCGACTTTATTGGATTGGATGTTTGTTTGGCCATCTTACACGTATTGCACGATGGATTCGGTAATCCAAAATACGCTCCTTGTCCCTTATTGGTAAACATGGTGACAGCAGGCAAACTTGGTGTGAAATCGGGCGAAGGATTTTATGAATACAGCGCCGGGTCGAAAGACTTGGTGGTAAGCAAAAGGCTTTTGAAATAAGCTGATTATACTTTCGAGACTTCTACGGTGTGCAGTTCTTTAATCTCATGAGCAAACTGCTGCACCCGTTGACTCGGAATCCCTACTTTAAACCGACAGAACAAGCTTTGTTCTTTTTCCACAACGGTTCCCTCCATCTGTTTTATCAAGGTCATCACTTCATTCATTTGTGTATAATCAAATTGAATATTGAAATGATGCAACACTTGTTTTTGTGTAATAGGAGTTACTTGTAAGGCAAAAGCCGCAGCGGTTTTATAAGCATTGATAAGTCCGGGTACTCCCAACAAAGTTCCACCAAAATAGCGCACTACAACAATGAGTGTGTTGGTACATTCTTTACTATCGATTTGTCCGAGAATGGGTTTCCCGGCAGATCCTGAGGGTTCTCCATCATCGCTGGCTCTGAAATTATTGCCGTCTAAACCCAATCTGTATGCGAAGCAATGGTGATTGGCTTTCGGGTGTTCTTTTTTCAGAGCTTCGATTCGTTTTTTTACATCGTCTGTAGTTTCGATGGGATATACGAAGGCGAGGAATTTACTTCCGCGGTCTTTAAACTCTGCAAATCCGGTGCTCGCTACTGTGTTGTAGTAATGTTTCTCCTCCATATTATCCAAATGCGATTAAGGCGATCGCGCCCAAAGATAAGACAACCCCTATCCAATTGATCCACGAAAGTTTTTCTTTAAAAAGTAAAAAGGCAACAATGGTGCTGAAAAGCACAATGCCCATGTTATTAATAGGGATAATAGCCGAGCTGTTATCGCTGTGTTCTTTCAATACTTTCACCAAACACCAGATGGAGAAATAATTGGGAATGCCAATGGCAGCTCCCATGAGCATGGCTTTCCAACTAATTGTTTGTTTGCCTCGAGCTACTTGAATCAATAGCCCAATAATACCGGCCGAACCAGCAGCCGCAAAGGCGGTGATTAGGTAGGCATTATTGTTAGATTCGTTCAAAAAAGCTTGTTCTACATATTTCACCATGGTATCTAACAAACCACTGGAAAAGAACAGCACAATGGGTAAGAGGAAGAAGGCAAAATTGTGGCGGTGAGATTCCGAAGACGGTTTTGGCCAGCAAGTGAGCGCCACGGCAATGAGTGCTACTACCAGCCCAAATCCCTTTAAAAAAGTAACCGGTTCCTTGTATAAATAAATGGAGAAAACAAAGGGAATGACCAGCGATAGTTTATTGGCAACGGATACAACCGCCACTCCAATTTTTTGTGTGCTATAGCCAATGATATTGAAAATAGAAATAAAACTGGCTCCCATCAAAAGCGCCCAAGGAAACCAATGTTCTGCAACAGTTTTTACTTCAATAGGAAAAGAACCATTGACAAAGGAACCGGTGATCACACAGGCGATGTAATTGAATACAATACATTGAAATGTATTCAATCGAAACCGCTCTACCAATTTGAACGATAGAGTGAGGTAAGATGTGAGTATGATGCTACCAATTAGAAATAACATAGGTTAGTTGCTGTCTTTGTAAATCCATTCAATGGAATCGTTTTTCAATTGGATCTGTTGGATGCTCTTGTAGTTGCCTAGAACAGGTGCCTTAACCCCCTGTTCAAGATGTAAAGTTGAATTGGTAATGATGCGTGCTTCGTCCCATAGTTCAGCATTGATAAACTGCTGCAAGGTATTAGCGCCTCCTTCAATCAATACGCTGTTTAAGTTTTCTTGGTACAAGATCTTCATCAAATCGGGTAAGGGCGAAGGATCAAAGGAACTCTTTTTGTACTCGACGGTTCCTGCTTGTTCTTCTTTTATTTTATTCAATACAAGGATACGACCTTCTTTAAAAATAGGGTTGTCTGAACTTACTTTCAACGACGCATCGATCAAAACTTTTACCGGATTTTTCCCCTGCCAGAGTCGGGTGGTCAGCGATGGTCTGTCTTTAATTGCGGTATTGGTCCCCACTAAAATGGCTGCTTCTTCCGAACGCCATTTGTGCACCCATTGGTTGCTGAGCTCATTGGAGATGAATGTTCGTTCTGTGGAATTGGCTGCGATAAAACCATCCGCCGATTGAGCCCATTTTAGAATGATCCAAGGACGTTTTTTTTGATGAAACGTAAAGAATCGGTGGTTGAGATTGCGGCATTCTTGTTCGAGAACTCCTTCTACTACTTCAATCCCGGCTTTTCTAATTTTCTCGATTCCTTTGCCATTCACCTCAACAAAGGGATCACGGCAGCCCACGACCACTTTATGAATTTTCTGGTCGATGATCAGATCGCTGCAGGGCGGTGTTTTGCCGAAATGCGCGCAGGGTTCAAGGGAAACATAAAGGGTGGAAGACGGAATTAGGTGACGGTCATCCGGCTTCACACTGGCGATACAGTTGACCTCGGCATGTGGTCCACCATACACTTGATGGTAGCCTTCTCCGATGATGCGATTTTCATGAACCAAAACGGAGCCCACCATGGGATTGGGAGCAGTGGTTCCCAGTCCTTTTGCGGCCAATTCCAGGCAGCGGAGCATGTAAGATTCGTTGGGGTTCATTGTAATCGGCAAATATACAATTTTGGAGGCAAGGGCAGAACTATGCTAAGTTTGCAGTATGACCACTCTGCAAGCGCGCCAGCAGTTATTACAAGTACTATTTGACCGGTATCCCGACCGGGAAGCATCGATCATGGCCGATATGGTGATTGAGAAGCTCACCGGGTTTCCCAAGATCGAACAGATCTTAAACAAGCAATTGCCTTTGTTGAAATGGCAGGAAGAGCAATTAGAAGCCTATTTAAAGGACTTGTCGAAGGGAAGGCCGGTACAGTACGTTTTGGGAGAAGCCTGGTTTTACGGGCTTCAATTGACCGTAAACGAGGCTGTATTAATCCCCAGACCTGAAACCGAGGAATTGGTGGATTGGATCGTGAAAGATGTGAAGAAGGGAAATAGCGGAACCAAACGGATATTAGACATCGGAACCGGGAGTGGCTGCATTGCATTGGGCATTAAAAAGGGATTGCCGGCAGCTGAAGTGGTAGGAATGGATTTGAGTGCGGAGGCTTTGGATGTGGCCAAGCTGAATGCGGCGAGCAATTCATTGGCTGTTCAATGGGTGGAAGACTCTATTTTGAATCCACAACAGGAACTGGGGACGTTCGACATCATTGTAAGCAATCCTCCTTATATCACTGCTGCGGAGAAAGATCAAATGTTACCTCATGTGCTCGACTTTGAACCGCATTTAGCACTTTTTGTATACGACCAAGATCCGCTCTTGTTTTACAAAGCAATTTATAAGTATTCCAAAACTCATCTCAATGCAGGCGGTGCATTGTATTTTGAAATCAATGAGCAGATGGGAGGAGAATTGAAGCGTTGGTGTTTGGAACAGGGAGCGAGTGAAGTGGAGATAAAAAGGGATATGCAGGGGAAGGAGAGGATGGTGAGAGTGGGGTAGAGGAGAAAGAACAGGGGGAAATGCAGGAGCGAGGATGAGAGGAAGAGAAAGAACAGGGGGAAGAACAGGGGGAAGTACAGGAACGAGGATAAGAGAAAGCGAGGATCGAGCAAATTCAGAGCGCCTGAGATCGTTGCGTGATCGCTGCGCTCTCTGCGAGGTTCCTGAGCGGTTCCTGAGCTTGTCGAAGGACGAACCGAAGGTTCAACCGAAGGGCCGCCGCGGTGAAAAAACACTAAAAATATTCAATCAGTTTATTTTACCGCAAAGAAACAAAGTACGCAAAGGTTCGCAACGAAAAACTTAGCGAATTCTCTGCGCCTTTGGCGGTCTTAGCGGTGAACTTAAAGAATATGAATATCAGATGTTTAATACTGTAAGTGATAGTTCAATTGAAATTTCGTATATTCAATATTGAGCTATCATTTTTTTATTTTAAAGAAATGGCAAAAGAACCTTTTAGTGCGCGCCATACTTGCATCTGGATGGGTGCATTGTTGTTTTTGTTTTGAAAGGGTTTCGAGGAGGATTAATGAGACAACTGGAACCTCAGTTTGAAAAGCGGAATTTTTGGGTGGGGTATTTTTTGTCGTTGGTATTTTTGGTATTGGTGTTTTATGTTTTGTATTGGAAGACAATGTGATTTTTTTCTTTTCAACTGACAATTGAATAACACAAAAATGAAACGAAAAGTAATAAGTTCATTGATTCTCTTTTTTTGTTGTTTTTATAGCATTGGACAGTTTAAAATATACGGAGATAGAGATTTCAAAAATTATAGTGATAGTTTACTAAAGTATATAGGTCTGAGGGAGACATATTTTAGCAAATATGATTTTGAGATGCGTTTTTGGGTTACCAAAATTGCTGGAGATGATCATGCACTTTTTTCATTTAAACATCTTAAAAATGGAACTTGGACTCTGAATAGTTACTATTTCTCTACTTCTGATTGGAGTCGTTTTGATAAGTTGCAAACTGATAGTCTTCAGCTTCAGGAGCGATGGATTGGGAAATGGGATAGTTTGAAAAATAATCATATTCTGACCTTACCAACCGAAATGGCTGTTTTTAAAAAGTGGAAATCATCTACAGGTAATATTATAGTTGTAGCAGACGGTGTGAATTATAGGATTGAATTGTTTACTTCAAAAAAAAGGCGAAGATATAGTTACACTAATCCTGAAGTTAAGCTTACTTGCTATGATTTGAACAATGCAGAATTGGTTGCAATAAATTCAATACTTACAATTCTTGAATCAGAGTTGAGGTTTAGGAAAAAGATGGAGCTGTAATTGTAAACATATATGGATTTATGTAGTAGTTAGAATAGTCATTGAAAGAGACTGGTTTTAAGTAAGAAAGATTTTAGATATTTTAGGTAATTGAATTTGATGAAATCTTTTAATTGGAGTAAATCACACGATTATGAAGGTGACTGGTTTTTTATTGAGTATTTGGATTTTATTCAATCCTTTCCAGCTATTTGCACAAAGGACTACGGCAGATAGTATTTTTTACGAGTTTGAGAAATGTCTCTCATCATACTTCAAAAAGGAGTTTAAAAAGATTGATACATCGTATTTGTTTTTTTACGGGAACAAGTTCAATGTTTCTATGGATTTAAAAACTTTTGACTTAGATGGAGGAAGAAGTTTTGTGAACGATTTTAAGGATGCTTTAGATAGTTCTCATTTGAATGATACAAGTCATAAAGCTTTTTTTTTCCGGGGAATGTCATTCGAGGATTTTTTAAACTACATCATAACTCAAAAAACAGTCTATGGAGTCGATTGTATTATTAGAAATGTTAAAGGTGTTCTGGTGTTTGTTGATTGTCCTGATGAATTATGGCAGCATTTTTATTTTGATAAGGTCTTGTATAAAAAGATATGGATTCTTACTCCGGTAGTTGATGTCTTTAATTCAGATGGAGTAGAAACTAAACACAGTAGATTTATTTTACTGTGCTCATTTACACCAGAGAAGGGGTTTCGCGTAACAAAAAAGTATCCAATATATGAATATAAGAGTATTTGCACTCAATAAAGAAAACTCCGATTCAACATCGTACGATATCATACTAAAATATCATACCAATAGAAAACCGCCACCTATTGAAAATCTAAATGAAGAGTTATTTGTCCATTGAAATAGAGGGTATGCTTGTACTACAAGGTCATCCCACATATATCCATATACAATCAGAGAAACCTTGATTGTAAAAGCGAAAAAAAATGGCAAAAGAACCTGTTAGTGCGCGCTATACTTGCATCTGGATGGTTGCATTGTTGTTTTTTGTTTTGAAAGGGTTTCGAGGAGGGGTAAAGAGACAACTGGAACCTCAGTTTGAAAGACGGAATTTTTGGGTGGGGTATTTTCTGTCGTTGGTGTTCTTAGTGATTGCACTTTATTTTTTATTCTGACGAAACGTGTAATTGTGCAGAAAGGACATGATTCAAACTGATTATTAGCAGTGGCACTTAAATTTCCTCGAATCATACTTTCGAATATGTTAATAGTTTTTAAAATTGACAATTTGTAAATGAATAGGCAGATTAAACTAGTTGTTGCCGTGAACCTGTGTACTTTTATAATGGTGATGGCTACTTCCTGTATTGTACAAAAAGCGGCAATGAAGGAGTTTGTAGGTACATATATAGAAGTTGGGGATCCTAATACTCAATTAATACTGACAGTGGATCGTTTCTCTCTGGTTAGTCCTTATGAAAATGACCTTGCAGTTTATACTTGTTGCGATACTGTTGCTACGGGAACTTGGGTAAAAGAGGGAGGTATGCTTGTGTTTTCAACTCCTCAGTTTTTCAATTCCATTCAGGATGTTGAAGTTAAAGAATTGGTTGTTGATAAGAATGATTCTTTGTATTTCAGGATAAGAAATCCGATCGAGGATTTTTACATTAAGAACCCTGATGCTAAAAGAGAAATAGAATACAGGATTGTTTTGTTTGATAAGTCAGGATCCTATTTAGACAGTTGGGTAAATAAGTATCATTCGAATCAAATCGGAATTCCAAAAGTTAATGGTAAGATAGGGTCAGGTTTTGAAGTTACTGCTTATGTGATGAGTAATTATCAAGGACGGAATGTCGGAACTAAGATTATTGATACAAAAAAGTATTTACTTAAAAATTCTGAGGCAAATATGTTTGAGGTGGCAGTGCCGAGCTTGACCTATGAGTTTATCACATATCGAAGATTAAACCGTGATTTTATTAAAATAGTTAGTTCAAGTAAACTTGAATGGGATGGGAAGGTTTACCAAAAGCTATAGTTTTAGGTTCTTCAAGATATTTGATTTGTTTTTTGGTTTAGTTCGAGCTTTAAGTCACTATTCGGGTATTTATTTGAAAGATTTATAAAGTGTACATATTTAAAGAACTAACAAGTGCGATTCAAACTCATTATTTTTATTTTGGTGTTATTTATTTCGGTAACCGCTCGAGCCCAAGCTTACAATGGGTTTAGGGACTCTCTGATAAGAATGATCCAAATCAACAACTATAATAAAGTTGTTGATAAAATGAAAACGGGGTATTGGATGGAGTATAAGACTAAGTCAGAGACTACTCATGTGTTAGTCTATTATGTGAGCAGTGGTGTGTATTTCAATAATAAAAAAATAGGTGTTTGGGAAACCAAGAAAATGAATCAACTATTGGTTCAGAAAGAAGTTTATCTAGATAGTTCTGAAACATTGAAAATTGTATATGGTTTTTCTGAAAAGTTTCAATTGGAGAGCGAGCAATGTCTATTTTTTGATACTCGAGTTAAAGACACGGTTTATGTTCTCGATACGACATCAAATTTAGTCACTAGACAGATAGTAAACGGGAAATACATCAGGCATGGATTTTATAAAGAGTATTGGGAGAACGGGAAAACAAAAGTTCTAGGTTTTTATTCTCTAGGTAAAAAAGCGGGGCAGTGGTTTGAATTTGATGATAAAGGTAATTTGATAAGACCGGAAGATCAATTTCAAAATTAGCGGGGGATAAACGCATATGTATCTAATTAATCAATGGACTGGCGGAGATTCGTTGTTGGAAGCAGTCTTGCCCCAAGTTCTTGAGGCCTGTTGAAAAAACAAAAAAAGTGGCCTCTCAGCCACTTCTCATTTTATAGATTCTTTTCTTCACTGTTTATAGCAAGACACAAGATTTTTCTGGATATAGCTTGAACTATTATGAAGGCGACTATAGAGCCATTGGCTATGCACCTGCAGCCGGTTCCATCATCAGCAAACTGGGCGCTAGTGCGGCACCTTTGTACAATGGTAATATTGCAGCCATGTCGGTGAATATTCCGGTACTTGGGGGAGGGGCGAAGGTGTACAATTACAAATACGACCAACTGAATAGAATTGTATCGATGGATCTATTTGATGGCTTGGCAATCGGTAACAGCGGGTACTCGTTATCACAACAGCAGGCATATAAAGAACGAGTTAGTTATGACCCCAATGGAAACATTCTCCGATACGTTCGAAATGGACCTTCTACAGGTCTTGCGATGGATAGCTTGATCTACGGCTATACTGCGGGGTCTAATCGACTTCACAAAGTGGTTGATAGTATTACCCATGCGAATGCATACAGTGACATCAAGCCTGGCCAGGCAGACAATAACTATAAGTACGATGAGATTGGCAACTTGATATCGGATAATTCAGAGGGGATCACGAGTGTATCTTGGAATGTGTATGGAAAGATCACCCAAATAGTAAAGTCAACCGGAACTATTAAGTACACCTATGATGCCTCAGGAAACAGAGTTATGAAAATCACCCCGTCCGACACTACGGTGTATGTGAGGGATGCCAGTGGAAATGTTATGGCGGTGTATACTGCAACAGGAACACTGAGCCTAGCTGAGATGCATTTATACGG
>NZ_JBOBEW010000008.1:0-269322 GCF_050589245.1 Endoryza foliicola | reverse complement strand
AACATACTTCTAGAGTTGTTTAGGCGCAATCAGCTCTCACTCTTTTTCACTTTATTCATCAAAACTAATTGGTATTCACTGTCTCGTAAAATCACCTATATTTTACCTCTTTGCAAACATAGGAGAACGCAAAGAACGCTGAGATGTCGCGAAGGGTTTTGAAACCACAGATAACTGGGATTTTAAATACAGATACCACAGATTAGACCCCGTTATTTGTATTGTATAACGGAATACTCAGCCCCTAATTTGTGTAAATCTGTCATAATTTGTGCGAATCCGTGGTCAATAAGAATTCACCGCAGCGTCCTTCGACAAGTTCAGGAACCGCTCAAGACAAGTTCGCAGCGCCTCTGTTCTTTCTTTGTATTTCCTCGTTCTTGGTCTCCTCGATTCCCATTTCATTTATCATGTCGCCCCGATGGGGCTAAAAATTGGTTGCGCATCCTTTTTGTTTACTACAATCATTTCGCCCCTACGGGGCTGGTTTGCTGCGGTGGTAGTCCTCTGTATTTCGTCGTTCGTCGTTTCCTCAACTCCTCATTCCGTATTCCTCCGTGCCTACTAAACTCCGTGGTTTTTTCACCGCAGCGGCGCAGCGTTCGCAGCGGTTTCGCAGCGCCTTTGTTCTTTCTCAGTACTTCCTCGTTCCCCGTCTCCTCTTATCCTCGTACCTGTATTTCCCCCTCTTCTTCCCCTTGCTCTTTCTTTGTATTTCCTCGTTCCTCGTTTCCTCTTATCCTCGTTCCTGTATTCCCCCTTGTTCTTTCTTTATCCTTTTTTGTCGCTTTTTTACTATTCCCCCGATTCCCGCCTCACTAGTTTTGTTCTCATAACAAATTGAAAAAACGACAGAAATGAAAACCTTGCTTCAATCCTTTATGGGATCTTTTTTGGTGACCTTATTTTTTTTCTCTTCCTGTTCAAAGTCAAGTTCATCGGGTGGTGGCAGCACTACTCCAACAGATAGCATCAATGCAGATGTGTATGTAGTTGGGTACGAAACGATAGCAGGAGTTGCCGTTGCAAAGCTGTGGAAGAACGGAGTAGGCACCAATCTTACAGATGGAAAAAGAACTGCGGGTGCTACCGGAATTTCCATCATTGGTAGCGATATCTATATATCTATAATTGAATACTCCGGTAATATTCCAGTTGCAAAACTGTGGAAGAATGGACAGCTCTATAATCTGGGTAATGGCGTACAGTATTCTTGGGCTACAGGGATATCGGAGGGCGTTGTTGTAGGAGCTCGCAACGATGCGGCTACGGGCAGAACAACTGCCGGATATTGGTCGGGAGATGGCGTCTTTACCCAAATATCGAATCCGGCCTTTCAGAACGCCTATGCCAACGGTATACATATTAAAAGGGTGAACAATGTTTTAAAGACGAGTGTGTGTGGAGATATTGATGTTAGTAATAGCCTTGCTTCTAAAAATACGTTCTTTTGGGGCGGGCAAAATTCCAATCCAACATTGAGCACCTTGGGCTTGGTAAATGAAAACAGTTTCGGAAAAGCATGCTTTATTAATGATAATGGTTTTACCTATATCGCCGGTAGACAAAATGTACCAACCCTCTGGTTTGAGGGCGTTCCTTCCATGAAGCTTTCGGATTCTTTGGGGAATGCCAATGGTTTGTTCGTGGTAGGGTATACCAATATATATGCCGTTGGATATGAAATCAACAACCGCAAGTTCATCGGTAAACTATGGAAGGGCGACACGCGCGGTAGTATTCAAAGTGTCACCATTACCAATACCCAATACAACGGCAATCTAAACGCAATAAAAGTTGTGGATGGCAATGAATTCATCGCCGGCGAAGAAGCGGATGCGTCGGGCTTCTATTTCGCCAAATATTGGAAGAATGGAAAAGCGGTGGCTCTTGGCGGTTCCAACAGTTCGGCAGTAGCTATTTGGGTCGTAAAAAAATAAAACAGTCAACATGAATTTGAATACATCAGATACTTCTAGAAGAGTCGCCATTCAGAAAATGCTGCTTGCGATCTCAGGATTCAGTTTTATGCCCTCAATGTTGATGGCGGAAAATCAAGCGAGTACTTTGCCTCCATCATTTACAAACGATGGATTGAAACCTTTCCTTGTTCCACCCTCGGCGCCCTTGGAGCCCGGTAAAGTTGGATTGAACATTAGAACCCTTGTGAGAAGCAGTCAAACCAATCTTCAATTTTCCAGTGTTGAATTTGCAGTGGCTGCTAAGAAAATGGGTCCTGCGCCGCATTTGCACAAAGAATTGGATGAATTGATGTTTGTAGTGGAAGGAACCGCTTCGGTTATGGTGGAGGATACGGTGTATGAAATTCCGGCAGGTGGTTGGCACTTGCGACCTCGAAACATGTCTCACACTTTTTTCAACAATACCAACCAGCCTTTTAGAGCAATTGATATGTACTTCAATCAAAACTTTGAAGACTACCTCGAGGAATTATATTATAAAATCATTCCCGATATGATTGCCCAGAAAGCAAGCATGCGCGACCCGGCCATCGCAAAAAGAATGGATGCACTGCATGCCAAATTTGGCATCACCGAATTCCCAAAGCAAAGAGAGTTGATCATTAAAAAATATGGACTATGGTAGTATCAATATTAAAACGCTGTTTGCTTTTGGTGTTTACGATGGCATTTGTGCAAGTGAACGCGCAATCTATTGTAGGTAGTTGGAAACGACTTTCAACAACGCTCGAATACCTTGATGGAAAGAAAGAAGACTTGCAGGCAACACTGGTAAAAAACATGCCTTGCGTTGTAAATACGGTTTACATTTTCAAAGCTGATGGAACGCATTATTCTCAGTCTACAAAAGAATGTGAAATGATCGACAAAATGGGAATGGCCAACTGGCAACTAAGCGGCAATTTGTTAACCCTGCAAATGAAGAATCAAGGCAATGTAAAAACAAGTTACACGGTTACGTTTAGCGGAAACAAGATGATTTTGACACATCTGTATACAGCAGAGGAGAACAAGCTTACCGGCACAAAAGTGAAACAACTTATTACTATTTATGAACGACTTTAAAAGTTCTAGCACTATGGATTTAAATCAATTGCTTCCTTTTTATGTAGCTCCGGGGGCGCCGGTACAACCGGGTCCGGGCGGAATGGACATTCGTACTTTGGTGAGAAGTAGTCAAACCAACAGTCAATTTTCTTGTGTGGAATATGCGGTTGCTGCGAAGAAGATGGGTCCGGCGCCACATTACCACAAAGAGCTTGATGAGTTGATGTATGTATTGGAGGGCACAGCTACGGTGATGATCGAAGATCAATTTATTGAAGTGCCGGCGGGTGCTTGGCATTTGCGTCCGAGAGGCATTGTGCATACTTTTTTCAATAATACTGAAAAGACTTTTAGAGCCATTGATATGTATTTCAATCAAAACTTTGAGGAGTACTTGGAGGAAATGTTTCATCGAATCATACCTGAAATGCAGCAGCAAAAGCTTACACCTCGTGATCCCGGCATTGCCAAGAGGATGCACGATTTGCATGAAAGGTTTGGGATGGTAGGATTTCCGGAGAGGAGAGGGGCGATTGTAGAGCGGTTTGGGTTGATTGGGTGAGGGGTGGTCCGCCTTCGGCGGAGAATGTATTTTAACGCAAAGGTTTTGAGGTTGAAAGTTGGAGAGGTTGTAGTTAGTTAAGTTTTTGGCAGTTAGAATTTCGAAGAGTCGTTTACTTAAGGGCGCAAAGCCGCTGCGCGGAGGAATACAAACCACGGAGGCATGGAGGAAAAGAGGAAAGAGGAAACGAGGATAAGAAGAACGAGGAAATACAGAGAAAGAAAAGGGACGCTGCAGTGAAAAAATACTGAGGAAAAAATACTTTGCGACTCCTTCGCGGACTTGGCGCACGCTGCGGTGAATGTATTTTAACGCAAAGGAATTGTGGTTGAAGGTCGGAGAGGTTGAAGTTAGTTAAGTTTTTAGCAGTTTGATTTTCGAAGAGTCGTTTACTTAAGGACGCAAAGCCGCTGCGCGGAGGAATACAAACCACGGAGGCATGGAGGTTTGTATTTTGCGCTGCGTTATCGCTGCGAACGCTGCGACGCTGCGGTGAAAAAACCACGGAGTTTCGTAGGCACGGAGGAATACAGGAACGAGGAGACGAGGAAACGACGAACGAGGAAATACAGAGGACTACCACCGCAGCAAACCAGCCCCGTAGGGGCGAAATGATTGTAGTAAACAATAAGAATTCGCAACCAATTTTTAGCCCCATCGGGGCGACATGATAAATGAAATGGGAATCGAGGAAACACAGTGAAAGAACAAGGGCGCTGCGAACGCTGGGCCGCTGCGGTGAAAAAAATACTGAGGTAAAAATACTTTACGACTCCTTCGCGGACTTGGCGCACGCTGCGGTGAATGTATTTTAACCCAAAGATTTCAATCCAAGGCATGGAACCGTGATGAGTATTACGGAAGAAGAGTAGGAATTGGTGAAAAAGTTCCAATAAGCTCTCCTATGAATTTAGAACTCTTCCCCTTCCTCTCGGTATTCCAATATATCACCCGGCTGGCAATTCAATACTTCGCAAATGGCTTCAAGTGTACTGAAGCGAATGGCTTTTGCTTTACCGGTTTTTAGAATGGATAGGTTGGAAAGCGTAAGTCCCACTTTATCGGAAAGCTCGTTCAGCGAAATCTTTCGCTTGGCCATCATTACGTCGAGGTTTACTACTATGGGCATGGTTAAACAGTTAAATCATTTTCGGTTTGTAGTTCAATTCCTTTGCGGAATACGATATCGATCACGAAAAGAATTCCGGCGAAATAAAGGAAAGCGTCGCCCACGCCAATATGTTCATTCAGATGCGGGAAGCTCATGCCTTCATCGGTGTAGCGCTTCGCGAAGCCGCTACTAAGTTTGCAGAGAATTCCTACAAACAGCGCTATTACGCTCATGTTCATGATGATTTTCTCTACTTGGATTTGAAAAGGCTTGCTGAAATCTATTTTCAAAAAGATGCGAATCACTTGGTAGCATAGGAGTGCTTCCATCACTAAAACACCGATGACTAGAATACTTAGGATACTATAGGCGACTATGTCTTGATTCATTAATTGCGACAAGTTGAGTGAGAGGTACATGTTTTCGGAAGCTATTTTGTTCCCGAATATGCTCACTAAGTAGGAGGTGAGTATCGCTCCCGCTTTGATACTTGCGCCAACAAATGCCAACCAAGAGATGACGTGCATTATGGGAATGAGGATGCTGGTGTTCTTTTTCATATTGTTTGTTTGAGAGCACAAACGTAGAAAAATTTATTGAAAAACAATAAATAAATAGTGAAAATAAATAAATAATAATTGATAAATGAGATTGGCGGGTTTGTAAGTGATTGATAGTGAGGGGGGAATACAGGAAAGAGGATAAGAGGAGACGAGGAACGAGGAAATACAGTGAAAGAACAGAGGCGCTGCGAAACCGCTGCGATCGCTGCGCCGCTGCGGTGAAAAAACCACGGAGTTTCGTAGGTACGGAGGAATACAGGAACGAGGAGACGAGGAAACGGCGAACGAGGAAATACAGAGGGAGAATAGGGCGCTGCGAAACCGCTGCGATCGCTGCGCCGCTGCGGTGAAAAACCACAGAGTTTCGGAGGCACGGAGAAATACAGGAGAGAGGAAACGAGGAAATACAGAGAAAGAACAGAGGCGCTGCGAAACCGCTGCGATCGCTGCGCCGCTGCGGTGAAAAACCACAGAGTTTCGGAGGCACGGAGAAATACAGGAGAGAGGAAACGAGGAAATACAGAGAAAGAACAGGGGCGCTGCGAAACCGCTGCGCTGGTTCCTGAGCTTGTCGAAGGACGCTACGGTTCAAAAATACTTCGCGACTCCTTCGCGCTCTTGGCGCACTCCCGCGGTGAATGTATTTTAATTCAAAACCTAAAACCCACTCCCTGATTCACAGCTCTTTACCCTCATTTAACAGTTTCCCTACAATAATAAAATAGGCAAAGCGGAAATAAAAGCGTAGTTTCGTTGTAATGATCAATAGTTCTTCATCATTCAGTCAGGATCAGCCTTAATTGTTACTCTGCTAAAAGTAATCGTTTTATCTCCTCTTTTCTCCTTGCTGCAGCTCTCTGGTCATCGCATTATATTTTTATTATTTAAATGATCGATTATGAACATGTATGTTTCTAATTTGGGTTTTCAAGTTTCTGATGAAGACCTGAGAAAACTTTTTGAACCTTTTGGAGCTGTATCTTCTGCCAAAGTAATTACTGATCGTGAAACTGGGCGTAGCCGTGGTTTTGGATTTGTTGAAATGGATGTTGAAGCAGATGCGTCCAAAGCAATGTCGGCGCTTCATTCTAAGGAAGTAGCTGGCCGCGCCATTTCTGTTTCACAAGCACGTGAAAAAGAACCGCGCAGCAATAACAACAGCAGCAGAGGAAGATGGTAAGCTATTAATATATTGATAGTACTGTAAGAATACGATGTTGGTCGTTTCTTTCGCCCCTCAAAAGGCACACTCAAACTCCCGGTAACATGGGAACTATTATTTTTTTAGTGTAATAATAGTTCCCATCTACCCGGAATTTTTATCAGTTCAACTACCACTGAACTGTTCATCTGTTTTAATCAATTATGGCAAAATCAAAAGAAACCTTTAATAAAAAAGCAAAGCAACAACAGAAAGTAAAAAAGCGTAACGATAAACTCGTTAAGAGAGAAGAGCGCAAAGCCAACTCAAATAAGGGGAAGAGTTTAGACGATATGATCGCTTATGTAGATGAAGATGGCAACATCACCAATACTCCCCCGGACCCTCGCAATAGAAAAGTAGTAAATGCAGAGGATATTATCATTCAAATTCCCGAAGGCAATTTTCGCAATACCACCAGAACCGGTGTACTCGAATTTTACAATACGGAGAAAGGCTACGGTTTTATTATCGATAAGAAATCTAGAGAAAAGTTCTTCGTGCATAACAGCAATATGTTAGAGCCCCTGGCAATTACCGATAAAGTAATGTTTGATACCGAGAAAAGCATGAAGGGTGCAACAGCAATTAATGTGAAGAAATTAGTTTAATACTGCCCGTTATTTCTGCTACTACTGTACCAGTAATTCGTTGTTCAGATCAATTGAATCACCCGTTTAGGTGTTACTGAACACATTTTTCGTTCCATTTTAATATACAATGCTATAAGGCAGTGGATACTGAAGAATTTTTTTTGAAGCCTTATAGTGTTTTAGTATAAATTTTAGAAAATGACATTTAATGATTTAGATCTTATAGAGCCTATTTTAAGAGCTCTTAAGAACGAAGGATATACCAATCCTACCCCCATTCAAGAAAAAGCTATTCCGGCTGTTCTTGACAGAAAAGATGTGCTCGGCTGTGCACAAACCGGTACCGGTAAAACAGCCGCATTCGTAATCCCTATTTTGCAATTACTGATCGAAAATAAAATAGAACGCAAATCAGGTGCACCCTCTGTTCTCATCCTTTCGCCTACACGCGAATTGGCGATCCAAATTGGAGAGAGCATTGAAGCATACGGTTCTCATACCAAAATTAGACACACCGTTATTTTTGGTGGCGTTTCTCAATATTCTCAAGTAATGAGCTTGAGAAACGGAGTTGATATTTTGGTGGCAACACCGGGTCGATTGAAAGACCTAATGCAACAAGGTTATATTAACCTTAAACATGTTAAGTTCTTTGTACTTGATGAAGCCGATCGCATGCTTGATATGGGTTTTGTAGAAGATGTAAAGCGCATCATTGCTCGACTCCCGGAACAAAAACAAAGCTTGTTTTTCTCTGCTACCATGGCACCTGCTATAAAGCAGTTAGCTGATCGACTATTGGTGGACCCCGTAAAAGTAGAAGTAACACCCGTTTCGTCTACTGCAGATCGAATTGAGCAATTTGTATATTTCGTAGAGAAGAAAGATAAGCTCGATCTTCTTAAGAACTTATTGCAAGACAGCGCCATTAAATCGGTACTTGTTTTCATTCAAATGAAATTCAAAGCTGATCAGTTGACCAAGAGCCTTGTAAAAGCAGGGATCACTGCAGAAGCGATTCACGGTAACAAATCACAAAATAGACGCCAAGAAGCCTTGGAGAATTTCAAATCGGGAAGAACCCGCGTATTGGTGGCTACTGATATTGCAGCTCGTGGCATTGATGTAGATGGATTGACCCACGTAATCAATTTCGATTTGCCGAATGTTCCGGAAACCTATGTTCACCGTATTGGTAGAACGGGAAGAGCCGGTGCAGAAGGCACTTCCTTGAGCTTTTGTGATTGGAGCGAAAAACCTTTCTTGACCGATATTCAAAAATTGATCAAGAAAAATCTTCCAATAGTGCAGGATCATCCGTTCGCAATAAAAAGCCTCGGTGCTCCTGTAAGCTCGGGCAATAATGTTAGAAATTCAAGTGCTCAGCCTTCTCGTAAAAGATCGGGAAGAAGCCGAGTGTTTATGCAAGTTTAATTTTTTAAATGTATCGATATGAATAGCGAAGCAATTGAAAAGTTTCTCGAAACAGGGAAGCGTCTCGAAAAAACAGTGAGTATCCATTTCAAAACGCGCAAAACCATTAAGGGTGTATTTATTGGTGGGAAAGACTATGCAGATATGAAGAAGAAAAACTTCTGGCGCATCGTTCCCGACACCCGCTTAGGTGAGTGGAATGAGTCGAGCGATATCGCTGTGAGTCGCATCTTCAATGGTGCTGAGTTTACACGTTTGAGCGAGTAATAACCGGAGAGTTGTTGAGTTTTAAGTTTTTGAGTTGGGGCATTGAAGAAATAGTATGCCCTGAGAACATCGTTTTGTTTTTTGGGATCACTATGATCCATCACATTAAAGTAGCTCAAAAATTGGCACTTGTTATTCGGCGAGAAATCGCTTTGAAAACTGTGCGATAAATCGGTTCGCAACTGCGCGATAAATCGCTTCGCCACTGCGCGATGAATCGCTTTGCCACTGCGCGATGAATCGCGCAGCTACAATATTTAAACATAAAAAGCCCGCCGCGATAAATCGACGGCGGGCTTTTATTCTAACAGTCTATTCGAAATTGATAACCCTAAATTCAATGCCACTGTCCTCCCTCTTATAAACGAACGCCCAAAGCCTAACACCTAAAGCCTAAGGCCTAAAGCCTAACGCCTAACACCTACTCCCTCAATAACACCCATGCTTCGCCGTAGTCGTAAAATACTTCGCACAAAGCGCATACAGCATTGGATCATACGACTGTAATTCAGTGCGAGTATTCACTTGATTGTGAACTCCATTGGTTGGGATGGCTTCTAAATTGCAATTGTACCAGTCTTGAACACCTTCTGCCCAATATTCACGGATATCAGACATGGCATATGTATTTGTCCAAAGGCCTTTTGCTTTAGCATTGTCGAATGCTGCTTTCAATTGAGTATCAAAGCTTGGGTCTGAGAATTTCAAACCTAATTCATGCAATGCATGGGCGAATTCATGTGTCAGAATTTCTTCGCCTTTGTATCGATCGAGCGTAGATTGGCAACGAAGATTTTCTTCGCAGTCTGTAGTGAGTGGTCTTGCGAGTGTTGCGCCGTAGGCACGAGCTCTATTGTCCCAGTCAGTTCCGGGAAATGCGGTATATAAGTCACTGTACTCCGGCATTTGTGTGGGGCGTTCATTGATTCCGATTATACCGATCCGAAGTTTGTTTTCGATCATTTTTTGTTTTGCATCGGGGATATTTGCAATCATATCCAATACGATGCTCTTAGCATTTACCAGTGCTTCATCTGCTACGGCGCTCGAGCTTACGATGGGAATACCGGAAGCGTCGAGGTATTTTTTATAGAAACTATTTAATCCGAGACTGCCAGGAGGGGCCGTAATGCCCGAATTGTTTCCATTGTTGTTATTGCCATTATTCGGAGTGCTGCCCGATTTGCTGCAAGCAAATGCCAAGACAATCATTACCAGGGGGAAGAATAATTTTTTCATGTGTTTTGGTTTGTTACTCGAAAATCCTTCCATTTCCTTGAGAGAAAAATACTCAAACTGTAGTAGACGCCTAGTTAACCAATAGTTTACGAATCTGTTAATAGTGCTGTTGTATCTTTGCCGTCTATAACTAGCTTATGAAGTCAGGGTTATTTTTTATTCTTTATGTCTTTTGGTGCACACTATTACATGCCCAAGTCAATTCGGTGACGCTGTCTGGGAAATTGAAGGCAAAACAATCTGCTGAAAGCCCTGCATTTATAAACATCTTGCTGAAGAAAAAGGTTGATTCCGGATTTGTTACAGGTACCATCAGTAAAGAAGACGGTTCTTACGTGTTAACAGGTGTAAAGCCCGGATCCTATTTTTTACAAATTAGCAGTGCTAATTTCCAACCTAAGAACATTGATTTATTTGTAGGTTCTCTTGCAGAGTTTTTAGTGATTCCCACCATCGAGTTAGAGCCTGCAACCAAAGTACTTTCAGAAGTTTCAGTTACCGGAAAAACAGAAGAGGTAAATACAAAGCTCGATAAGAAAGTGATCAATGTTTCTTCTAATATTACTCAAACAGGTGGCTCTATTTTGCAAGTGATGCAAACACTTCCGGGTGTAACGGTTCAAGACGGTAAAATCTTGATTCGCGGTAGCGATAAGGTGGCGGTCTTGGTGGATGGAAAGCAAACGGCTCTTACGGGTTTTGGTGCGCAAACTAGTTTAGACAATATACCGGCTTCAGCCATCGAGCGAATTGAAATCATCAACAATCCTTCCGCTAAGTACGATGCTAATGGCAATGCAGGTATCATCAATATCATCTTCAAAAAAAATAAAAAAGAAGGCTGGTCGGGTAAAATTGGCATGACAACAGGGCTAGGGGCCATTTGGGAGAAAAGAGCCAACTTACCTACCATTCGCCCTCAATTTCAAGGCACACCCAAACTCAACCCTTCTGCCTCTGTGAACTACCGGAAGAACAAGATCAATTGGTTTTTACAAGGCGATTATTATTACAACCCCACTCTCAATAAAAACGAGTTTGTAGATCGATACTATGATAACGGAGATACTATCTATCAGCAAACTAAGAGAAATCGAAAAACTACCGTAGTTACCGGAAGAACCGGTTTTGATTGGAACATCTCCTCCAACAACCTTTTTAGTTCCTCCGTTTTATACAGCAGAGAAAAAATATTAGACAATGGCGACGAGCCGTTCTTCAAATCAAACTTAAATAATAGAACTCGACTCTGGCAATTTCTTGAAGATGAAGTGAAAACAACCGTTACCGCCATGAACACCTATCAGCACAAGTTTGATCGCCCCGGCGAAGTAATTAATGTTGGACTGAACTATACCTTTCATCGCGAAGATGAAAAATATTTTTTTACGAACTCCATGCCTACTTATACCGGGCTGGATAGTTTCAAGTTACTTTCCGATGAGCACGTAACTGATTTTACCTTCGACTACATTCGTCCCTTGCGGTATGGAAAATTAGAAACAGGGGTTAAGTACCGCTGGCGAAACATTCCAACAAACATGAAATTCAAGCCCGGCATCAATTCTCCCCTTGATGTGAACGCAGGCGGTTGGGCTACTTATAAAGAAGATATACCGGCCATTTATAGTATCTACAGTTACGAAACAGCAAAGTGGGAAGCAGAAGCCGGACTGAGAATGGAGTATGTACGTGTGCGCTACTTGGTAGACCCCAATCACAACACTTACAAAAGCGATGGATATCAATACACGCAACCATTTCCCAGCATGCGCCTGGCTTACAAGTTTGATGCGAAGCGAAAGTTGAGTTTGTTTTTCAATAGGCGGGTAGATCGCCCTGCGGAGCTAGATATTCGCGTTTTCCCTAAGTATGATGATGCGGAGATCATTAAAGTGGGCAATCCTGCTTTGAAACCACAGTACACTAATAGTGTAGAATTGGCCTTTCGCGCCAACAGAGATCAGGGATATTTTTACGCAGCCCTTTATCATCGCTTTGCAACAGGAACCATTACACGAATAGGAACCATTGTTCCCGGAAGTACCATCATTTATAATGGAATGCAAAATGCCGGAAGGAGTTTCAATACCGGAATTGAATTGGTGTACTCCGGTAAGTTAGATACTTGGCTGAATTATACCTTAAATGTAAACGGGTACCATAATCAGATCAACGCTTTTTCTGCTGTAAACCTCTACCCAACACCTATCACTTACACATCTGAAAAGCAAGAGATTTATTCGGGTTCTATAAAGCTGAACCTTCAAATGAAGATAGCCGGTAAAACCGATGTACAGGTTGCGGCTACTTATTTGGCTCCCGATCTTATCCCTCAGGGTAGAATAGAGCAGCGGTTTGGAGTAGATGCAGGACTCAAGCGAAGTATCCAAAAGGGTAAGGCCGAATTTTTCATTAATGCCACCGATCTTTTCAATACAATGATTATCCGGAAACACATCACCGGTGGAGGCTTTAATTATACAAGCGCCGATTATTATGAAACTCAAGTAGTAAGGGTGGGTTATGCATTGAAATTCTGATGATGAGTGTGCTAATATCTTCTGAATAATACATATAGAATTATATTGAATATGATAAATCACCAGTTACCTCAATAAACCTTATCCTTTTTCGTTAGTCATACAGTTCCTAACATCCACTACTTATGACTAGAAAACTATTAATCCTTGTGCTTTTTGTGCCCTTTTTTGCCTGTCAAAAGTCAACAGAGCCTTCTCCTAATCCAAGCACGCCGGAAACCATGTATTTTCCGTCGAATTCAGATACAGCTTGGGCTCGTAAAGACATCTCAACCCTTAATTGGACAACTGATAGCTTGGCTTCGCTCAGGAGCTTTTTAATTCAGAAGAATACCAAATCCTTCATGATTTTGGTAAACGGCCGCATTGTACTGGAAGAATATTACAATGGCCATGGCAAAGATTCTACCTGGCCTTGGAATAGTGCGGGTAAAACCTTGGTCTCTTCAAGTATTGGGATTGCGCAGCAAGAAGGCTTGTTGAGTATCAATAATAAAGCTTCGCAATATTTGGGAACGGGATGGACAAGTGCACCTCTTGCAAAGGAAAATTTGATCACGGTGAAGCACTTGTTGTCGATGACCTCTGGGTTGAGCGATTCCAGTGATTTTGTAATTAAATCGAATTTGACCTATATGGCCGACGCGGGTACTCGTTGGAGTTATAACAATGTGTTCCAGAAATTAATGGATGTAGTAGCCGGCGCCAGTGGCCAGAGTTTTGAAAATTATTTCAATGCAAAAATTAAGTCGCCATTAGGAATGGATGGCTTTTGGAACTACGGATTGATTTTTAAGATTTATCATAGCAACACTAGAAGCATGGCGCGATTTGGACTCTTGGCATTGAATAAAGGCAAATGGAACAATTCACAAGTATTGAACGAGACTTTTTTCAATGAAGCCACTTCTACTTCTCAAAGTATCAACCCATCGTATGGATATTTGTGGTGGTTGAATGGGAAGTCTACTTATATGGTCCCCGGTGGACAAACGGTTTACACCGGTCCCTTGGTTCCAAGTGCACCTTCAAATATGTATGCGGCAATGGGTGCCAGTGATCAACGGATATATGTGTTGCCTACTCAAAATATTGTAGTAATAAGAATGGGTGATGCGTCCGATCCCCAGAATCCGAATTTTGCGGTGTCGGGATTTGATGAGGCTTTGTGGAAGAAGTTGAAGGCGCTGATGAAATTGTAGATTGCTGCTTTGAAATCGTATTTTTTTACCACAGATTCAGCAGATTTGAAACAACGGATTTACACAGATTAGAGGCTGAAATTTGATCAGTATGATCGAATACTCGAACTCTAATCTGTGCTAATCTGTTCTAATTCGTTTATCTGTGGTCAAATTATTCAAATAACTTTTTACGCAGCGCTAGCAGACCCTCTGTATTTCCTCTATCCTCGTCTCCTCTTTTCCTCGCTCTTATATTACCCCCTGTTCTTCTCCCTCTTCTTTTTTGTATTTCCTCTATCCTCGTCTCCTCTCATCCTCGTTTCCTGTATTCCCCCCTCTTCTTTCTCTGTATTTCCTTATCTTCACTTTCCATGCTGTTCAGTTTCAACATATACAGTTCGCTGTTACTGATTTTTTTCTTTCACACAATAGTATATAGCATATTGTGTTTTGTAAAATCGTACCGCGAAAAGCGGTCTTCGCATTTTTGGTTAGGATCATTTTTGTTTCTTTCTGCATGGTATATTTCTCCTTGGATGTTGGGCTTCGCCGGTTGGTACGATGAGCAGCCTTATCGAGATGTTATTTTTTATGTGCCTTTCCAGCACCTCTATCTTTATGGTCCCATTATTTATTTCTATGTTCAGTCTTTATTGAACCCCGGATTTAAGTTTAAACAGCGCGATTGGTTGCATTTTGTTCCTGCTGCGGCTTATCTAATCTATTCGCTTGTAATTGTAGTGACAGATAAATTAATAGTAGGTGATTATTACTTTTTGGCCGATGGGAGGGATCGTGATTTCGACACTTGGTACCAGTATTCCGGGTTCGCCATCATGGTTTTTTACTTCATTTTGTCAATTCGTTATTACAATCGCTACCGCAGTTTGGTCATTCTCTACTTAAGCAATGCCGATGAATTGAGTTTCAAATGGGTACGCAATTTCCTTTTTACTTTTCTCGCCATTATCATCATCAGATTTGTTTTTGCGGTGATGGGATCGATCTTCGACTTTTTCTATACGGAAGCATGGTGGTATTTCCTTAGCTATGCGCTTTGCTGCTACTATATTGCCATTGCAGGATTTTCGAATGCAGTGATCTCAAAATTGGTGTTTGCTCGCGACTTGTTTCAAACTTCCAATGAAGTATTGGTGCTCAGCGGAAAACAACCGCTGTATCTTACTTATAATGCCAATGATTTTGTTGAGGTGGAAGATTTGGAGCTAGAAGCCGAAGGAACCACTGATCATAGTAAAGAAGAATGGAAGCAGGAACTGGAGACTTTGATTCTTTCCGAAAAACTGTACGAAGATCCGGAACTCAGTTTATTGGACTTGGCGAAAAGAATGAATACCAATATCTCACTTGCCAGCAGGTATATAAATAAAGGCTTTGGATTGAATTTTAATGATCTCATCAATAAATACCGTGTTGAAGCAGTAATTGATCTTTTAAAAAAGGGCGAACATCAGAAGCAAACCCTACTTTCCTTAGCTTTTGAAGCCGGGTTTAATAGCAAAACTACTTTTAATCGCTCCTTTAAGAAGCATACCGGCTTCTCTCCTCAAGAATACATTAGGCAGAAACTAGTTTGATAATCAATGATTTGAAGAATTTGAACCCTCGAGTCATAATTTGAACCTACTAATTGAGGGTTCAAATTATAATATGGGGCACTAAGGGGTTCGGAAAGCAAGAGTTTCGTTGAAAATTATAACACATGCGAAACTTATTCCTCAAATTAACGGCGCCCATCAATATGCCGTTTTGGTGGCAAGACCTGCTTTTTGCCATTCCTAGAATTGTAGGTGGTTGGTTGTTCACTGTGAACTTCGGATCGCCGAAGTTTGGCCTTCCTTGGACGGAAGCCGATAAAAATCTTGGTCTTTTTGAAGTGGTTTATTGGTTCCCGGAAGACGTGGCCGAATACGGAGGCGTGTTTGCTTTGTTCCCTGTATTTTGGGCATGGATGGGAGCCTTCTCAGAGGGAGTAGGGGGTATATTCTTAATGCTGGGATTCCAAACCCGTTTGTTCTCCTTTCTTGGTGTCTGCACTATGGCAGTAGCGGCTTTTATGCAGCAGTGGGACAATGGATTGTGGAACATGTTAGCTTCCTTAGGGTTTTTATGGATCAACCTTTTTACCATGATTCTAGGGAGTGGTCGCTTCGGTATTGATTATCTCATTTCTAAAAAATTGAAAGCATGAAAGCAATTATTTTAACAATTATCGCAGTTACGCTGTTTAGTTCCTGTGTTCAGAAGGCCTATGAAAGAGAAGTAACCGTTTACTTAACGGTTAAAGGAAAGCAAAACATTAAAACGGTTGGTATATTGGGTGATGGAAATAAATTGGATTGGGACAAAGCACTTCCTTTGCAAGAAGTGGTAAAAGATTCCTTGTATACCACCACCTTTAAAATGCGAACCGGATACCTATTAGTAGAAGCAGCTTTTACGGTGAATGATACCGTAGAATTAAAAGACAAGCCAAACAGAAGAATTCAATTTGCGAAAGAAGGAGCAACGGTGTATAAAGCAGTATTTGATGAGAGTTGAGAAGTTCTTGAGTTTTAAGTTGTAAGTTTTGAGTTTTGGGAAACGCCAAGAAAGAGGCGGAGCCAAAAATGCGCAAAGGAACAATTGTGGTTAAAAAACACCTTTGTGTACCTTCTTTAACTTCAAAAAACTTTGCGACAAATTGTGCAGCGAAGCGGTACAAAACTCAAAAACTCAAAACTTATAACTTGACTTTAATATCCACCAGTATTCACACCAACAATCAAAATGAAACTCAGTATAAAAAATATAGCCATTCTTGTAATAATTGTATTTATTAACAGCGGTTTAGCTGCACAGAAATCAGCTTTCGATAGCGTTGTAAATGAATACCACAACAAAAAAGGATTCAATGGAACAATAGTAGTGGTTGATAAGCAAGGAAAACCCTGGATGAAAGCGGTGGGTGAACGCAATCGTTCCACACATCAAATGCACACACTCGATTCGAAATTTCGGATTCTTTCTTTCACCAAAGCTTTCGCGGCCATACTGGTTATGAAGTTATGGGAGCAAGGTAAGATAGACTTGGATGCTACCATTGGAACGTATTTCCCTGAATACACGGGTGCCGGGAAATCGAAAGTAACCATTCATCATATGCTTACGTATAGCTCAGGTATTGAAGATCCGTTGGGAGAAGCCGGTGTGAATCCTTATGTGGTGAAGAAGAATTTAGATGCTTTTATCAAGGAATATTGTTCGGGTAAGCTGGTTCGTGAGCCCGGAACAGAATCGGTATACGGAAATGTAGAGTACATCTTGCTTCAAAAAATATTGGAGAAGCAGAGTGGGCTTTCATTCGAGCAACTCTTGAAAAAAGAAATACTTCAACCGCTTAAAATGAGTTCAACCGGTATTTCACGTCCGGAAGTTGAAGACAAACATTGGTCGAAAGGATATATCTACAACGACTCTACTAAAACATTCACACCGGAAACCAAATATGTATCCGAGAACTTTTTTGCAGCAGGAAGCATGTATTCTACGGTTTCAGACTTGTTGAAATTGGATCGTGCGTTGTTTGGAGGGAAATTGTTAGGGAAGAAGGCATTGGAAAAATTACTCACCATTAATGAGAAATTGGGATATACAGCTTATGGCTTTTGGGGGTCTACCGGCTGGGGAAATTTTAAAGAACCATTCTATTACCGCACAGGTGGTATGGAAGGCGCTACCTCTAATTGGATACATGCTACCAAATCTGGAGTAACAATTATTGTATTGTGTAACAATGATGGTGTGAATTTGTATGAGATGAGTGAGCAATTGTATTTGGAAGCGTTGAGGTAGTGAATGATATGCTAAACCAAAGAGCAAGAAATGGAGCATGAAGTCTGCTATTGTCTTTCATTTTGTTGTTGAATTTGTATTTGCCCTTTTCATTGTCGAAAAACGCTGCCAAATGCTGACCCAATAGCTGCCTATATATGTTTGGATTGAATTATTCAAAAATGTGATTTGGGTTACATTTCCTAACATAGATTAAAGGTATTTTTGTAAAAAAGTATAAGAACATGTCTACTATCAAAATGACCACCGCTGATTTCAAGGAGAAGGTCTTTAATTACGATACAGAAAAGGAATGGAAATACACGGGTAATCTCCCTGCAATCATTGATTTCTATGCCGATTGGTGTGGTCCCTGCAAACAGGTAGCACCTATTTTGGAAGAATTGAGTAAGGAGTACGAGGGAAAGCTATTGATTTACAAAGTAGATACAGAAGCTGAATTGGAATTGAGTTCCGTATTCGGAATTCAAAGCATTCCTACCTTCTTGTTCATTCCAGTAGAAGGAAATCCGATGCTGCAGCCGGGAGCTTTTCCGAAGAATATTTTTAAGCAGGTAATTGAGGAGCGATTATTGGCAAAACCGAAAGAAGAAAATGCATAAAAGAAAGCCATCAGTTTAACTGATGGCTTTTTTCATCCTACTTCGTAACAATTTATGTTCAACTAATTGCATTTTTCAATCTTGCCTTTGAGGGTACTTGAGTGAAACATTCGTGAAAACAAGGTCTAACTAAATAATAATATTAGAAATACACTTTGATACTTTTTTAGCAGTTTATAGTGGTTTTTTTATAATGCATACTAAATAGGTAATGAAAACTGTTGATGCAGGTGATTCGTAACCCAATACTCATACCGTGAAAAGTATAGTGAAATACTATATTCTTAGTTTTTTATTGTTGTCTACCGTTTTAATAGGACACACCCAAATTGTGTTTCAAGAAACATTCGGACAAACTACTACTCGAACTACTTCTCCCTATATGCCATCCGGCAGTTTTGGATGGGGCGACCCCAACGGAACTACCGATCAAAAAGCAATCGACAATAATTACTATGCCGTAATAGCGCCTGCCAATATAAGGGATGCTTATCCTGTTCCGTATTGGTGGTTTTGGACGGGTCCTGAACCAATTGGAAATACATGGGGAGGAGGTGGGAACCCCGCAACAACTGATCATACAGGCGACGCGAATGGTGCAGTGATGGTGGTAAACGCAGGTTCGGTATTGAATGGTTTCTATTCCAGAAGAGCGAATGTGGTGGGTGGCGCTTGCTATAAATTGAGCTTGTGGTTTTATCTGGTGAATACTTCTTCCTCATTTAACATGCAAGTACGAGATGCAGGAACTCATATAGTTTTGGGGACGCTAAGCTCCGGGAGTATCTA
The DNA here is from genome assembly GCF_050589245.1 of Endoryza foliicola. Taxonomy (NCBI): domain Bacteria; kingdom Pseudomonadati; phylum Bacteroidota; class Chitinophagia; order Chitinophagales; family Chitinophagaceae; genus Endoryza; species Endoryza foliicola. The sequence goes on along the minus strand of NZ_JBOBEW010000008.1, from coordinate 250,350 downwards.
TACCGAGGATACCTGGCAACAATTTTCATTTACTTTTAAAATGCCTAGTGGATGTCCTAGCAATCAAGTTGAAGTTTATATAGCGAACACTACCAGTGCTTTTAGCGGCAACGATTACTATATTGATGACATTGTTTTAGAGCGTATTACTTGTGGCAGCGAATCAGATATCATTTGTCCTACTTCAGTATTACCGGTCTCTTTAACCAATTTTACTACCACTCAAGTTGCGGATCAAAAAGCACTGGTGGAGTGGAAGACTGATTTTGAACAGGGTTTAAAGTTGTACTCAATAGAGCACAGTATAGATGGGGTAAACTACACTGTTTTGAGAACAGTGGAGCCCCAAAATACGAGTACTCCTACTTCTTATAGTGAGTTAATAAACATTCCTTATTTAAGTAGTGTTGGTCATTTTCTGCGATTGAGAATCCAAGAATTGGATGGTAAGGTTTCATACAGCAAAACCAACTTGCTTCGGTGGGATACTGAAACAAAAGGATTGTTGATCTATCCGCAACCATCAATGGGAATGGTAACTGTTTCTATTCCGAATGGATATGAAAAAGCAAACATTCAGTTACTCAATTCTTCGGGTATGGTATTGAAGAAATGGAACCAACATTCTTCCACATCTTTAGTGATCACCAATTTAAAATCGGGTATGTATTTTATTCGAGTAGAAGGAGCGATTCCCCTGGTGAAAGGATTTATTGTTCAGTAGCCGTTTTCTTCTTTTTCATAATTTTTGTTCGGTGAAGATCACCCCATTTTGCTATTTCTCTCAACAAGGGGTCAAGGCTTTTTCCATGTTCTGTTAGTTCATATTCAACCGTAATGGGCTTTGAATTCACAACAGTACGGGTAACCAACTGTTGCATCTCTAGTTCCTGCAGCTCTTTAGAAAGCATCTTAGGCGCTATACCATCTACTTCTCGCATCAAATCCATGAAACGTAGTTTTCCTTTGAACATCAAAGCTCCAATGATGGTGGTTTTCCATTTTCCCGTTAATACATCTTTAGCATCTCTGATCGCCAATATCATTCGTGTACACTCAGGTAATGGTGGTTTCTTTGTCATGGCACAAAATTCTAATTATTAGTGATAAAAACGATACTAGTTTCAAATAGGTAACTAGTTACTAAAGGGTAATCCATTACAAAAGTATAGTTAAATAGCTGAAATTTGTATTCTGAAAAACGGAAATGCAATTCGTTTTTAAATGATGATGTTTATGGAAAAGATAAAAATGGAGATTTGGTCGGATGTGTTTTGTCCCTATTGTTATATCGGTAAAACCAATTTGGAAGCGGCCATCGAAGAACTGGGAGTGTCCGATAAAATTGAACTGGAATGGAAGAGCTATCAACTAAAGCCCGGCTATAAGCAAGTTCCGGGAGAAACCGCCAATCAATCATTAGCGAAACATTTGCGGATCACTCCCGAACGTGCCCGAGAATTGAACCAACAAGTGTCGGCATCGGCTGCACAATCCGGATTGAACTTCAATACCGATATCATGGTTTGGGCCGATAGTTTTGACGCCCATCGACTGATTCATTTTGCAGCCACAAAAGGACTTTCTTCAGCCTTGAAAGGAAGCTTTTTTAAAGCTGTATTTGAAGAAGGAAAGAACCTGAATAATAGTGATGACTTGGTGTTGATTGCGAAGTCGATAGGGTTAGAGGCAGAAGAAGTAGTACAAGTGCTTCAGTCTGATCAATTTTCAAGGGAAGTTTGCAAGGATATTGAAGAGGCACAAGTTTTCGGGATACAAGGTGTTCCCACATTCGTAGTAAATAGAGAATACGCCTTTAGTGGCGCTCAACCTAAAAATAATTTCAAGCAAGTTTTGTCGCAGCTGCTCGCCGAATCATGATAGGCTAAGCTGCTCATATTTTAATCATTCATTTTAAATTTTATTGTATGTTATTGGTTACAGGTGCTACCGGGCAACTAGGTGGCGCAGTGGTGAGCTTTTTGCTCAAAAAAATCCCCGTTTCTGAAATTGCAGTACTCGCAAGAGACGCTGCAAAAGCAAGTAAATTGAAAGAACAAGGTGTGGATGTTCGTGTCGGCGATTATCATAACAGTGAATCCTTGGAAAAAGCATTTCAAGGAGTAGATACCTTGTTGTTGATTTCTTCCAGCGATTTCAGTGATCGCTTGGGACAACACAAACGTGCCGTAGATGCTGCGAAAAAGGCAGGCGTAAAACACATCATCTATACTGGGGTGACCATGAAAAACTATCAGAAATCAGCGATCGCTGAATTCATGGGACAGCACTTTGCTACTGAAGATTATATCAAAGAAAGTGGTATTACTTATACCTTCTTCAGAAATGGTTTGTATGCAGATGTGTTACCTATGTTCCTTGGACAAGATCCCGCCACAACAGGCGTATTCATCCCGGCAGGTGAAGGAAAGGTTGCGTATGTGGTTCGTGAAGACATTGCAGAAGCATTGGCAAACGTACTTACTACTGCCGGACATGAGAACAAAACGTATCCAATCACAGGTTCTACCTTGTATTCTTATGCTGATGTAGCTTCGATCCTTTCTGATATTTACGGAAAAACAGTGCCATATATTAGTCCTGATCAGCCCACTTTCTTTGCGGCTTTGAAAGCAGCCGGTGTGCCTGATATGTATATTGGTGTAACCTACGGGTTCGCTGATGCTACTAAACATCACCACTTCGAAGAAGTAGATCCAACTCTAGAGAAGTTGTTGGGAAGAAAGCCGTTGAGCTTGGATGTGTATTTGAAGAGCGTTTATGGGAAATAGTGAGGGAAGTTATAAGTTGTAAGTTTTGAGTTATTGAGTTTTGCGCAGCTTCGCTGCTTGGGGTTCACCGCAGAGAGCGCCGAGATCGCGAAGAAGTCACTAAGGTTTTTTCTTTTGCAATTGTTTTTTACTGCAGCGCCCCCAGTTCCTCCCCCTGCTCTTTCTTGATCTCGTCAGCGGTTACTTTATTCATTATTAATTCTCACCACGGATAAACAAATTTTTACTGATTCACACAGATTAGAAACTGCATTGTTAATCGTGATGTTTGCAATGCAGTTTCTAATCTAAATGTGATCTGTGGTAAGAAAATAAGATGAAGACGGACAGTTTGCGAATCCACTGCGTTCTTTGCTATCTCTGCGGTGAACGTTTTAATCAACGAAGTTGCGCCGAACTTAATAACTTAATAACTCAATAACTCAAAACTTGATTTAAATGTTTTCTGTGGTGAAAAAAGGAAAGAGAAGATGTTTAATTCACCTTTTCTTCATTCTACTTATTATCTAATAGCAAAGTCATTCGCAAAAGCATGTCTTCCAACCGCACTTTGTCGAATAGCTACTCCGTTTTTCCATACCATTGCAGCGGTATAGTTTCCTAAAGATTCATATCCCGATAGGTATACATCGGTTCCGCATACGGCAATTTCCGTTGCTCTTGAAAAGTTGGTGCTGTTGCTACCATTGTAAAGTGTACCATTTTTCCAATACACCGGCACAGTGTTTCCACTTGGCAGGTACTTGTAGCCTCCTATATAAACATCGGTTCCATTCACTGTTATTCCAACTGCGATGGCTCCACCTGTATTCGCATCGTAAGGCAAATCAGTTCTTACGCCGTTTTTCCAATAGCATGGAATGTTCACGCCGTTTGCAATGGTGTAGCCACTAAAGTACACATCAGTTCCAACAATAATACCATTGTTAGCTTCTCCGAAACTACCCTGACCCGAAAGGTTTGTTCTCGTGCCATTTTTCCAATAGCAAGGTGAAACGGTTTGACTGCTTACATCATATCCAACAATATATACTTCACTGCCTGATCCTACTGCATTGTAGCAATAAGAGTTATTGGTGGCAGAAGTTAATGAACTTGGTGTACCGTTCGACCACATAATTGCTCTCATATTAGTTGGAGTATTTGCATTTCCACTTGCGTATACAGTACTTCCGTTTACGTAGATCCCTTGAACATAGTCTCCTAGGTTACCCGAGTTCGAAAGTGACAGTAAAGATTGATTTCTCCAAATGCGTGGTAATTGAATGCCATTGGTTTGGAGTTCATTGCCGGATACATACACATCAGAACCACTTAAGGCAATTGATGTTAATCCAACTTCTGTACTTGTTGTGTTAATAGCAATAGCGGTTCCATTCCGCCAAATGAGTGGAGCGTCAATTGACTGAGCGTTTCTTTCCGTACCAATTACATAAACATCCGGCAGGTACTTGAAGCTGGGTCCTGTTACGCTTCCTTTACTGGTTGTGAGATCTACTGTTCCTCCTCCACTTACAAGAAGTGAGGGAATTTTCACGCGTACAATGGAATCGTTGGCCGATACCAAGGTGGTACTCACGCCCGCAATTTTTACTTCTGTAGCACCACTAATACTCAGGTTCTTACCGGTAATGGTTAGAATACTGTCGAATCGTCCCTCTGTTGGACTGATCGATGTGATCTTCGGCGTTAAGTCAACCGGTGTAGGGTCAACGGGTACGGTACTGTCTTTTTTACAACTGGTGATGATTAAAGCAGCTAGCCCTATCATCGATACGACGATTGTTTTTTTCATGATATATTAGATTTGGAATGTAAATAACTCACTCCTACAGGGTTTTATGTGGGCCGATTGATAAGTGATGGAAGGGGATTGGTAGGCGAGGGGGTTAATTAAGAATTAAGAATGGAACAGCCGAAAACAGGAACGAGGATAAGAGGAGACGAGGAGCGAGGAAAGACAAAAAAGAACAAGGGTGGGTAATTAATAATTAAGAATTAATAGTTAATAATGGAACAGCCGAAAACAGGAATGAGGATATGAGGAGACGAGGAGGGGGGAAAGAAAGAGTGACTGCCAGCGCTGCGTTATCGCTGCGTTCGCTGCGCCGCTGCGGTGAAAAAGCCTAAAACCTAAAGCCTAACACCTAAAGCCTAATCCCCAACTCCCAACTCAAAAACTTAACAACTCATAACTTACAACTCACCACTCACTCCCCCTTCCGCTCCAAATACTGCAACACAAACTCTCGTTTTCGCTGTGAAACAGGAATGGTATAACCACCCTCTAAAATCAAAGTTCCACAATCTGTTTTACGATCGTAGATCTTGATTTTTCTAGGATTGACCAAACAAGAGTGATGCGTTCTAATAAATCCGGAAGGAGCAAGCATTTCTTCGTAACTCCTCAAATTCTTCGAAACAAAAATGGGTTCGCTATTGCTGATGTAAAACTTAGTATACGATCCCTCCGCTTCGCAATACAAAATATCTTCTACATTGATGAAATAGGTTTTGTCTATATCCTTCAACACAATTTGTTTCGCCTGATCTGCTTGCTGATTGAATTGTTTCATCAATACTTGTAATTGTTGCTGCAATACCGATTGTTCTATTTTATGTTGCGCTTTTTGTAAGGATTGATACAATTCAACAGGGTCAACAGGTTTTAATAAATAATCGAGTGCACTGTATTTGATAGCTGGCAATGCGTATTGATTGTGCGCCGTGGTAAAGATCAATTGAAACTCGAACCAACCCAATTTTTTGAGGAGATCAAAGCCATTCCCATCGTTCATCTCTACATCTAATAACACAATGTTTGGCTGAAATTGAGCGATGGCTTGCAAACCTGTTTCTACACCATCTGCCTCAACCACTGCCGCTTTTACTGCAGGCCAACGCAGCACCATCTCTTTTAAGGTTTCGCGAACGCTTTGTTCATTATCGATGATTAGGATTTTCATGCGTTGGTAACTTGGTTTTCAGATTTGGTTAGAATGGGCAGGTAAATAGTAACCAATACCCCGGTTCCTGATGGATGGTTCTCTAAGTTAAACCGCGCTTTCGTCTTTAGTTTAATATTCAGTAAGTAGATCCGATCTTTTATGATTTGACTGGCACGACTGATATGTTCCGAATGTACTTTCCCGCTTTCCAATAGGCCCTTGCCATTGTCATAAATAGTAATACAAAGTTCATTCTTTTCCTCTTTGAAAGAGATTGAAATCTCTCCCGGATAGTTGATGCCTACAAAGCCGTGCTCAATGCTATTTTCTACAAATGGCTGAATAATCATTGAAGGAAGAAGAAGGGTTTCAATATCTAGATCATTAGATGCACTTACGCTATATCCAAAGGTTTTTGGGAACCGTATTTTTTGCAATTCCAAGTATTCATTCAAGAAGTCGATCTCTTGCTCTACGGTTAGATATTCTTTGTAAGTGCTTTCCAAGGTTTCGCGCATGATATGACTGAACTTAGAAAGATTGCTTGCTAAGGTCATCGGGTCTTGTTCTTGTAATGCAAACTTTTGTAAGGAACTGAGTGCGTTGAAAAAGAAATGTGGATTCATACGGGCACGGTTCAAGCGTTGCTCCGTTTCTAATATATTCTGTTTGTGTTTCAATTGTTGCTGACGCAAATAGAAGGCGATCGATAATGCTAACAGAATTCCTGCGATTGCTAGTAGTAAATAGAGCTGCTTCTGCTGCGCCAATTCCTTAATAGTAGCTTCGTTTTTCGTTTTCTCGTATTTCTGTTCAAGTTCATTGATCTTTTCAGTGCGCTGTAGGTTGAAAAGACTGTCCTTCATTTTTCCATATTGCTTATAAGTGCTATAAGCTTTGTTGATATTTCCTGCAGCCTCGTACAGCTTGGCTGCTTCCCCATAAAGGCTCATGGTGGCGGGACTTCTACCTTCGATCTTTTCAGCATAATACAAACTCGAATCTTGCCACAGTTGCGCTTCTTCGAACTTTTTCAGGTCCATATAATCCCAAGCCTTTGAAAAGTAGAGCGAAGCGGGGTTGATACGTAGGGGAGAAGCTTTTGCATAGTCGATTGCAGAATCAATGAATTTTATTGCTTCCAAAAGTCTTCCTCTATGATAAGCATTGGCTTCTTGTATTCTGAAGCAACGTACTATTTCAGCATAGTTCTGCTTTTTTATTGCAAGCTGTTTTGCTTCGAGTGAGTAAGCAATGGCGGTATCAAGTAATTTAATGTTTTCGGTGAGGGTGTATTTCTTTTCGTATTCAAAAGCAAGCCAATTCAGATCCTCAGCTTTGTATTTTGGATCGTTTTCATTCCGAATCAAAGCTGCGGCTTTTTGAACATAGAGCCAATTCTTTTCGTCTTCACTTTGTCGTGTAAACAAATGTACAATCAACTGATAGGCTGCCAGTATACTACGAGTGTCTTTTAGTTTTTCAGCAAGTGCCAACGCTTTGAACGATTGATCAGATAATTCCTCGTAATTGAGAGCGGCTTTATAATAACGGGCTTTGTTTAGAAGAACAATTAACTGATAGTTATCACTACAATCTTTTTTGGGAATTTGTTGTTCGCTTGTTTTTATCAAACTATCGGCTTGATTCAGTTGTTTCTTCGAAATATAAAATTGGATGCTCAGATTCCATTTTTGAAAAGTACAGGGAAAAGAAGTTTGCTTCTCCAGATCATTTACTGCGCGTTTAATGCCGATAGTATCGTTTAATGCAACAAGCAATTTCAGTTGATCGTTTGAAATTATCGAGCAGTTGCAATTTTGGGATTGTACTTCCATCGTTCCCAAAAAGCACAATGCAAGGAATAGGCAAAAAAAGCGCATGTTTATAAATGTATTAAACGTTTAATTGAATCGGTACTTTTCCCCCATTCATCATACTCAGCGCTACTAAAGTGCAATGCAATCCCTGTAAGATAAGCAAGGGTTGGCATATGGCAGCAAAATCTTCGTTCAGGTGCAGGATCAGATCGTGCGTTTGTGTTTCCCAGTTTATTCTCGGTACATAGCCCACTAATTCTTCGTTTTCGGCGCCCATTACTTCAAAGCGAGTATTCCAGCCGCTTGTTTTTTGAAAGAGATAGGGTTTGCGTTGACCGGTTTGTTTGATTCTCATTGCATTGGTTCGATGAATTTTTATTGACCCCCGAACCTTTTTCGCTTCATCTCTAATTTCCCAATGTCCGTGTTCAATACATGCAATTTCCATTACAATGGAAGTTCTAATAGCGGCATTCGTAAGCGAATCATCGGTATAAACAATACGCCCCAGTTCTTTCATTGAGTTATCAACCAAAGTATACCATTTCGAATGGATCGCAATCAGGTGCATATTGGAATTAAAATTAATAGGAGCGGAATGAAATCCCAAAGCCGTTTCATAACTGATGAGTTTTGATTGATAACTGCAAGATGGGTTCTTTGTAGATCCGGCAGGCAGATATGAAATACATCTATACAGTCATCAATAGCCACACATTCAATACAACTACAATGATAGTTTTGAATAAAAACAGACATGAAAAATCTCATCCTTCCCTTATTGATGCTACTTATTGTATCGCGCTTGCACGCACAGGATTTTGTATACGAAGGTCCCGCAAAGCCTGAAGTGCGTTCTTTTTGGACCAATGCCATGGGCATTCAAAGAACAGGTAAAATAGCAGAAACCCTCGCAGTGATGGAATCCAAAATGGCCGAAGTAAAGAAGAAGGATCCATCGTACAGTACCGATAAAATGCAGGCTGAAATCAACAAGTGGAAAGCGAAACTAGCTTCAACGCCTGCTGATAAGCCGGAAGACTTTAGCAATCTAAACCCGACTCAAAAAGCCATTAAAGCCGATAAGCTTTTACGCAAACTATTTGAAGAAACAAATATCAGCATTACGCAGCGGGAACTCCCTACAATTGAATTCGTTTTTAATAACTACAAAAAATACTTAACAGATTATCAAGCTCTGAATGGAAAGGCGGCAGATCGTGATATCAAACGCGCCAAAACCATTATTGGCAAACAGGTATACATGACCAATCAAGCCATCACCAATTTGGAATTGAACAAACAAAAAGGAACCAATGCTGAAAGTGCAGAAGTGTATTACTATGATGCAAAATACCATCAGTTATACTGGGAAGCCGCAGTGGCAGTATTTCCTGAGGAAGCGTCTTTTGCCGATCAACTGAAAGTGATCTCTGAAGTGGTAGCAAAGAATGGATCTATTAAAGACATGAAAGCAGGAGCGGAAAAGAACAATGCCGAAAAGATAAAGACTAGAAAACTTCCGGCTCCGGTAATGAAGGATGCTGCTCTGGAAAAATTTGTAATGGATCAGTTCAATGCAAAATACGGTGCCGAATACAAGGGACAGGCTTTGAAGGTGGTACTAACACAAGCCGACTGGACGATCAATAAAAACACGGCAACAGGGGCCATTCTTTCCAGACATAAAACGGCAAAATTGGCCTACAAGGGCAATGATGGTAAATGCTATTTACTACCTCAGTATCTTTTGATAGAGCAACCTTATTCCGGCGGTAACAGTTATGGCGCATCTAGGCTGGTATACACCGGTAACAGCGGCGATGAAATGCTTTGCGAAAACGTTCGCTGATTATTCGGTAGTATCCTTTATAGAGGAGGGCTAATACCCTCTTCTATTTTATTTCAAGTTCAGGATGGTGCTTTTTGTAATAGCGTTTGATGAAGAATGTAGCTAAGGGTGGCGCGATGGGCAGAATAAAGTAAGACAGCCAACTGTTGAGCATCCCTACAAATACCAACAATACAAATATTCCCGGTATTATTAGTGCCCTCGTTTTATTGTAATTCGCCATTGGTTTACTAAGTGAATTTGAAATATGGTTCTTTTTGTTTGCTACAATTGACCAAAGTCGAAAGCTAAAAACTCCTGTGATCACAATGTTTGTTGTATAAAAAATCATTGGAGTACTGATTCCATCAATATAATACTCGCTTAGAAAGGCAGAAGAGAAGGGCATTACAGCGATGGGCATTAGGAAGAGCAAGTTTGCCCACAATAGTTTTGAATGAAAGTGATCAACATAGTAGAAGAGTCGGTGATGCGAAAACCAATACATTCCTACTACAATAAAACTTACAATAAATCCAATGAATTTTGGGATAAGTTCGTCTAATCCCTTGCGAAGCGCTTCCTCAGTCACTTCTGAATGTGAAATAACAGGAACTTTTACTTCTATAATTAATAAGGTGAGGCAATGGCAAATATGGCATCGCTAAAGAATGCCAATCGTTCTATTTGAAAGCCTTCTTTGTGTTGTTTATCGTTCATAGAAAAACTGATTCTAGTGCTAGTATTGGTTTTAGTATTCGCAATTTAAGGCTAGGATTTCAAAATAAAGAGATCTTACAACAATCATCTATAAAATGATGTTACTGTTGATTCAAAGTGGCTCCTATTGCCCTTTGCGATTCCTTCGCGCTCTCTGCGCAATCCTATGTTTGCGGTGAATATTTTTTTGACCACGGATTCGCACAAATTAAAACAGATTTACACAAATTAGGGGCTGAGTATTCTGTCATACACTACGAATAACGAACTCTAATCTGTGGTATCTATATTTAGAATCTGAGTTATCTGTGGTTTCAAAAACCCTTCGCGACATCTCTGCGCTGCGGTGAGCACCCCAAGCAGCGAAGCTGCGTAAAACTCAAAACTTATAACTACTCTCACAAACTCTCCCGCTCCCTCACATGAAAGGGCACTTCCGCCGAATGGTTCTCTTCTGCCAACACCATCGCCGCTGCCATTTCTCCCATAGCCTTAAAATCGGTTGAAATGGTTGTAATGCCATTCAGTATAAATTCTTTCCAGGGCGTTTCGTTGTAAGAAATAATGCCTACATCTTTTCCAACTATCATGGAAGTTTGTTTAATTTTCCCAAGAAGCACCACCAAGTCGTCTTCCATTAAATTAATGTACACCGCGCCTTTTTCTATTTCTTCTTCTTCAATTACTGAAATAGTTTTGTAATTGAAAGCAAAGTCGGTACAGAAGCGCTGAAAGCCTTGCAATATTTCATTCGGAAAATAAGTGTATGAAGGAAAGATGATCTTAAGTGTTTGGTATTTGCTCAATCGATCTAGCAATTGATGCAAGGCTTTGTAGATATCTCCGGCGAAATTCTCATAGATCGCACTGTGTTCTTGTTTTACGCCCGGAACCTGTTTGTCGAGTATGATGAGTTTCCCTGATTTTAGTTGATCCAATAATGAGGCAACCTCTTCTCCACCCTCTAGGAAATGTGGGATGATCACATAATGTGTATAACCATCTTTTTTTTGTTCTATAAGTTTTTTGAATAAGGTAAAATCGTTGTTATAGATGTAAAAGTCGATCACTACATTTTCTCCCAACATAGCCGCAAATGCATCGTAGATCAATTTTTTATGTGCGCTTAGTTTATTGAAAAGCAGCAGAATTTTTATGCGTTGCTGGTAATCAGTTTTCGTGATATAGTAACCCTTTCCCGGCACGGATCCAATAATGCCCAGTTGTTTCAGATGTCGGTAAGCTTTCTCTGCTGTATCTCTTGATACATCAAGTTCATAACTCAAGTCGTTGATTGAAGGTAGTAAGTAATCTTTCGTTAGTGTTCTATTTGAGATCGCTTCAATGATGGCATTGCTTAATTGCAAATATTTGGGTGTGATCGATTGGTCATCGATTCGGATGTATTGGTAGATGTTGAAATCAGACATGGGGTAAAGATAGTTTGTAAGGGGAGAAAGTAGTAAGTTTTGAGTGACTTTGATGATTAATTGATTCACCGCAGAGAGCGCAGAGGCCGCGAAGGAGTCGCAGAGTATTGGTTCTTCTTTTACCCAAGCAGCGCAGTGCTGGCAATATCTTTTTATTTCCTCCGTCCTCTATCCTCCCTCATCCATCCTAATTTTCACCGCAGCGGCGCAGCGATCGCAGCGATCCTTCGACTAGGCCTTCGGCCTGCTCAGGACAAGCTCGCAGCGAATCCCCGTGCCTCTGAGCCCCCGTGGTTTTGTCTTTCCTCGTTTCCCGCAACGGCTTCGCCTGTCCCGTATCGTTCCTCATGGGACTAAAATTTACTCCGCTTTGCTCCGTAAATTTCAGCCTGCTTTCGGCTGTTTAATTATTAATTATTACTTATTAATTATTAATTGCTACCCCCTGTTCTTCCCCTTGTTCTTTCTCCATACCCCCGGCTATTCAATTCTTAATTCTTAATTGGTTTTCCCGGCTGTTCCATTATTAATTATTACTTATTAATTATTAATTATTCCCCCATGACACCCCATGACAGCCCATCCCCCTTTTCTCCCTATATTTATATTCAACAAACGATTAACGATGCAAGCCATTCTAGGAGTTCTTTTTCATTTCATCGGCGGATTCGCTTCAGGTAGCTTTTACATGCCCTATAAAAAAGTAAAAGGGTGGAACTGGGAATCGTATTGGATAGTAGGCGGCTTGTTTTCTTGGTTGATTGTTCCTCCACTCGCAGCCTATCTGACCATCCCCAACTTTGTTGAAATTATCAAAGGAGCCGATGCCACTGTTATTGGGTATACCTATTTGTTTGGACTGCTTTGGGGTATCGGCGGACTTACCTACGGACTTGGTGTGCGCTATCTCGGCGTTTCCCTTGGAAGCAGTATCATCCTCGGACTCTGCATGGTCTTTGGCTCTTTGATTCCCTCAATCTATTACAATTTCGTTCCAACAGAAGGGAAAGACAGCTTCTCTTTGCTTATCAATACAGGCTGGGGTAAAACTGTTTTATTCGGACTCTTAATTGGTATTCTTGGTATCATCATTTCAGGTAAAGCGGGTATGATGAAGGAGAAAGAACTCGGTTCCAAAGATGCCAGCAACTCCGAATACAAATTTGGATTGGGAATTCTGGTTTCAGTAGTATCGGGTGTATTGAGCGCCTGTTTCAATTTTGGATTGGAAGCAGGTAAACCCATGGCCAACGTAGCAAATGAATTGTGGATGAACGCTCATCCGAATGAAGGGAATTTCTTGTACCAAAACAATGTGGTGTATGTAGTAGTACTATGGGGCGGCTTGACTACCAATTTTATCTGGTGCATGATCTTGAACGCCCGAAATAAAAGCTTTGGAGATTACACCAAGTCGTCTACTCCTTTGTTGAAGAACTATATTTTCTCAGCCTTGGCGGGCACTACTTGGTTTCTTCAGTTCTTTTTCTATGGAATGGGAGAAAGTAAACTCGGCAATGGAGCCAGTTCGTGGATACTCCACATGTCGTTCATTATCTTGATCGCGAATTTGTGGGGATTGGTTTTGAAAGAATGGAAAGGCGTGAGCAAAAAAACAACACAAACCATTATACTGGGAATTGCTGTCATCATTGCATCTGTATTGATCGTTGGATACGGCAATTCATTGAAGTAAGGTAAAATAGCATTTATGAGTTTAGAAAAAACATTCAAGCACGTTTCCTATTTGTGGAACGAAGAAGAAGCGGCAAAGCTGGCCGGCGACGAAGTGGGTTTATTGGTATATCGCTCCAACTTATTAGGCGCCGATCTTCGTTTAACCAATTACGGTGGAGGCAATACATCCTGCAAAGCCACGGCTATTGATCCACTTACAGGAAATAAAGTGGAAGTGATGTGGGTGAAAGGAAGCGGAGGCGATTTGGGAACCATGAAGCGTTCAGGATTGGCGGCATTGTACGTTGATCGACTTCGTTCTTTAAACGGTCGTTACCGTGGCATCGAATTTGAAGATGAAATGGTGGCCCTGTTCAATCATTGCATCTACGATTTGGATTCCAAAGCGCCTTCTATCGATACTCCTTTACACGGATTTCTTCCTTTTAAGCACATCGATCACTTACATCCCGATGCAGCCATTGCAATTGCTGCTGCGAAGGATGGAGAAAAAATCACCAAGGAACTTTTTAAGGGAAAAATCGGCTGGGTGCCTTGGCAACGTCCGGGTTTCGATTTAGGATTGCAATTGAAAAAATGCTTGGATGAAAATCCGGGTATTCGTGGTATCATGCTCGGTTCTCACGGTTTGTTTACCTGGGGCGATACAGCCTATGAAAGCTATATCAATACCTTAGAAGTAATTGAAGCTTGTGCTGAATTCATTGAATCAAAGCAAAAGGGTCAAACAGCTTTCGGGGGTGCTAAAATACAATCGGCTCCGGCTGAAGAAAGAAAAGCAATGGCTGCTTCGCTAGCGCCCATCCTTCGTGGGTTCTGTTCTTCTTATACTTCAATGTTGGGCCATTTCACCGACGATGAACGTGTTCTCAATTTTATCAATTCAAATGACCTGGATCGATTGGCCCCTATGGGCACTAGCTGCCCCGATCATTTCTTGAGAACTAAAATTTCTCCCCTAGTACTCAATCTTTCTACTAATGAAGATTTAAGCGATACTGAAGCCGTAAAACAAAAAATTGCACCGCTGTTTGAAGACTATCGGAAGATGTATGCCGACTATTACAATGCATGCAAGCATCACAACAGTCCTGCCATGCGTGATCCCAATCCGGTTATTATCTTATATCCGGGCATTGGGATGTTCAGTTTCGCCAAAGACAAACAAACAGCACGTGTAGCAGCTGAGTTTTATATCAATGCTATTAATGTAATGCGAGGTGCAGAAGCCATTTCTTCTTACACATCTTTACCTCGTCAGGAAGCTTTTAATATTGAATATTGGTTATTAGAAGAAGCCAAATTGCAACGCATGCCAAAACCCAAACCTCTTACCGGTAAAGTTGCTCTAGTAACGGGTAGTGGTGGTGGCATTGGAAAAGCAATTGCCAAGAAATTTGCAGAAGAAGGTGCTTGTGTAGTGTTGAGTGATAACAATGCAGATCGATTGGAGGAAGCCAAACTCGAATTTCAGAAAGCCTTTGGGAAAGACGCTTCCATTGGCGTAGTTTTAGATGTTACAAAACTTGATACTATCAGTGCTGCTTATGCAGCTATCAATCTTGCTTTTGGTGGAATCGATATAGTAGTGAACAACGCAGGGCTATCGATCTCAAAAACAATTGAGGCGCATACTGAGGCCGATTGGGATTTGTTATACGATGTGTTGGTGAAAGGACAATTCTTAATTACACAGGCTGCCGTTACCATCATGAAGAAGCAAGGAAAAGGTGGCGATGTATTAAATATTGTAAGTAAGAATGCACTTGTGAGTGGTCCAAACAATGCCGGATACGGATCAGCGAAAGCAGCACAATTGCATCTGTCGCGATTGAACGCAGCTGAACTCGGTGCCGACAAAATTCGGGTGAACGTAGTGAACCCCGATGCAGTGATTGCAGGTAGCAATATTTGGGCCGGCGGTTGGGCAGAAGGTAGAGCGAAAGCTTATGGTGTTACTGTAGATGAATTGCCAGCCTATTATGCAAAAAGAACTCTGTTGAATGAAATTATTTATCCGGAAGATATTGCCAATGCCTGCTTTGCTTTTGTAGGAGGATTGTTGAGCAAGTCAACCGGTAATGCTATAAATGTAGATGGAGGAGTGGCTGCCGCCTTCCTTCGATAAACAACGATTGCTATGATACTAGATAAAAATCAGATCCACCATTTCAACGAGAAAGCCTTAGCAAGCCACCAAGCGAAATGGAATTATTATAAAAATGAAATTCCAAATGCGGAGGCCATTGTGCAAAATCTCGCAAAATTCAATGTAGCTATTCCAAGCTGGGCATTGGGAACCGGTGGTACACGTTTTGGTCGCTTTTCCGGTAGCGGAGAGCCTGCTTCGTTAGAAGATAAGATGGAGGATGTAGGGTTATTGCATGCGCTAAACGGCGCAAGTGGCGCCATTTCGCTTCACATTCCCTGGGACATTCCAAGCGACTATGAAGCCATTCAACAAAAAGCTGCATCCTTAAACTTGAAATTTGATGCAGTAAACTCGAATACCTTTCAAGATCAACCCGGTCAACCACTGAGTTATAAGTTCGGTTCCTTGCAGCATGTAAATACAGCGGTTCGTCAACAAGCCATTGATCACAATATTGAAGTAATCAATCACGGGGTTAAACTTGGTTCAAAAGCCATTACGGTTTGGCTCAGTGATGGAAGTTGTTTTCCCGGCCAACTTAATTTTAGAAAAGCATTTCAAAATACTTTGGAGAGCTTGCAAGCCATTTATGCCGCCTTGCCTTCAGATTGGAAACTCTTTGTTGAATACAAGGCCTTTGAACCGAATTTTTATTCCATGACGGTGGGAGACTGGGGACAAAGTTTACTCTATGCGAATAAGCTGGGTCCGCAAGCATACACGCTGGTCGATTTAGGTCACCACCTCCCCAATGCCAATATTGAACAGATCGTCAGTTTATTATTGATGGAAGGGAAATTAGCTGGCTTTCATTTCAATGACTCTAAATACGGTGATGATGATTTAACAGTAGGAAGTATCAAACCCTATCAACTCTATTTAATTTTTAATGAATTGGTAGAAGGTATGGATGCCCGAGGAATGGATCATAACCATGATTTAGGATGGATGATTGATGCCAGTCACAACGTAAAAGATCCTTTGGAAGATTTACTGCAAAGTGTAGAAGCCATCATGCTAGCATATGCACATGCATTGCTGACAGACAGAGCTGCATTAAATACCGCACAGGATAACAACGATGTAGTAGCTGCACAAGAAATCTTACAAAACACCTTTCGAACAGACGTACGGACTTTGGTTGCTGAAGCACGCTTGCGGAACGGCGCAGCTTTGCAGCCTTTGCAGTTCTATAGACAACAGCAAGTTCGTCAACAATTGATAAAGGATCGTGGAAATTCCAAAGCCAGCGGATTGTAAGTATGGAAGCAGTGCTCGTTTTTGATATCGGCAAAACCAACAAGAAATGGCTCTTGTTCAACCAACACTATCAGGTGATTGCCGAACATTCCATTCGTATTCCCGAATTGCTCGATGAAGATGGATTTCCTTGCGACGATGTACAAGCAATCACGAATTGGATTCGATCCGAAACCAAGCGATTGAAAGCTTCCTCAGAATATTCCATTAAGGCTATTAATTTCTCGGGGTATGGAGCAAGTTTTGTGTACTTAGATCAAGAAGGGAAACAAATTGGTCCGCTTTACAATTACCTAAAGCCACTTAACCCCTCCATCCATCAAACCTTTTTCCGGAAATATGGTGATGAGGTTACTATAGCACAAGAAACGGCTTCTCCCATTTTGGATCTCTTGAATTCAGGATTGCAATTGGTGCGATTGAAGAATGAGCATCCTGATTTCTTTCACGACATTCACACAGCTTTGCATTTGCCCCAGTATTTAAGTTATGTGTTAACCGGTTTACCCGTTAGCGAACTAACTTCTATTGGATGCCATACCTTGTTGTGGAATTTTGAAAAGCGTTCCTACCACGATTGGGTTTCGCAGGAAGAATTAGACGACCTCTTTCCCCCAATTGTTCCTTCTAATAATTTTTTTGAAAGAGAAGAAATGAAAATAGGAGTGGGCTTGCACGATAGTTCTGCCGCATTGATTCCCTACTTGTTCTCTTTTCAAACGCCTTTTGTTTTAATTTCTACAGGTACTTGGAGTATTTCCTTGAACCCTTTTAACAGAACGGTATTGAAAAAAGAAGAATTGAAACAAGACGTACTAGCGTATCTTTCTTTTGATGGGAATGCCGTGAAAGCAGCGCGCCTGTTCTTAGGTGCCGCCCACGAAGAACAGCTATCCCACATTAATACTCATTTCAAGCGCGGAGCAAACGACTATCAGTCAATAAATTTCAATGCCAACTATCTAAATAATTTAAAAAGCTGTTTTGGTGAAGACTCTAAAGAACGGCTAGAAACCTCTTCCGGTCTACATTTGATCGATTGGCGTGCCTGTAATTCGTTTGAAGAAGCTTACCATCAGCTACTCTTCAATTTAGTAGAACATCAGAAAAAAAGTACAGATTTAGTACTGCATAACAGCCCGGTAGACTGTATTTTTGTTGACGGCGGTTTCAGTCATAATCAGCTCTTCATGCAATTTCTAAAACGGCAGTATCCTGAAAAAAGCGTTTATGCTGCAACGGTAGCTCAGGCATCGGCTTTAGGGGCAGCTTTGGTATTGCACCAGCACTGGAATCAGGAGGCTATTCCTGAGCATTTGATTGAAACAAAGCCGATTTCAATTTAAACTACAACTATGTCACAAAAGTGGGACTATAACAGCAACTATCCGGCCATCGATGATCTTCGCAATAAAGCAAAAAGAAACATTCCCCGTTTTGCATTTGAGTACCTCGATGGGGGCTGTAATGAAGATGTGAATTTGCACAAAAACATTGCTGAATTGAGAGAGGTTGAACTCGCGCCATACTATTTAAATAATTACGAAGGAGTTAATTTAAAAACAGAGCTTTTCGGGCATGTATACGATGCCCCATTTGGAGTGGCTCCGGTGGGTTTGCAAGGATTGATTTGGCCCAATAGTCCCGAAATTTTAGCAAAAGCTGCTTATGCACATAATATCCCATTTATCCTTAGTACGGTTACTACTTCAAGTATTGAACGAATAGCTGAAATAACAGAAGGAAAAGCCTGGTATCAATTATATCACCCTGCCGAGAATGATTTGAGAGATGATATCATCAAACGCTTGCAAGCTTGTAACTATCCGGTATTGGTATTGCTTTGCGATGTTCCATCTTTTGGATTCCGTCCGCGTGATATCCGTAATGGATTGGCCATGCCTCCCAAAATGACACTTAAGAACATTCTTCAGATAATGGGAAAACCCAATTGGGCAATCAAAACATTGATTCATGGAACTCCCAATTTTGCTACACTAAAGCCCTATATGCCGAAAGGATTAAACATGTCGCAATTGGGACAATTCATGAACAAAACATTTTCCGGTCGATTGAATGCTGAGAAGATTGCACCCATAAGAGATATGTGGAAAGGAAAGATTGTGTTGAAAGGAGTGGCAACTGAACAAGATACGGAGATGGCGATCAAATTGGGATTAGACGGTATTATTGTATCGAATCATGGTGGACGTCAAGTAGATGCCGGTCAATCGGCCATTAAGAGTATGGAGCCTATTGTAAACAATTATAAGAACAAGATCAAGATCATGATGGACAGCGGGGTTCGCTCGGGTCCGGATATTGCCCGCACATTGGCCTCCGGTGCTGAATTTACTTTTTTAGGAAGAACCTTTATGTACGGTGTTGCTGCTTTAGGCAATGAAGGCGGCAATCACGCCATTGGTATGTTGAAAACACAATTGAAGCAAGTGATGGAACAAGTGTGTTGTAAGAGTACGGGTGAGTTGGGGAAGCACCTTATTAAGTAGTGAGTTTTAAGTTGTTTAGTTTTTAAGTTGGGTAGCTTCGATGTTTAATACATTCACCGCAAAGAGCGCCAAGCGCGCAAAGAATTCGCAAAGTGCATTGCTACTTTTTTTTCTTCAGTGTGCGCAACTAAAAAACAAATTCCGACAGCCACCACCTAGAGCCTAACGCCTAACACCTAGAGCCTAAAGCCCAAGGCCTAACGCCTAAAGCCTAAAGCCTAACACCTAAAGCCTAACGCCTTAAAAAAGAAATTCCGCTTGAAGAATCAAGCGGAATTGTACCTAATCAATCAACTCTAAAAACCCCTAGAGCCTAAACTGAAGTCGGTGGCCAAGCTCTCCTTTTAAAACGGCTGGAGGGACGATCATTTGGAGAACCGGCCATTTATTTATTGATAATATAGTATAGCAGCTTTTGGAACTGTTGATGATGCCAAAAAGCCTCTCATATTTCGATACAATTGTTTGAAGTAATTTTTTTTCTTATTGATGCATACAACACAGTGTTCATTCTCTTCAATACTTCTCATTATATGATGCTGTGTTTCTTCTTCTGAGGCAATCGTAAACAATTCAACATTTCTACGATTAAAATCTTCCATCAAACTTTTGATATTCAAAAAATCAATGAATTGTTGATCTACTTTTGTGTCTGGAATGAATATTTGGATATGAGAATGTTTGAACTGAATACTGTTATCTGTAAGAATTGATGCAATTTTAAACGGATGATCATAAGGAAAGAGCAGCGAGCTATCTCTAAGTTGATGTTTATGACCGATGTACAATATTGGAACTTGAAGCGCTATTATTAGTTTAAGTAATTTACCTTGCCCTATTATTTTATTTAGAAAGAAAGATTGCGATTCAAAGAACACGACATTTGAAATCTTTAGTTCATTTACTAGAAAGTTAATATACTTGTGTTCGTACACATTCGAAACCAATTTTACTTGAATACTTCCGCCATTTTCAGAAAATTGATGGAGGCAATCGAAAATGGAATGTATCGTGTTTTCGCGAACAGATTTTACGAGCACAAAGAGGTTGGAGTTGAAAGAAAAAAGTTTCTTACAATAATTCCCCATTTTAATGAAATCATCGGGATTGGAGAGAATGATGAGATGGTTGTTCTTGTCGCTAACCATAGCAGCAAGGTACAAACATAAGCCAGCGACAAGAATTAAAATGCTATTAAAGAATGATAAATGGCTAGTACTAAATTGAAAATTCTATGCCCAACCGATTACTTGAAGATTCGCCTTAAGAGATTAAAGTCGGGTGTTTTTACAGTCATATCCGCTTCTTTATCTAATTCAGCACTAGTTGAACAGAATGACACACCGTATCCAACTTTTTTTATTATACACTCATCGTTTTCTCCATCACCAATCATGATGATGTTTTTTGAGGTAATTTGATGTTCTGCTTTTAGGCATGAAAGTATATGTGATTTGCAGTATTCATGCGTGCATTGTTTTTCGCTAGCTTTAAAAAAGTAAGAAGGAATTCTCACTTCACCGGTACAAATGCCGCCATTAAACTCTAAATCATTGGCAAAATGCAGGTCTAGTCCAAATCTTTTGGTAAGCAAATGTGTTAGAAAGCTATAGCTATCGCTTATGATTCCAGTTAGGTAGCCTTTTTGCTTTAGTTCGACCATCAGTGAATCAAAGTTAGCTGTAATTGACATTTTGTCGAAAACTGTGATGAGTTCATTAATGTGAAAGCCTTTTAAGAGCCGGGCAATATTTTTTGTTCGAACCATGGGATTGGAACTAGCATGCATTACTTCTGCCAATTGGTCTTCAAACCCTAGTTCGAAGGCGGCGGTTCTAATAAAACTTCCCCTCAATATAGTATTGTCCATATCAAACAACGCGATTTTCCTAGCAGATGCGCTATCTAAATGAAGCAATTTTCCCATTTGCCCACCGAGTTCAGTGATGCTTTCATAAGTGTGAAGGGTTTGGTCTTTTACTTTTTGTATAATTGTTTTTGCAACTTCCTTGCTCATTTTGGCTAATGCTTCCAAGGGATGCATTCTGTTTTCAATGTTTCCAATATTCACTTCACAAATGCGCGCATTCAAATGAAACATATCGATCAATATTCCAATGTCTACGCCATATCCATTTTCGAAATTGCACTTCTCGAAGTATTCCTTTCGTCCGGCAATCATTCCACTCAATGGTTGTTGGAACTGAGGAAATCCCGGATATAGAATGGACAGTAAAGGTTTCGCTACCAATTCGGTAACGCGACCGGCCTGACGTTGAAAATATGATTTCACAAAATCAAAACGACCTTCAAGAATGGGCTCACACAATTTCTTGATTGTGTCTTCTGAGTAAGTTTCAATGTCGGCATCCAAGTACACCAACACATTATTGGAGGCGAATTCCATTCCTTCTTGCATTGATATTCCTTTGCCTCTTTGTTTGCTGGTAATAACACGAGCACCACAGGATCTTGCTATCGCTGCAGTAGCATCAGTTGAACAATCATCAATTACCAAGACTTCGGTTACATTCGGAGATTGTAACGCAAGATTGATAACAGAGGCAATTGTTTTTTCCTCGTTCAATGCAGGTATGATTACTGTAATGTTTTGAGTCATCATACCAAAGTTGACAAATACTATTCCAAAAAATAATTAAAAGGACATTAAAGAATAGCTATGCATTCGTTCTTAATGCTTTAGGAAGAGAAATGTGGAAAACACTTCCGGAATTGGGTTCCGAAGTGACGAGGATTTTTCCATTGTGAAATTTAATAATGTTTCTTGCAATTGAAAGACCTAAGCCAAATCCTTTCTTTTGCGCAGCTGTGGGTCCTTGATAAAAAGGTTCGAATATGTTCTTGATGGTTTCTTTGCTCATCCCAATACCTTTATCAGCGATATCAATTTGTATATCGTTCTTTGTGAAGCCTATGGTTACAGTTGCACTTTTATTGGGATCAAATTTGCAGGCATTGAGTACCACATTCTTGATGGCACTTTCTAGAAGATCTCTGTTTCCGAACAATTCCAAATCTTCCTCTTCCTCAGGGATATCCAGATAGTCTAAGTGTACTTGGTTTTCATTGATCGATTGTACTTCATTTACTACACGCATCAATACTTCATCAATTCTCAAGGTAGCGATTTCAATTTTTATTTTTGACTCACTAGAGCGGGCCATTTCTAAAAGGCCTGTGGTGAGTTTGTTCAGGTGTTTTACATCCTCGAAAACAGATTTTAATACTTGTTGATAATCTTCTGTTGCACGCTGTTTCTGCAAGGTTACTTCCAACTGATTCGAAATAGAAGTTAGTGGTGTGCACAGTTCATGTGAAGCATTGGAAATAAACTGATTTTGAATTTGAAAACTCTGCTCCAATCGATCCATGAGATCGTTGAATGTTAATGCGAGTTCGGAAAGTTCATCCTTCGATTTGTTGTCGAGTGATATCCGGTTCTTCAGATTGAATCTTTGAATAGAATTCATTTCTGTGATGAATGTTCGAATGGGCCTCGTTAAAAAAGAAGCCACGAACCTGCTGAGTAAAAGAGTGATGGCAATAATCAATAAACCACCTATAGTTAAGGCGTTTTTGATATCCGTTAATCGCTCCACACCCAAAGGGTCGATTGCTGAAACAATGACGGTATGTTTGGTGCCTTCGTATTGAAAATGCTCCAGTATAAAGCGCCTTTCTCCTTCATCTGCATTTGCTTCATCAATATCAGTTCCGGTTTCATATAAACTGCGTTCAGCTTGAAAGAGGTTCCTGCTGCTATCACTGAAATGGTAGATCAGTTGCGCATTGGAATTGAAGATGGAAATGGTTTTGTCGGGTAGATTAACAATGGTAGACCGATCAATTCGTGTTAGAATTTCTGGATTGGTTCGAAAGAACTCTTGGAATATTTGTATGGTAGTATTGGCTTTGTTGCGAAGCCTACGCTGAAACTGCCGATGTACATCGGTATCGGTTTGAGCATAAATGAACAGGCAAAATACTAGTGTAAGTACACTAACACTTCCGGTAAAGATGAGCGCTATCTTGTTTTTTAATTTCATTCGTCTCGATCTTTCGCAATATAGCCCATTCCTACCTGAGTGTGAATGATCTTTGATTCAAACCCTTTGTCGATTTTATTACGTAAGAAATTGACATAAACATCGATAACATTGGTTTCTCGATCAAAATCAATTCCCCATACTTGCTTGGCAATATCTCTTCTACTTAACACCGTATTCTTATTGTGTACAAAATAGAGTAGGAGCGAATACTCTTTACTGGTGAGCGGAATAACGGCACCACTACGTACCACTTGTTTTGTATTGAGATCAATTTCTAAATCGCGGATCGATAGTTTATTTTCAACGATGGGATCAACGATCGTAGACCTTTTCAATAAGGCCTTAATACGCAGCAGCAGCTCTTGAAACTCGAAAGGTTTTGTAATGTAATCGTCTGCACCCGTTTCGAACGAATCGGTTTTATCAGCAATATCATTGCGAGCCGTTAACATAATTACCGGCAAACTCTGATTGATGGATCTGATTTGTTGAAGTACTTGTACACCATTGATATTGGGCAAATTGATGTCTAAAATGGCTAAATCAACTTTGTGATTTTCTCTATAGAAAGTTAGCGCTGATTCGCCATCACCATATTTTTCTACCCAATAGTTTTGCTCCTCGAGGCCTCGTTTAATACTGTCGGCTATTTTTATTTCATCTTCTACCAATAGAATCGTGGGTTTCATCTACGCGCTATTTTTTAGCAAAGGTAGTAAAACACCGAGCATTTCCAGAAAACAACAGTTTCGAGAACCTAATACAATGTGTTTGTAATCAAATAGATATAATTGGAAGGGATTAATTATTGATTAAAATTTGCCAAGGCTACTTTGAATTTCCCGTGTAAACGGCCATAGAAGATTGTTCCCTTTTCATCGGCACCTTCCAATGATCCTAAAAAATATCCTTTTACAAATCCCTCTTTCGGATTGTAGTCGGTAATCACTACAGCCCCGCCGTCACAGGTAGGTCCCTTTTCTCCCGCCTCGTCTCTTCGTTTTTTCTCTTCCGGATCATCGGCGCAGCTGCAAGCTTTCATCATCATGGGAAATGTTATGGCGATTGTATTTTGCTTGGCCAATTTTAATGGAAATCTACCCGTTGAGTTTCCGGTAAAGCTACAGGTGATCAGAAAGGGCCGTTTCATTCTAACTAAATTGCCTGCCATCATTGCCACTGAATCGCCCTGAATGGTTATGACAGTTGTGTTTTCTTCTTTGGAATAAACTGCTTTGCAGTTTGAAGTGAGCGCAGATAGATCGTACCCTTTTTTCTCCATAACTGCAGCCGCGTTTTTAGCCTGTAGTTTCCTAAGTGCCTCTTTCTGATGTGCATCTACAGACTCATTCAAAGTTTTCGCATCATGCTGAGTTGAGCCTGAAATCATCATATTAGCACCGCTATTTTGTTTAACTATGTATTTCTCTTGTTTTATGTTGAGAGCGGGACAGTCGAAATAAAATACATTGTCATTGTCTGCTAAGTAAACTGTGGTGAACAATTGCACCTGTTGGTATTGTTTCAGCCTGGGAATAAGCGTTACTTGAATAAGCATCGCTTTTTCCTTGGGCATTGCAGAAGGTGCCACAATTTGAGCCACTTCATTTTCTTTTAGTACTATTTTTCCGCCACCACTAATAATCCTGAATTCTCCCACAGTCCAAGGCGCATCACTTGGGTCTTTATAACGATAGTTGAAAGTATAAGGTGCGTAGTCCTCTTTCGATGCTAACACCATAATAATCTTCACATTAAACGTTTCATTTAGTTCAACGATGGATTTGTCTGATTCCAAATAGAGTTGCGAAGCCTGCACATCCACACCATGTTTTTCATAGTCGTAAACAGGCTGTTGGTTTTGAGCTACCAATACTGATGTAATTGTTGTAAATAGTAGAAGAAGTAACTGTCGCATGGGTTTGTTATTTTAGTTCATCAGGCATTCTACGAATCCTGAATTTTCCGTTTTTAATGGTATAAGTAGGAAGCTCATCTGTTCCATTATTGTGGTCTTTTATTGTGGCGGTGCCTGAGAAATACCCCTCAATAAAGCCCCCAACCGGAGCCCATTTTGTAATGGTGATTTCAACGGAGCTAGCAGTAAAGGAATGATTATTGTCTGGATTGCCACGCCACATTATTTGATAATCATAGTCGCTATCGAAACTTGCCGTTACTGTTCCGGTGGTTCTAACAATAGGCAAACTCATCATGAACAATTGGTTGTGGTCTCGGTCATCTTCAATATAAAAGTCTGTATGCGCATGTTCCAATACTTTTCTGTTTTCGTGGTGATTGCGAATGAGTACACAATTTTTTCGATCGTGCACTGAGGAACTTATGGAAAATTCCTTTTGTTTTCCGGATTCATCTGTATAGGTGAACGAAAGTGTATTGTTTCCTTGCACAGGCGGAATTGGATTCTCTACGGTGAATTTTTTCAGTGGAGTTTCCTCTTCTATGTCTTTAAATTTTCCTGTGCCTATCAGTTGAGCAACACTTTTCCAATCAATTTTACTCATGATCGGATCTGCAATATCTGAATGCCCTGAAATGCTTACTACAATCCATTGCACTTCAGTTCCCGGATGAATCGGGTGACTGGCTTTCAGCGAATACGTTGTTTTGGGCTTTCCGAATACATCTTCACCTGCAATGGCTTCAGATTTTACTGACCAAGATGGCCCAAAAAAAAGATACGTTTGTTCCGCGGCTTTAGAATCGCGGTATGCATTTTGACAGTACGCATTGTTTATTTTCACAAAACTACTTCCTACTTCTTTCATCGCCGGGAGTTCATTGATATAGATTTCAACTTCGCAATTGCTAATGCCGGTTAAATATTCTATGTTATTCTCCAACTGAGCCTTTTCAAATTTTTTTTCTAAACCCGCAGGTATTTTTGTGTACTGATAGGCAATTGTATATTGATGCGGAAAAGCATTTCGAGTGCTAAAGTTCATATCCGACATAAACCCTGATGTTCCGCCTAAGTCGCTTACTCCCCAGCTGCGTTCAGCAGGCTCCAAGGCTCCCTGCAATTCTTTCGGCATGGCTGCCGAAAGTGTTTTCAAAATTCTTGCATCTTCTTCTTTTTCTTGAGTAGTGGTAGGACGTTGAGAATAGGCCGAAGCAACTGTTAGCAACCCCAGGCCAATTGTAAGAAATAGCTTCATACGTGATTATTCAATGTTTAAAACAATTTGATGTATAGTGAGTTGACTTCCCTTGGTAACATCTTCATCGTTTTTTCCGGGCATTATTCCAAAGGTTGTTCGAATAGAATTTGCAAAGCAATGCTGCGGTGCAATAAAATTGACCCCACTCGGATTGAAGTTTAACTTGCATTCCATCCATATTTTCTGGGCAGGCTTTAGCCATCCATCTTTTGACGTTCCGTACAAAAATTGAGGAAAGCTCTGATTGATCTCTTCGTCAAAATCAGCATCAATTTTTACATATGCTTGATCGCTTCCTTTTGGTGTAAAACTGTATTGAAAACGAACTGTAACCTTCTTGCCCTTATTAATTTTGGCAGTAAGTTCGTCATAGCTAATGTTTACATTGTTGCTTCGATCGGTTTTTTTAAGATCAAAACAATGTTGTACTTCCAACAAAACTCCGCCATTAATCTTATCTGCGATTCTTACTTTGCCTTTGCAGTCTTGATCATTGTTGCAGTTCCAGTCTTCTGGACATCCCCATTCATTCCATCTTTTAAATTGCGAATTAGGATATTGTTGAGCGATTACAGTAGGAGTCCACAACAGCATTAAGAAAAGTAGGATTGTTTTCATGATGCTTAATTTTGTTTCACAAATTCAACTCTTCTGTTTTTCGCTTTGTCGTCGGCAGTAATATTTGGATTCAATGGCTTGGTTTCTCCATACCCTTTTGAGCTGAGTCTTCCTGCATTGATTCCCAGTTTAATGAGCAAATCACGAACAGCAGTTGCTCTTTTTTGTGATAAGTCTAGGTTGTATGCATCTTCACCGTCACTATCGGTATGCCCACCTACTTCAAATTTTAAATCGGGATTTTCATCCAATAGCTTTTTAATGGCGTTGATTGTTCCCATACTTTCCGGTTTAATGGATGCTTTATTGTAGTCAAATTGAATCCCATAAGCAATGATCTTAGTATCTGTGAATTTCTTTCCCAAACTGATCATATTGCCCCCTTGTGCATATCGAAAATTGCTACAAAGCATTGGTAAGCCTTCGCTGGCATCTCCGCCAAGAACCAATCCGGCCGTTGGAATCGTCATGTCTGAGATCACGGCAATTCTGAACTGGTCCATATAAACTTTCATCAATCCCTTCTGATAAGCGATAGCCAAATGATGCCATTTATTCAGAAAATTTTCTGCTAATTCGGAGGGCAAGGCAATTTCTCGGTTTTCGCCATTATTATTAATAGAAATGTGGGATCGACTTGTATAGACTCCCGATTTTAGTTCTTTTCCACCGTTTTGGAAAGCGATGTATGGGCCGTTATTGCTATCGTAACGTTCGTCAAGATAAAAGTCGAATTCTATGGTGAAGGTGTCTGTTATGTAGGTCTTAACCTTTGCTTTTGGATCAATTTTAATATTTGGAGTGAGGGTAGTATAGAAGTTTAGAATATTCGCGTAGTTGCGGTCTTCTTTTTTATTGATGATTACTTGGCCTCCTGTTATTTTCCACTTTTGCGGAGGCTCTCCATCAATATCCGAACTGAAATCGTCTTCGAAAATAATGTTCTTGCCTGGTTGAAAATCATAATTGCTGTAGGCCTTATAGTTGTCGTTTTGTGCATTGCTGCTTCCAATAAAGGCTGCCGAAAAAAGGAGAAGTGCTATCTTTTTCATATCTTAATTTGTGTAAACAAAACTATTTCCGTCTCCCCGTTTCACATTTACCCCTAAAGGGGGAATTTTTGGTCTTATACTAGCTAGTACTTTTGAACTTTAAGCATTGAAATGAAAGCAGCGGCCTTCCTATTAACCCTTTTACTTGCCTGCAAATTGCATGGACAAACGGTTGATCAACAACGCGACAGTATGTTGACGCTCGCATCCAAGAAAACGGTGGATTCAGAAAAAGTGATCCTGTACAATCGTATTGGAGACCTTTATGCTTATAGCCAATTCGACGAAGCAAGCAAATACTACTTGCAAGCTTTTGAACTGAGTAAGAAGAGTGGTTTTACTAGAGGAATTATTCGATATTATTCCAGCCAAGGCGAGATCTATAATATGAAAGGAGAGTACTCCAAATGCCTCGAGCTGTTGTTTCAAGGCGTTGAATTGGCGAAAGAGAAGAAAGACAACCTGCGTCTCGGAATTATGTATGAGAATATAGGAAATACCTACGCGTTAATGCAAACAGTTGATCAAGCAGCTGATTATTATTTTAAAGCATTGACCATTTTCGAGTCATTCGCCGATACTGTGAAACTCGCGAATACCTATTCCGACTTATCTACCATTTATGCAAAGTTGAATCAGTTCGATAAAGCACTCGTTTATATCGATAAAGCTATCGAAGTAATTAAACCCAAAGCGGATGGCTATTATGTAGCTGCATTGGTGAATAAGGAGATGATTCTCTGGAGTTTAGGGAGAACCCGTGAAGCTATACGAATAAACAGAGAAATAATTGAAAGAGCCAAAGCCTTGGACGACTATATTGATTGGAGTATTGCTTTGCAAAATGAATGCAATCATGCCATTAGTTTTGGAAGGTATTCCGATGCCTATAAAGTATCTCTGGATCTAGAGCAATTAGCAGCAAAAATTGAAAGTGAAGATCAGAACATTGTAGCCTCGTATTGGAAAGCAGCTGCTTTGTTTTATTTGAACCGCTTAGATGAATCAGAACGAATTCTTTCTGGGATTTTAGTAAAAGCTGATAGTTTGAAGTTGATTCCGCGGCAAACAGAGATCAATCTTCTTTATGCAAAATTGATTTTGTTAAAATATAAGAGCCCCGAGAAAGCAGCAATCTATTTTGAGCGATACGATTCTCTTTCACGCCTAGTTGTAAACGAAACCGTTGCAAAAGCTGTTTCTTCAGCCGACCAGCGTTATGAATTGAATAAGCGTGATCTTTTGCTTGAAACGCAAACCGGAAAACTAAAGCAACAGAAGCTGACGACTTTATGGTTGATAGTAGCGATTACGCTACTTGCAGCTCTATTATTTTTCGGTTACAGGTTGTACCGAAACAGACAAAAGATCAATGAGCAACAATTAGCTCTAACAGAACAGAGAATCAAAGATCTAGAGAAACAACAGTTGCTGAATGCTACACAAGCCATTTTAATGGGTCAAGAGGAAGAAAGAAGCAGGTTGGCAAAAGATTTACACGATGGCTTAGGGGGTATTTTATCGAGTACTAAATATTCATTCAATGCTATGAAAGAAAAGCTTTTTATTAGCGAAGAAACCTTGGAGGTTTTTGACAAGAGCATGAGTTTGCTCGATCAATCGATTACTGAGTTGCGCAGAGTGGCTCATAATATGATGCCGGAAAGTTTGATCAATTTGAGTTTAAAAGAAGCGTTAGAGGGCTATTGCTTACAACTGAACAACTCAAATGTGTTAGATATTAATTTTCAATTCATCAGTACCCAATCCAAAGAACTTAATAACGAGGTAAAGATTGCAGTGTATAGAATTGTACAAGAGCTTACTAATAATAGTATAAAGCACGCGCAAACCAAGAATGTGATGATTCAATTGGCGGTCGACGATAATCAGCTGCACCTTACATTTGAAGATGATGGAAAAGGATTTCAAATGAATCAGCTTTTACAGGCATCGGGCATTGGCTTTGCAAATATTAAAAACAGAGTGAACTATTTGAAAGGAAATTTGGATATTCAATCTGCACCCGGCAAGGGCACATCCGTTGATATTATTATTCCATTGGCATGATTCAAGTTGTATTAATAGAAGATCACCAACTAATTGTGGAAGGCATCCGATCGATGTTTCATGACCATCCGGGAATATCGATATCACAACATGCGCATACCAAAGAAGGGCTTGAACGAATCTTAAAAAGCAATAAGCCGCATATCATACTGCTAGATATCAATCTTCCTGACACCAATGGCTTTGAACTCTGTTCGTGGTTAAAGCAAAAGCATCCTGAAATAGGTATAATCGCATTGAGTGTTAACAATGAACCTGCTATTATTCGAAAGATGATTGATAAAGGTGCTGATGGTTATTTGTTGAAAGACGCCTCTCAACAAGAAATTGAAACTGCTATCAAAAAAGTAGACAGTGGAAAAGAGTATTTCAGTGGAACAGTAGCTCAGCTCCTAAAGCAAAAAGAAAATTCAGGAATTCCCAAACTGACTCGACGTGAAAGAGAGATCTTAGAGCAAATAGCGAATGGATTAACCAACCAACAAATAGCTGATTTGTTGTTCATTGATATTACAACTGTAAGCTCACACCGAAAGAACATGCTGGCTAAATATGAGCTTCAAAACACGGCAGCATTGATCAAGTTTGCTATTTTAAACAAATTGATCTAGTATTTCAGCATCTTGTTTCTTAAAGGCATTATCAATTCTTAAATTCTTCTCCGTCACTTCACCGAAACTTATGCAACGGTGCTTTGAAGAACTGAATTTTTTCTGTTTTCTTCCCTTACCGTATTGGCTATCGCCTCGTACTGTATCGTTCCTCACGGGACAAGCTCAACTAGTTTTGCAAAGCAAAAGCAGCCTCTTTCCTCTATCCTCCATCTTCCTTCCTCCCTCCTGTTTCCTGGCTATTCTATTATTAATTGGAAATTCTTAATTCTTAATTACTCAATAGCTCATTTCATCCAATTTCACTTTCCCCTTAAAAGTCCAAAATACAAAACCGGTGTACAATGCCACTAACGGCGTTCCTATGCCCGCAATCAACAACAATGTTTTCATGGTTTGAGGAGAAGAGGCCGCACTGTTCACCGTGATGCTCTTATCCGGATTGCTGATGTTCAACACCAAATTGGGAAACACTTCAATGGCTACTATTATCAACAATCCTGCAATAGTAATGGCCGAACTAAAGAAGGCCGATCGGTAGTTTCCTTTCTTAAGCTGGCGAGGAATATTCGCAATGGCTAAGAACATTAGCATCGGTATAATGAAATACTGTGGATTGCTTTTAATGGTATTGCTGAGATGCGGGATGTATAAAAGCGTGTATAGTGTTGTGATACTGAATGCCACTAAAAAGAACACATTGAAATTCTTTGCCAGTACTGTCAACTTTGTATACAATCGATTTTCCGTTTTCATGGCCAAATAAATAGCACCGTGCATCATGAACAAAGCCAGGGTAGTAATGGCTACCATTATAGAGAAAGGATTGAAGAAGTACCAAAGATCACCGGTAAATTCACTATTCTCATTAAGAGGTAATCCTTGTACAATATTTCCCAACATCAATCCCAAACTTAAGGTTATTATTACACAGGCAAAGGTGTACACAAAGTCCCAACTCATTCTCCAGCGTGGTGAAGGTTCTTTGCTTCGAAATTCAATGGCAACGGCCCGCCATATAAGTCCAATTAAAAAAATCATTACCGGTAAATAAAAGGCAGAAAAGATAGTTGCATACGCTACCGGAAAGCCGGCAAACAAAGCACCTCCTCCAATTACCAACCAAACTTCATTGCCATCCCAAACCGGACCAATGGCATTCAAGGCTATTCTTCTG
Organism: Endoryza foliicola; assembly: GCF_050589245.1. Lineage (NCBI taxonomy): Bacteria > Pseudomonadati > Bacteroidota > Chitinophagia > Chitinophagales > Chitinophagaceae > Endoryza > Endoryza foliicola. The sequence continues at coordinate 218,409 of NZ_JBOBEW010000008.1, read as the reverse complement.
CTTTCTTCTTTTTTCAGAAATAAGTGGAGCGCACCGGCACCTAAATCAAATCCATCTAGAATGGCATATCCGGTGATCACCGCACCAAAGATTAAATACCACCAAACATTGTAAGAAATTCCTAAAAACATATAATTCGATTTACGTTTATTAAAGAGTTGCTGTACCGGGGTCTTTCAAGGAGCCGGTTCTCAAACTCGACACTGTTTCATCTACTTCATAATGATCAAATCCTTCAGGTCCATGTTTGATCTTTCGATTCAGTAAATAAAGAAACAATACAAATAGAGTAGCATAAACGAGTGTGAACAAGATCAGCGAAGTAAGTACATGTTCTGCTTTGACTGTTTTCGATAAGGCATCCGATGTTTTCAATAGGCCATAGACCACCCAGGGTTGTCTACCCATTTCTGCCGCAAACCAACCGGTTTGATTGGCTATCTGTGGTAGCAATACCGCCCAGCCAAATACTAGCAACAGCCATCGCTGTTCAAACAGCTTTCCTCGTTTCCATTGCAACATTCCATACCAACTCAACCCAATCAACAACATTCCAATAGCGATCATAATATGGTAGAACTGAAAAATAGCATTGATCTGTGTTGGTTTGGTTCCCTCTTCAAAGGAATTCAATCCTTTAATAGGCGTTTTGAAGTCTTGATGCACCAGAAATGTTAAGCCACCCGGAATTGCTAAACCCGATGTCTTTTTCTCTTTTTGATTCACCCATCCGAACAGATACAAATCCGCTACACTACTGCTATCATAATGACCCTCCAAAGCTGCAAGTTTGGCGGGTTGATTTTTGGAGACGCCATCGGCGCTTCTATGTCCGGCAAACAATTGAAGTAAAGACGTGAAAGCTGCAACCGTAAGCGCAATTTTAAAAGCAGGCTTGGCAATTTCAAGGTATTTGTTTTTGAGAATGTAATAGGCGTTCACACTCAACACCAGAAAGGCTCCGGCAAGAAAAGACCCCAGCCATACATGCATCAATCGGTCTACACTGGAGGGGTTGAAAACCATGGCCCAGAAATCAGTGATCTCTGCTCTTGCATTCATTCCTTCTCCTACAATATGATAACCGGAAGGAGTTTGTTGCCAACTGTTTGCTACCACTATCCAAACAGCACTAAACATGGAACCCAAAAAAACCATGATGGTTGAAAACAGATGAACACCCTTACCAACGCGGTTCCAGCCAAACAGCAGTACTCCTAAAAAGCCGCTCTCTAATGCAAAAGCAAAAATACCCTCCGCTGCCAAGGCACTTCCGAAGATGTCGCCCACATATTTACTATAGGTAGCCCAGTTCGTTCCAAACTCAAACTCCATGATAATTCCCGTGGCTACACCCAAACCAAAAATCAAGGCAAAAATTTTGATCCAGAACCGCGTCATGTTCTCATAAACCTTATTGCCTGTTTTTAAGTACAAGCTTTCCATTATAACCAGTATCAATCCAACGCCAATGCTTAGGGGTGGATAGATGTAGTGGAAGGATACGGTAAATGCAAACTGTATCCTTGAAAGGATTTCGATTTCCATATAGAAACAATTTTATTGTATGTGGCAAGAATAAGCGCTGCAAACAACGACTAGTCAATAGCAATATCTTTCGACATTTATTGAAAGTACTGAACAAATTTTGAGGGGATGATTTTGCTGTGCTTCGAAGGAAGTAATGGAAAGAGTAGACTAATATCGCATGATCGTCTTCCATAACAAATAGCACTGCAAAGATACATCGGAATCATTAGTATCAAAATAAATGAAGGAGAAATTGTGGCGCTTCGCGGGGAACAGCCGGAACGCAGAGTTATTCAGGTTGAGGGTTGGAGAGCGTTTTATGAATTTGAGTTTTGGGCGGTTTGAAATACGAAGATTCGTTTACTTGAGACGCAGAGCCGCTACGCGGGGAACAGCCGGAACGCAAAGGAATGGTGGTTGAAGGTTGGAGAGTGTTTTATGAATGTAAGTTTTTGGCAGTATGAATTTCGAAGAGTCGTTTGCTTAAGAGCGCAAAGACCGCTGCGCGGGGAATACAAACCACGGAGTTTCGGAGGCACGGAGGAATTAGGCTTTCTCTCATCTTCTTTTGTTATTTTTTATTTCCGCCGAAGGCGGAAAAATATATAATGAACCTGACTGCCAACCGCGCTGGCCGCAGGCCTCCATCCGGCGCAGCCCAACTAAAAACAGTGTGCTGCACTCAAGACAACTAAGACTTTGCGTTAAAACACTAACCTCTTAGACTTTCGTTGCGAATCTTTGCGCCCGTCCTCTCTTTGCGGTAAAGTAAACTAATCGAAGATTTAGAGGATAAGATATTAGTGTGGACTGTTGTATTTCCAGCATCTTCCCTCTTTTTTTTCACCACAGATACCACCAATTAAAACAGATTCACAGATTAGTCTCCGATATTCAATCAACCTGACTGCCGGCTGTTTCATTATTAATTATTACTTCTTAATTATTAATTGGCTCCGGCTGTTTAATTCTTAATTCTTAATTCTTAATTATTATTTCTCCTCACGCTTTCCCCGGCAGAATCCTTCCCCAATACATCCAAGGCAAAATATAACGCTTCAAAATGTACATACTCCAACGTTCCTTGCTTTGGTCGAATGGAAAGGTTTCTTTGGGTTTGTTTTCATAGTCAAATTCTGCGAGCACGAGTTTACCGTAACCTGTTACCAATGGGCAACTCGTGTACCCGTCGTATTTATGAGTGAGGGCTTGGTTTTGAATTGCTTCCAGTAAATTTCCTACTACCACCGGAGCTTGCTTGCGAATGGCCGCACCGGTTTTACTAGTGGGCAAAGCTGCAGCATCTCCTAGTGAAAATACATTGGGGTACTTATTGTGTTGCAAACTGTACTTGTCTACGTCTACCCATCCGGCTGCATTGGCAAGCGGACTTTGTTTGATAAAGTCTGGTGCCCCCTGTGGTGGGGTTACATGTATCATATCAAAATCAACCACATACTCCTGATCTTTGTTCGATTCGCCCACTCCTATAAAAGTTGCTTTCTTCGCAGGGCCATCTACCGCCACCAATTTTACATTGAAATTCAAATCAATATTCGCCCGTTCACACACTTTTAAAAGCGTTTTTTCATATTTAGCTACCGCAAACAATTTCGCAGCGCCACTCCAATATTGAATGTTTGAATTCTTCAATACCCCATGTCTGCGGAAATAATCGGCTGCCATGTACATTATTTTATGTGGGGCACCACCGCATTTTACAGGCGTTGTTGGATTGTGGAAAATGGCTTTTCCGCCTTTAAAGTTCTTGATACATTCGAAAGTATAAGGTGCATGATCATAACTATAGTTCGAACAAACATTGTTTTTGCCCAAGGTTTCTTTCAATCCTTTGATCTCATCCCAATTCAATTGAATACCTGCAGCTACCACCATGTATTGATACTGTATAGTATCGCCTGTAGCCAATGTTACTCGATTTTGCTCGGGTTGAAAACTGATCACTTTTTCTTTGATCCATTTGCATCCTTTTGGAATAACATCCGCTTCATTTCGCATGGTTTTGCGAATATCAAAAACTCCCGATCCAACCAATGTCCAGGCAGGTTGATAGAAATGCTTATCAGCAGGATCTACAATGGCAATATCTAACGATTTGTTTTGAAGTAGAAGTTTGGCAGCAACCGAAACTCCGGCATTTCCGCCACCTATAATTAGGATTTGATGTGATGTAGGCATAGCAATAAATTTTATGCACAGTTAGGCAAGATTTTAACAACCGCCGGTGACTATTATCACAGAGTATCTTTTTTATAAATCAAATATTTGTTTTTTGATCAATTACCTATCATGCAAAATATCAATGAGAATTCGCTACAGGAACTGTTTCCCGGACTTGAATTAGCACTTTATGAAGAACTATTAGAACACGGAGAAATAAAACAATACGAAGCAGGTACTACCATTCTTCGTATAGGTCAAGCCATTCGGTCAACGGTTTTAGTGATGGAAGGCATCGTGAAATTGTATCAAGAAGACAATGATGGTAATGAATATTTTCTTTACAACATCCAACCCGGACAAGCTTGCGCCGTTTCAATGGTGTGTTCATTTCAACTGGAAACAAGCCAAGTTATTGCAAAGGCCCTAACCGACATCACGGTATTGACTATTCCTCTTTCTTTTATGGATAAATGGCTCGGCGCTTACAAAAGTTGGCACTATTTCGTAATTCGTACCTACCGTGCGCGATACGATGAACTCATTCGCACCGTCAACGAAATCGCTTTTAAGAACATGGACGAGCGATTGGAATTCTACCTAAAAAATCAAGTGAAGCAGTTTGGTAAAACCGTCAAATTAACGCACCAAGACATCGCAAACGACTTGAACTCTTCCCGAGAAGTGATCAGCCGATTGATGAAGAAAATGGAACGAAATGGTTGGATCGTTATCCATCGAAACTCCTTTGAATGGGTAAGACCGGAATAATTCCGACCTTAGTGATAATCGTCACAGAATTCCGCGTAATTTTTAGTCAGATTTGCATCCTAAACTTATAGAAATGGTCATAGTTGGTTACTTAGCATCGTTGATTATTGGTGTTTCGCTTGGTTTGATTGGCGGGGGAGGCTCTATTCTTACTGTTCCGGTATTGGTGTACTTGTTTGGAGTGAATCCGGTAATTGCAACAGCTTATTCTCTGTTTATTGTTGGTGCCACCAGTTTAGTGGGAGCCTTGCCGAAATACAAATCCGGTGAGGTAAACCTAAAAACAGCCTTGATTTTTGGAGTTCCTTCAATCGCCGCTGTTTTTGCGACGCGCGCCTTTATTGTACCGGCCATTCCCCAAGAAATGGGGCATATCGCCGGTATTGCTATTACCAAAGGCCTGCTTATGATGTTGCTTTTTGCCATTCTCATGGTGTTCGCATCTGTTTCCATGATACGATCAAAAAAGAAGCAAGAAGAAGCAGAAAGTACGGTGCAAACATTTAATTATCCTTTGATTTTATTGGAAGGACTGGTTGTGGGTACACTAACGGGATTAGTAGGAGCAGGTGGCGGTTTCTTGATCATTCCCGCACTGGTATTACTGAGTAAGCTTCCAATGAAACAAGCTGTGGGTACGTCCTTGCTTATCATTGCAGCGAAATCATTGATAGGATTTACGGGCGATCTAGGAAAACAAACCATGGACTGGACACTCTTACTAAGCGTTACAGCTTTAGCAGTTCTCGGAATTTTTATTGGCAATGCCATGAGTAAGAAGGTTTCCGCCGATGGATTGAAAAAAGGCTTTGGCTGGTTTGTTTTGGTGATGGGAATCTACATCATTATTAAAGAATTGATGTTCCCTTCAGGCGGACATTAACTGTGTGACTTTTGTCATTGATGCAATTTTAATATTCTCTCAACTTTGATTTATAAAATATCAGAAATGAAAATAGAACAGATTTATACCGGATGTTTAGCTCAAGGAGCTTATTATATCGAAAGCAATGGTGAAGCAGTGATTATCGATCCATTAAGAGAAGTGCAACCGTACATTGATCGCGCTGCAAAAAACAATGCAAAGATCAAGTACGTATTGGAGACGCATTTTCACGCCGATTTCGTTTCAGGTCACCTCGATCTTTCTAAAAAAACGGGCGCCCCCATTGTTTACGGCCCCAATGCAAAACCCAATTTTGAATTTCATTCCGCTAAAGACGGTGAGATCTTAAAGGTAGGAAATGCTACCATTAAAGTATTACATACTCCAGGACATACTATGGAAAGTACTTGTTATTTATTGAGTGATGAAACAGGCAAAGAGGTTGGATTGTTTAGTGGCGATACCCTCTTTATTGGTGATGTAGGTCGTCCCGATCTTGCTCAGAAAGTAAAAGCAGACCTTACACAGGAAATTTTAGCAGGCCATCTCTTCGATTCTTTGAGAAATAAGATCATGCCTTTGTCTAACGATATCGTTGTATATCCCGCTCACGGAGCCGGTTCGGCCTGTGGTAAAAACATGAGTAAGGAAACAACAGATCTACTCGGGCATCAAAAGCAAGTGAACTATGCACTCCGTGCCGATATGACGAAGGAAGAGTTCATCAAAGAAGTAACAACCGGATTGGTTGCTCCTCCGGCTTATTTCCCTTTGAACGTGATGATGAATATTCAAGGATATGATAGCATCGATAAAGTATTGGAACGTGGTCTCCATGCCATGAGCCCCAACGCTTTTGAAACAGCAGCCAATGAAACAGGCGCTCTGATGTTGGATGTTCGTGCTGCTCAGAAATTTGCCCAAGGTTTTGTGCCCAATTCAATTAATATTGGTTTAGAAGGAAATTTTGCCCCTTGGGTGGGTGCAATGATTCCGGATATCAAACAAGAAATATTACTCATCTGCGAGCCGGGTACCGAAGAAGAAGTGGTAACGCGTTTGAGTAGAGTAGGGTACGACTATGTGATCGGATATTTAGAGGGCGGATTTGATGCCTGGAAAAATGCCGACAAAGAAGTAGACTCTATCAAGAGTATTTCAGCTGAAGAACTTGCTGCAATCATGGATACAAATCCACAAGCAAATGTGTTAGATGTGAGAAAGAAAAGCGAATACTTCAGCGAACACATCGTTTCTGCAGAAAATGCGCCACTCGATTTCATCAACGACGCCATGTCGCAAATTAACAAAGACAAAACCTACTACGTGCATTGCGCGGGTGGCTATCGTTCAATGATCTTTACATCTATTTTGAAAGCTCGTGGTTTCGATAATTTGATTGATGTGAAAGGCGGCTTCAAAGCCATTAAAGAGTCGGGTAAATTTACTGTTACGGATTATGTTTGCCCCTCTACCATGTTGTAAAAATTAGTTTCAGGTTAAGGTATATAGGTTAAGAGGGAAGACAGCCGTCTTCCCTTTTTTTAAAAATATTCATATGACAATTTCAGAAATACTTAAAAGTCCCGATACACTGCTTGTTGATGTGAGAACACCGCCCGAATACCAAATGGGTCATATTGAAGGCGCCATCAATATTCCACTTGATCAAATTCCTTATCGCTATAGTGAGATCCCCGGACTTGGATCGAAGAATGTTGTATTCTATTGCAGAAGTGGCAACAGAAGTGGACAAGCCATCGCTTATTTGCGCCAATTGAAAATAGAGAATATTTACAATGGAGGCGGCATTGATGACGTTGCTTTTTACCTCAACTAGTATTCATGAAACAATTGCTTCTCAAAAATAAAATACCCCTCATTGGGGCAGGTGTAGGCATGATTGCAGGGTTTTTCTATTGGAAATTCATAGGCTGTAGTTCCGGCACTTGTATGATCACTTCTAAGCCCCTAAATAGTACCGTTTATTTCGGAGTAATGGGGTACCTGGTTTTCAGTTTATTCAGAAAGTAACACAACTGCATTTACTTTTTTATTTCATTGCTATGTATTTCATTAGAAAACTAGTGAGTACAGGGGCCTTACTTTTTATTGCCCTTTGCTCGCATGCGCAACATCAAGAACTTAACGAACATCCCAAAACTTGGAATGGAGAGAAAACGCTATCACAAGATACCACCTCGTTTCTGTCGGCCTTTAGTCGAGGAAAGTTCACCGGCCATTTTCGATATTTTTATATGAATACGAACAATGAAAAAGGCCTGAGTGATTACCATGCTCAAGCAGCAGGAGGCGGACTTCAATACCATACGGCTCTTTTTCATGGATTCCAATTTGGCGTTAGTGGCTTCTTTGTTTTTAACGTGGGGTCTTCTAATTTAACCATTCCCGATTCAAGTACAAAGCAACTGAATCGCTACGAAATAGGCCTTTACGACATTACTGATCCTTCAAATACAAAGAACATCGATCGTCTGGAAGAACTTTTCATACGATATTCAAAATACAATATCACCCTTACTGTTGGACGGCAGCTCATGAATACACCGTTCATTAACCTGCAAGATGGAAGAATGCGCCCCACCGAAATAGAAGGAGTAGATGGTATTTACAAGAAAAAGAAGACAAAAATAGAAGCGGCCTATATCTATCAGCTCTCTCCAAGAAGCACTGTTGAGTGGTACAATATTGGTGAATCAATAGGGCTCTATCCATCCGGAGTTAACCAAGATGGAACAAAATCGCAATACAAAGGTAATCTTGAGTCGAAAGGAATTCTTTTAGGAGGCATTTCACAAGAAGTGGGGAAGGAAATCAAACTTCAATTGTGGAACCAATTCACAGAGAATATTTTCAATTCTGTGTTTTTTCAGGCTGATTACTCTCGTGTTTTGAAGAATAAATCAAAGCTCATCGCAGGTTTTCAAACCATCCATCAACAAATTATTCATCACGGTGGTAACGAGGATCCAACGAAGACCTACTTTCAAAAAGGCGCCTCATCGCACACCTACGGTGCTAAATTTGGTTGGGAGAACAAGCGCTGGCAGTTTTCTGCTAACTACAATAGAATTACAAAACATGGAAGGTACTTGATGCCAAGAGAGTGGGGGAGAGATCCCTTCTTTACTTTTCTTCCACGTGAGAGAAACGAAGGTTTAGGCAATGTACATGCTTACGTTGTAAAAGGAGGATATGCAATCCCAAAGCAACCATTGAAGATACAAGCTGCTTGGGGTTATTACCAACTGCCCGATCCTACCAATTTTGAATTGAATAAATATGGAATGCCTTCGTATTCGCAACTTAACATCGACTTACGTTATGAATTGCAAGGTTTCTTCAAAGGCTGGGATCTGCAAGTATTGTATGTAAACAAGGAAAGTCAAGGCCATACTCATAACAACAATAAATACGTGATCAACAAGGTGAACATGGATCAGTGGAACTTGGTATTGAATTTTCATTATTAGTGCTTACTCACCGCAAAGCCCGCAGAGTCCGCAAAGGTTTCGCAAAGTATTCCCTTTATCCTCCTTCCCGTATTCCGGTTGTTTAATTAGTACTTATTAATTTTTAATTTTTAATTATTAATTATTAATTATTAATTCCTCCCCCTCTTCCTCCTCCTGTTCTTTCTCTGTATTTCATTCCCAAATTCACAAATTATCTTCCCGGCTCCTAATTAATAGTTCGCCTTATCGCACCAAAGTGACTATCATCACCGATAAGCTCCTACCATCCCCTCATATTTGTATTCTAAACTCAATTTAGCTATGATCGAGATGCTCAAGCAACCCTGGCCTTGGTATGTGGCCGGTGCTATTATTGGACTCATTGTACCCGCGCTTCTTTTACTCGGTAACAAACACTTTGGCATTTCTGCAAATCTCAGACATGCCTGTGCTGCTTGTTTCCCCTCAAACATCAAGTTTTTCAAGTACGATTGGAAGAAAGAAATCTGGAACTTCTTCTTTGTGGGTGGAATTTTTGCAGGTGCAATCATTGCCGCGCAATTATTAGCAAACCCTGATCCGGTGGTTGTGCATCCTGAGTTGGCTGCTGAACTGAAATCGTATGGCATTACCGACAACTCCAATTTGCTCCCCGCTGAATTGTTCTCTTTGCAAAGCTTGTTCAGTATTCGTGGGCTGATCATGCTGGTAGGTGGTGGCTTCTTGGTTGGATTTGGAGCGCGTTATGCAGGAGGTTGTACTTCCGGACATGCTATTATGGGCCTAANTGCAAAGCTTGTTCAGTATTCGTGGGCTGATCATGCTGGTAGGTGGTGGCTTCTTGGTTGGATTTGGAGCGCGTTATGCAGGAGGTTGTACTTCCGGACATGCTATTATGGGCCTAAGCGATTTGCAATGGCCATCTTTAGTTGCAACAATCATGTTCATGGTTGGAGGTTTTGCAATGGCCAATTTCATCCTTCCCTCTATTTTAAAACTAACCATTTAATTTATCATGAGTACTCAAGTAAACATAACAACCATCACACCTCAACAAGAGGCACAAGATTTTGAAGTACGCTCCCTCGATACCATGTGTGTGAACGAATCACACATGCATCACCCTTGGTGGTATAATTTCAAATATGCAGCCGTAGGATTGATCTTCGGAGTAGTTTTTGTAAAGGCAGAGATCATCTCTTGGTTTCGTATTCAAGAAATGTTCCGTTTGCAAAGTTTTCACATGTATGGAGTTATCGGAACAGCTGTAGTAGTAGGGATCATTTCAGTATGGCTGATCAAAAAATTCAAGGTAAAAACCATACACGGTGAAGCCATTGAATTTCACCCAAAGAAGTTCAATAAGGGTCAAATTTACGGAGGCTTATTGTTTGGACTAGGTTGGGCTGTAACCGGTGCTTGTCCGGGACCACTCTTTGCACAAATTGGAACTGGTGCCTTGGTAATTTCTGTAGTAGTGCTCAGCGCCATCGCCGGTACTTGGACCTACGGCTATTTCCGCGATAAACTGCCCCATTAAAATTTTTATAGTTCATATCTATGGTGTTTGTACATGTGCATTTTCATTAATGTTTAGTGTATTCATTAGGGCCGATTCCTCGGCCCTTTTTATTGCGCCTTTATTCACCGCAAACTGCGCAGAGCCCGCCAAGAAGCCGCAAAGTATTCATCTTCCTCGTCTCCTCCCTCCTGTATTCCGGCTGTTCCATTATTAATTATTACTTCTTAATTCTTTATCCCCCTGTTCTTCTCCCTCTACTTTCTCTGTATTTCCTCTATCCTCGTCTCCTCTCATCCTCGTTCCTGTTTTCGGCTGTTCCATTATTAATTATTAATTCTTAATTATCTCCCTCCTCCCTCTCACATCAGTGACTTCAGTCACCATCATTCACAAATTATTTCGTAATTTTTACATCACTTCACTCAAATTGCTATTCACATGAAATGGAAAGAAAACTGGCCGCTCTATATTGTATTGCTGTTAATAATAGTGGGCTCGTTTGAAGTAATGAATCGTCCTTCAGAAAATGTACTAAACAGAATTGCAGCAGATACTACTTCTTCAAAGTATTGGATAGGACCGGATCTATCCTTCGACAATAGTCTCACAAAAGAAGAAAGAGCCCAGATTATTTATGGTCAAGACCTCATCGCCAATACTTCTTATTACTTCGGTCCTAAGGGAACCATTGCAGCCATTACCAATGGTATGAATTGTCAAAACTGCCATCTCTCCGCAGGCAATCAACCTTGGGGCAACAATTACGGAGCCGTTGCTTCTACCTACCCCAAATTCAGAGATCGAAGTGGAACGGTTGAATCGATGTCGAAGCGCGTGAACGATTGCTTTGAAAGAAGTTTGAATGGACAAGCCATTGATACCAATAGCAAAGAGATGACAGCCATACTCACTTATATGAAGTGGTTAGGAAAAGAAGTGCCAAAAGGAACCAAGCCAAAGGGTACAGGTATTCGTGAATTAAAATACTTGAGTGTAGCAGCAGACCCTACTAAAGGGAGACAGGCTTATGCTGAAAAATGCCAATCCTGTCACGGAGGAAATGGACAAGGCATGCTAAACGAAGCAGGTAACGCCTATACCTATCCACCATTATGGGGTGAACATAGTTACAATTCAGGAGCCGGGCTTTTTCGACTCTCACGTTTGGCAGGCTATATTAAAGACAATATGCCTTATCAACAAGCAACACACGACAACCCTTCTCTTTCAGATGAAGACGCGTGGAACATCGCAGCATTTGTAAATTCACAACCTCGTCCTTCAAAAGATCTAAGTAAAGACTGGCCCGATATCTCTAAAAAACCAATAGATCATCCATTTGGCCCTTATGCAGATGGATTCAACGAAGCGCAACACAAGTTTGGTCCTTTTCAACCCATCGCCGACGCAAGAAAAGCCCAAGCCAAAAAATAAAACCAAGATTGCTATGCCAACGAATAATAGACGCGATTTTCTGCGCAAAGCAGGAACGCTCTCTGCTGCACTCGGTTTGGGTTTCGATACCCGTGCAGCCAACTTAACGAATACGGAAAATGATAGTTCGAGTCACTTAGATGATTCAATCCATACTGGCGGAAATTTTGAATTGACCATTCTACAAACAACCGATATTCACTGTCAACTTCACCCGCACGATGAACTCTTCTGGGAAAACAATCAAGCAGTGTTTAGGAAAACAGGCGGCTACGCACATCTCGCCACCTATCTCAATAAAGAACGCAAGAACAATGCCCATACCTTTGTAATCGATACCGGTGATATGTTTCAAGGCAGTGAGCTCTCCGTAAAAACTACGGGCAAGGCCATGTTACCCATTTTGAATCAATTGCAGTACGATCTTTACCTGCCGGGAAATTGGGAAGTAGTGTATGGCAAGAAATCAATGCAACAGCTTCTGGGGTCACTCCATGCACCTAAAATTTGTGCAAATATGTACCACGATCTGGGTGAAGGAAGAAAAGGGGAACTTGTTTTTCAACCCTATCATATATGGAATGTGAAAGGGGTAAAAATTGGCTTTATTGGATACACAGATCATCTTGTTCCTTTACGACAATCACCGAACTATAGTAAAGGAATTATTTATACAAAGCCGGAAGAAAACATTGCTTACTATATCGATGTGTTGAAAAATCAGGAACAATGCGAATGCATTTTGGTTATTGCGCATTTAGGTCTGTCGCAACAAATTCACTTGGCCAATTTGTCTGAAACAGCAGGAGTAGACTATATATTGGGAGGCGATACACACGAACGGGTGCGTAAACCCATTGTTTGCAAGTATTGTAAAGTTGTAGAACCAGGCGCTTTTGGTTCCTTTGTTGGAAAGCTGAAATTTATTGTGGAGAATGGCAAAGTAGTAAAAGATGATTATGAATTAATTGAAATAGATGCATCGAAATACAAAGAGGACAAGGCAATGAAAGAACTCATTGCTCAAAATGAAGCGCCTTTTGCCGAATCGATTCACAAAATAGTAGGCTATAGTACCATTCCATTGTACCGATATTTTGTGGTCGAGAATCCAATTGACACTATGATTTTGAATGCACTGAAATGGCAAATGAAAGATGTAGACATTGTACTTTCAAATGGATTCCGCTTTTGCCCTCCCCGAACAACACCCGATAGTACCGGAAATATTCCCATAACTGAAGGATTTATCTACGATATGCTTCCTGTAGACAGCACCGTTAGAACGGCAGAAATCACTGGGAAACAGTTGTGGGAATGGTTGGAAAAAGAATTGAACAATGTTTTTGCCGCGAATGCATCCGAACGATTTGGTGGATGGTTGATCAAGTTCAAAGGAATGGAAATTAGCTTCAATGCCTTCGGTGAAAAAGGTAAAAGGGTACAAGAAGTGAAAGTGGGTGGCGAAGCATTGAACCTCGATAGAACCTACCGCGTATGTGCCTGCGAACGCGATGGCGACCCTGCCGATATGCTCTGTCGAATCAAAGGCGTGAAGAATGCAAAAAACACTACTTATACCCTGCACCAAGTAATGCGTGATTACCTTGCCTCCAATTCGCCCGTTACCCCAACGCCACCCAGGGCGGCAAAAATTTTGGACGCGCCTCAAACATTGCTAACACAAGTAACAGGCGTTGACTATTCGTTTACTTAGTTGCAAGCTTATCGAATCCGTACCCTATAGTTTTGCTTTTAAAATGTGTCGATTTGTGCTTACTTCCGATATTGTATCTATCAAACGTGTCCGACTGGAAATAAGTTGATAAGTGCATGTTTTTAACCATGATGAGAACTAAATCAAAAGGCCTTTCTTCGATTTTCTAACTAATAAAATGAATTAGCAGATCTCAGACTTCCAAAGCACTTTCATGGTACAACACATTCTTAGCTGTGCTATTACACCTCCTAATCCCGTTAAGAGGGCTATAATAAAAAGTGTATAGCCGGCGCTCAGGAAATGAATCAATAAAGCAACCATTACCGCTCCTGCAATGTAGCCACTATCGCGCCAAAATCTGAATATACTCATCACCTGAGCTCTTTGATCTGGATGTGTATTTTCTGCAATAGTTGAGAGGAAACTTGGATAAACCAACGCGGTCCCTAAGCCCAGTAACACTGCAGAAATAAGTAATAACCAGAATGCATTGACTGAAAGAAAAAGTAAGAGTGCTGCAGACTGTAGCAACATTCCGGCAGTAATTAATTGTTTTTTGCAATATCGATCGCCAATCATTCCGGTAAAAAGCTGCGATATTCCCCAAACCATTGGATAAAGTGCAATTACAAGTGCAGTTTCTTCGCTACTGATCATTTTTTGTAGCAGAATAGTTGGAGCCAATACCCACATTGCACCATCATTTAAATTATTCAAAAAGCCATTAATGGTAGTGCTACCAATATTTTGATGTTTCCAACTTGTATCAATCCATACATTTCGCAAGTAGGCAATTTTTGAACTCCGAGCTTCGTAAGTTACATGGTGCTGAGTATCTTTAATGAATACTGTACTTAGGGTTATTCCCAATAACACAGCAAGAAGAGAAGGTAGAAAGCTCCAAAATGGTGAATTGGTTTGATGTAACAAGAGCATTGAAAGATATGCTGAAACACCGATTGCCAGATAGCCGGCAAATTCATTAAGCCCCATCGCAAAACCTCTATTTTTAGTGCCAACAAGATCAATTTTCATGATTACTGTGCTAGACCATGCAATACCCTGATTCAATCCTAATAGAACATTAGCAACAATAACCCAATTCCAATTGGGTGCGTATATTAATAAAAGAGGAACGGGGAAACCCAGCACCCACCCCACTAGCAACACTTTTTTTCTGGTAAACACCTGCAATAGCTTACCCACCAATAAATTCGCTACTGCTTTTGAAATTCCAAAGGCCATTACAAAACTAGAAATAGCTACAATACTTTCAATTCCATACCACTTTAGGCCCACTTCTCCCATAATGCCTCTTTCCGATCCGAGTACGGCACCAACAAAAAGGTTAGCAGCAACAAGCAGCCAAAACTGGACTTTATTTTCTCTCAATCCTTGCATCAATATAAAGTTAGCCAAGCTTTGTTGATTCGATTGTGATTGTAATCACAATAGCTGTTTTTTAGTCATGGAGTGATTATCAAGATCTAATCTATTGAAAAATTGCTTTTCTGCAGGTTGCCTTTTATGATTTCGTTGGTTAAGTAAAAGCCTTACATTTTACTGCAGACAGGTACTGCATTCTCATTTTTCCGTACCTTCCCTTATGTTCTCTAAACGGATTATTTGGGTGCTCCACATACTAGGCTGGTTACTGCTGTTCAGTTTGATACAGTTGTTCATTTATGGAAATAGCAACGCTCATTTTGAATGGAGGCACTTGCTCAGTGTACACTACTTGATTTTTTTCATCATCTACTGTGGGTTATTCTATGTCAATCTGGAGCTGTTGTTTCCTCGGCTACTTCTTTCCAAGCTGATCTTAGTTTATTTGCTGTGTATCGGCGCTTTCTTATCGATCATTTTATATACTACACCATTCGATCATTTAATGCAACTGGGGGCAGATCCTAATAATTTTCCGCCTATACCACCCAATCAATTCAAAGTACCTCCTCCTCCAAATGGACCAATGCCAAGAGGCAAACCACAACTCGATATTGTGAGTTTAATATTATTTATATGTATTTGGACAGCTTCCTCTGCCATTGCCATTTTTAGAAGATTGCAACAAACAGAACGTCGCTTACTTCAAGCCGCCGCTGAAAAATCAGCCGCCGAATTGGCTTTCTTTAAAATGCAAGTCAATCCGCATTTCCTATTTAATACGTTGAATAATTTGTACGCACTTGCCTCCACTAAATCGGAGAAAGCTGCTCCTGCTATTTTGCAACTCTCCAATCTCATGCGCTATATCAATGACGAAATGGGAAAGTCAACCGTTCCGGTAGAACGTGAAATAGAATGCATTCAAAATATCATTGATTTGCAAAAATTACGATTGAACAAACTCACTACTATCAATTTCAATATCGAAGGAGACTTTGAAAACATCCAAATCGCCCCGCTAATTTTCGTTCCTTTTGTGGAAAACCTTTTCAAACACGGTGTGAGCAACCATGAATCCTCCAATATTATCATCTCTTTAACACGAAATGGGCACGATATTCGCTTTCATACTAGTAACCGTAGATTCAATTTGCGGTCGAGTTCAGAACGCACCGGTACCGGTATTTCCAATATCCAAAAAAGACTGGAATTGCTGTATCCCGGAAAACATCAGTTGTCGATTACCAACACCCCCAATTCATTTACCGTAGATCTAACGATCGAAGCAACTGTTGCAACATGAGCTCAACCTTGATCAAATGCGTCGTTATCGACGATGAACCCCTTGCTATTCAAATACTGGTGGATTATATCAGGCAACACGCATCATTGAACTGCGTGAGCACTTTCGATGATGCCGTGGCTGCCAAAATTTGGTTGAACAACAATGAAGTAGACCTCCTGTTCCTTGATATCAATATGCCCGATATCACCGGATTGGAACTACTCAAATCACTTGAAAAGCCACCTGCGCTTGTGTTTACGACAGCGCATCGAGAACATGCGGTTGATGGGTTCGACTTAAACGCTGTCGACTACCTGCTCAAACCCATTTCGCCCGATCGCTTTGCAAAAGCCGTGGCAAAATTGGAAACCTTGTTCCAACCCAATGAAGACGAAGACTATATTATGGTGAACGTAGAATATAGGAACGTAAAGATCTTGTTGAAAGAAATTGTGTACTTGGAAAGCCTTGAAGATTATGTTCGAATTCACCTGAAATCCGAAAAGCCGATCTTAACCTTATCTACTTTGAAATCAATGGTAGAAAAACTTCCTACCACTATATTTCAACGGATACACCGAAGCTTCATTATTTCAAAAAATGAAATAAAAGGAGTTACATCTCGTAAAGTGAAATTGTCTAATGGTACAGAACTACCCGTTAGCGACACCTATATTGATTTCACCAAAGAATGGCTTGCCAACCATTCTAAATGAATTTAGTTGCTCAAAAGAGTTGCGAAGCAACTCCCAATTATTAATTATTAATTGTTAATTATTAATTTGTTCTAATGGTTTGTTAAACGACATTTCATTAATAAACTTTTCAAATCGAAATCTGTCCTACTCACAATTAAATACTTCTTACTTATTCAACATTTCTACCCACAAGCTCCGTTTTTAAATTCCGTTCTGTGTTCCTTTATGTCCGAATGAAGTCTGATATCCAAGAAATTACCGGAAGACTTCGCCGATACTTCGCTCACTCCGATGTATCAGATGAAGTCTTCTTTTTTACATAGAACGGAAAATGGATTGCTTGAACTAAACGCTCATAACCAATAAGTATGAAGACAATCCTTCCAATTACCGTAGTATTCTTGTCCGTAATTAGTAGCCAATCATTTGCACAGTTTTCCATACCTAAGTACGAAATAGGGCTGAGTGTTGGGGGCTATGTGTATCAGGGCGATTTAACGCCAGGCCGCTTTGGCTCCTTAAAAACAATCAGACCGGGCTTTAGTCTTTCCGGAGCCCGACTCTTAAGCGATGTTTTTTCCGTAAGGGCCAATATCAGTTACGGGCGTTTGGTTGGAAACGAATCTTTGTATTCGCATCCCGAATACCGTCAACAACGAAATTTTAAATTCTCAACCCCAGTATGGGAATTAGGAGCATCAGTAGTGTACAATGTGTTTGGAACAAACCTCCGTCCCTCTGAACGACCACGTCTAACGCCCTATATAACCGCAGGTGTATCAATCGCTTTTCTGAATATTAAGCGCGACTGGTCGGGTGTCAATACTTCTTATTTCGGAGAGTCGTCAACTGTTATAACCGGACTCGCCACAGATACCACTCACCGAACTCCTAGTGTACTGCCTGTTGTTCCAATAGGAGTGGGATTGCGTTATTCAATCAATGATCGATGGGCCGCTACCGTAGAAACTTCCTATCGAATTACCGTAACAGATTATTTAGACGGATTTAGTGATGCGGCCAATTCCGGACAGAAAGATTACTATCATTCAACATCTATCGGCATTGTATACCGCTTCATTGGTTCCAAAGGAATAAAATGCCCTAAATTTTAATAGCAAGGAAACCTTTTTGATTGTACAAACGTACATTATTCAAACGCTAAATACATCCACATGAAAAGGCTCTTCATTGGCAGCACTTTGCTGTTGCTCACAGTATTATTCGCTTGTAGTAAGTCATCAAGTACCACCAATAGTACTACTACTCCTTCGCCAGCAGATTGCAGTGCAACCATTTCATTCTCTGCAACAGTGAGTCCTATTATTAGTGCAAGCTGCGCCATTGCAGGATGTCATGCTTCTGGAAGTAGCAACGGACCTGGCGCTCTTACAACCTATGCTCAAATTAGTGCCGCCAAAGGCTCTATAAGCTCAGCCGTAGCAAATGGTTCAATGCCCAAAGGCAGCAGTTTAACCGCATCCCAAAAACAAGCAATCGTGTGCTGGGTTTCGCAAGGCGGAGCGAATAATTAATAATTAATAATTAATAATTGATGATTAATAATGAAACAGCCGGCGCGATGATAGGTGAATTTGTGAGTTTGTGAATGTGGGAATGAAATGCAGAACCACGGAGTCTCGGAGTCACGGGGATACGCTGCGTTAACGCTGCGTTCGCTGCGCCGCTGCGGTGAAAGAAAAACAATCTATCTTCGCGAATACTCCGCGCTCTTTGCGCCCTCTGCGGTGAAAGAAAAACAATCTATCTTCGCGAATACTCCGCGCTCTTTGCGCCCTCTGCGGTGAATTCTTAACTCTTAATTCGTATTTCCACACCCACCACCAACATTCTCCCCGGTGCCGTATTATAATACCTTCCTCCATTCGCATTCAAATCAAATCCTAAGCAATACTTGCTATCCGTTAAATTCTCTCCCGCAACATAAAAATCAATGCGCAAACTCTTACCAAGATTCTTACGAAGCCCCGCTCTCAGACTCACCAAATGAGTAGCAGCCGCTTTTTCATTGTTCGCATCATTCACCGGTATTGTATCTATATATTGGTACGTTAAATTACCATACAAACCATTCTTCATGTTGCCATCTAATCCAATTAATAGATTGTGTTTTGGAACACTCGGCAAAAACTTACCCGAATAGTCAACCGAACCTTTTACAAAGTCTTTGTACTTGAAATGGTAATATTGATAAGTGGTCCAAACTTTCAAAACCGATGTTTTGCTCGCATTTCTATACAACTCATATGAACTATAGAGTTCAAAACCCTTTTGATTGGTTGCTCCTGCGTTTACAAAATAGTCTCTACCCTGTGTATCTCGTCTTACCACAATAGCGTTCTTCAATTTATAATAGAACACACTCGCATCAACATAAAGTCGATCTTGCAAATAAGTACCCTTCGTTCCAAGTTCAAAATTAAGACCCTCTTCTGCTTCCAAATCTGTACTAATAACACCACTCGATGGTAAAACTTCTGAACTGGTAGGAGGGGAGAAGCCCTTCGAAACACTCGCATAAATGCTATTGGAGCCAAATTTCTGTATCAATGCAATTCTCGGCGCAAACTCATTCGAATACTTTCTCGATTTTATTGTAATGGGATTAGTGCTCAGTCTTGTTACACTTAATTTCAACTGATTCAAACTGGCGCCCGCAGTTATGCTCAATCCTTCGCTCAAATCAACAGTAGCTTGTGCAAAAACAAAGCCTGTTCTGTTCACGATATCATCATCGGTTTGAAGGGTAGTGGGGTTGCCCGCATTGTTCAAATAAGCTTTCGCATTTGAATAGCCTTGTTGAACTTCGGCGCCTAAATGCGCGGAGAATCCCTTTTGCTTAAATTGAAAAACCGTTCTTCCTCCAAAATGTGGTTCAATGGCTCTGCTGTACGCGAAAATCCCCGGATTGTTTAACTGAGTATAAGCACCATACATTGCTGTTGTTTGTTGAAACGACTCACTGAATTTATAAGTGTAGCTCATGCCACTA
This sequence comes from Endoryza foliicola, assembly GCF_050589245.1. Lineage (NCBI taxonomy): Bacteria > Pseudomonadati > Bacteroidota > Chitinophagia > Chitinophagales > Chitinophagaceae > Endoryza > Endoryza foliicola. The sequence goes on along the minus strand of NZ_JBOBEW010000008.1, from coordinate 198,504 downwards.
TAAAAAGTCTTTTGGTAGATGGCTGCTTTTGCTGTTTCTGCACCGGGAATGAAACCTGCATTTGGGCGAGCCATTTTTGAAGCCGAATCAAATTCTCTTTTATTCAATCCACCCGGAGTTTGATAGTATAAATTGCTGTATAAGAACTGCGCATTGAATTGTCCTTTCTCACCTGTTTGCTTCAATTGCCAACTCAACACATCTCTGTTCATGGCCGTATGATCTCGGTATCCATCAGAATACTGCGATTGATAATCGATGGTTTGTTGTGTATTTCCGGAAGCCAGTTTGGCTTGCAAATGAAAATTCTTTGTACCATAGCTTCCAACAGCTGCACTTAAGGTTACACTGTTGCCTACAATTTTATCATCACTTCGGATCAGCATTACGCCACCGGTTCCCGCACCGTACAGGCTGCTACCCGGCCCTTTGATGATTTCAACGGTATTGAAATTGTAGAATCCTAATTGATTAAAATAGCTATCACCACCGGGTGTGGTATATGGTAAATCGTTGTAATAGATTTTTACATTACGAACGCCAAATGGAGAACGAAGCGAACTTCCTCGAATATTCATGCGGTAACTACCCGGCGAACGCTCTTCCATTCGTACTCCCGGTAAGCTATTGAAGGCTTGCAACACATTAAATGGTGCGAAGCGTTGCAATTGTGTTTTATTTATAAGAGCAATAGAAGCGGGTATTTCCACCAATCTTCTGTTTTGTTCAAAGGCAGTAACGGTTACTTTGTCTAACGACTGTGCCGAATCTGAACTACTCAATTGTGCACTCACCGAACCGGCCATCATCGTCATTATCGTGGCAACTACAATCTTCTTCATTTGTCAATTACATTTTGGGAAGGCAAAGTTAGTTCAAAGCAAGGGAATATTATTACCGTATACACAAAGTCATATTTACCGCAGTGGCGCAGCGTAAATGCAGCGCTTCCTCTTATCCTCGCTATTCACCTCCTCCATTATTAATTATTAATTCTTAATTATTAAATTATTTATCTTCCCCAAATGAATTCCAACAAGCTCAAATTATTCGACCTCACCATGATCGTAATTGGACTGGTGATTGGTATGGGAATCTTTCGTACTTCCAAAGATGCAGCCGTAGCAGCTATTAGCCCCTCTATCTTTTTTGCAGCATGGGCCGTGGGCGGATTTGTAGCATTCTGCGGAGCGCTTACTTATGCTGAAATTGGGTCTCGATATCCGGTTACAGGCGGCTATTACAAAATATTCTCAACAGCATACCATCCCTCCATCGCATTCGCGATTAATTGCGTGATTCTTATTTCCAATGCCGCCTCCCTTTCGGGTGTGGCACTTATTGGTGCTGAATATATTTCACCTTTATTATTGGAAGGAGGGGTAAGCGATACCACCAAGTCTTTCATTGCTATGGGTGCCGTACTCTTGTTCTATGGAGTAAACCTCATGGGACTTAGAATGAGTTCACGCACCCAAAACGTTTTAATGGTGATCAAGATTTCGATGTTGGTGGTGATCATTGCTTCGATCTTCTTTCCGGAACTCTACAACCAAGCACCGCTTCCTACAAAATCTTTGGAAACGGTTCAATGGTCTGCTATTTTATATTCGTTTGGAATTGCCTTGAAAGCTACCTCCTTTACCTACGGCGGCTATCAACAGTCGATCAATTTTGGCGATGAAATTGATCAGCCTGCTAAAACAGTTCCAAGAGCCATCTTCATTGGAATATTGGTGATCATTGGATTGTACATGTCGGCCTCCTACGCCTATTTCAAAATCATTGGATTTGAAGAATTAAAAAGCACTTCCGGAATTGCGGCCATTATTGCCGAAAAAATGTTTGGTCCAACTGGACGCTACGTAGCCTCAATTTTACTGTTTGTAGCAGTATTGGCCTATGTAAATGTATTGTTGCTGAGCAACCCAAGAGTGATGTATGCGATGAGTGAAGACGGGATTCTTCCCAAAGCCTTCATGAAAAAAGATACGACGAAAGATGTGCTTACGGTGAGTCTCTCTGTATTTGCCGGCATTTGTATCATCGTATTATTCTTCGCCGACACCTTCGATAAAATTCTAAGCTTTAGCATTTTCCTCGATTCTATCGGAATGGCCACTTCCGCCGCTACCATTTTCGTCTTGAGAAAAAGAACCCAACACCTCGATAATACCGGTATCTATAAAATGAAGTGGTATCCCATCATGCCCATCATTTTTATCGTGAATTATTTGTTTGTTGGAACCGTTATCGCATTCAGTAATCCGAACTTGGCCCTCGTAGGAACCGTGGTCTTTCTAGCATTCCTCGCCCTGTATTTTTTAGTAATTCAGAAAAGAAAATAACTCTTATGTTTTACATTCAATTTACCGTACAAAACCCGGCTGTTCCATTATTAATTATAATTCTTAATTATTAATTACTCCAGTGTTTCCTTTCACCCACAACCCCGCCACGCTCTCCCTCATCATCAATGAACTCGGTGAAGACCGTGAAAACTATTTCAATGCAGTAGCACCTCCCATCATCCAAACCAGCAACTTCGCTTTTAAAAAAGTGGACGAATTGCGGGCCGCTTTTCAAGATGAAATGAGCACCTACCTCTATTCGCGTGGTATCAACCCCACGGTCGATATACTTCGCAAGAAACTCGCCGCCCTTGATGAAGCCGAGGATGCACTTGTTTTTAACAACGGGGCCGCTGCTGTATTTGCCGGTGTGCTGGCCAATGTAAAAGCCGGCGATCATATTGTATCGGTACAAAAGCCCTATACATGGGCCTTTAAAATGTTCGAAAACATCTTACCTCGTTTCGGAGTTACAACATCCTATATTCCGGGTCTAACAATAGAAGAGTGGAAGGCCGCCACTCGCCCCAACACTACTTTTTTCTACCTCGAATCGCCCAATAGCTGGAATTTCACCCTCCAACCGCTGGAGGAAATTGCTCAATTTGCACGTGAACGTGGAATTGTAACACTGATCGACAACAGCCACTGTTCGCCCCTTTTTCAAAAGCCCATTTCCCTGGGCATCGACCTCGCCATGCAAACCGCTACCAAGTACATCAGCGGCCACAGCGATACCCTGGGCGGAGTGCTCACCGGCACTAAAGCGATGATGAAAAAGATATTCGACAGCGAATACAATACAGCAGGAGCGGGCATGCAGCCCTTCAATGCCTTCCTCATGCTTCGAGGCCTTCGAACCATCGTTTCCCGCTTCGAGCGCATCACCACATCCACCCTTACCGTACTCGATTCACTGAAACAACACCCGGCCATTTCAGAACTCATTTTTCCCTTTGATGCCTCTTTTCCTCAGTTCGAACTGGCTAAAAAGCAAATGACAGGCGCCTGCGGACTCATCACCATCATTTTAAAGGCAAAAACTCGCGCCCAAATTGTAACGTTTTGCGAAAGTTTGCGTCATATATTGATGGCTGTCAGTTGGGGTGGTCATGAAAGCCTCGCCATCCCCAAATGCGCCGGATTATTCGATCATGAATTTGATCCGGGTAATAGGGAACATCAGATGGTGAGAATTTATGTAGGACTAGAAGATCCCCACTACCTCATTCAAGACCTGGAACAAGCGTTCGCCAAAGCCAACCTAGGCTAACTTTTGTGACATTTTTATGACCGTTTATCATAATTCAAGACTGCAGGCTCGTATTAGAATTACTTTTGTTTTATGAAATACTTTGTATTCTGCCTAAACCTTATACTAATTGCTTCGTTTGCCAAAGCACAAGAAGTTTGGGACCTCAAAACTTGCGTTGACTACGCCATTGCCAACAACATTTCGGTAAAACAAGCCGACATTGACGCCCGTAGAGCCCAATTAACGCTCAAAGCCAATCAGTATAATCAATACCCCTCTCTAACCTTTAGTGTTTCCGGTGGTGTAAACAGCGGTCGTTCCATTGACCCTACTACCAACCAGTTCACCCAGCAACAGCTCCTGTCTTCAGGTATCAGTTTGCAGTCGGGGGTTACCCTTTTTAACTGGTTTTCAATAAAAAACAATATTGCGGGTGCCGGCTTCGATGCACAGGCAGCGTCTGCCAATATTGATAAAGTGAAGAATGACATTGCTTTGAATGTAGCCGTAGCCTACCTCCAAATATTGGTTTCTCAAGAACAAGCCAATATAAGCCGAGTGGCCTTGCAACAAAGCCAACAAAACTACATGAACACCAAAAAGCGAGTTGATGCCGGCGCGCTACCTGAATTAAACCTTGCCGAAACAGAAGCGCAAGTAGCTCGCGACAGTGCCACCTATATCAGCTCCTTGGCAACTGTTCAAACCAATATCTTGAACCTCAAAGCCGTTCTCAACCTCGACGCTGCTCAAGCCTTTCAAGTATCCATGCCACCTCTCGATCAAATTCCGGTGGAATCACTAAACGATCTTCAGCCTGAAGTGGTATTTAGCTTGGCCTTGACCAATTTGCCTCAACAAAAAATCAACGACCTCCGTATCAAAGCCGCAAATAAGTACCTGGCCGCTACTAAGAGCGCCATGTATCCTTCTATCGGCATGTTCGGAACATTGGGTAGTAACTATGCCAATAATAAGATTCCAAAAGTAACCTCTATCGCAACTGGTAATTATATTCCAACAGCAGCAAAAGTAAATGTTAGTGGAACCGATTATAGTGTACTCACTCCGGAAGTAAACACATCCATCACTACTAGCCGTACTGCTTATGGAGTTCAGATTTCTGATAACTTCCGTCAAAACGTAGGTATTCAGTTGAACGTTCCCATCTTTAATAATGGAGCCGCTAAATTGAACTATCAAAGAAATCAATTGACAGTAAAAAGTTTGCAGCTAACGAAAGAACAAGTAGACAGAACCTTGAAGCAAGATATCTACGCGGCTTATAATAATGCTACCAACTCTTTACAACGTTATTACGCAACCATCAAATCGGTTGAAACAGCAGAAAAAGCATTTTCGTTTGCTCAAAAACGCTATGATCTTGGCTTGCTTACAACCATCGATTATATTACCAATCAGAACAACCTTACGCGTGCCAAATTGGAAAGAGCTTCCGCACAAGTAGACTACGTGTTCCGAATGAAATTATTAGAGTTCTATAAAGGACAAGGACTGAAACTATAACCAACACCATAAAACCGATTTTAAATCGTATGAAAAAGAAATTAGTCTGGATCATTGTTATACTGCTGATCATTGTTGTTGCCTTGATCGGATTGAAAGCAGCCGGCGTGATCGGTAAAGAAGAAGGTACAAAAGTGGCAACTGAAAAAGCAGCCATCCGCACCATCATTGAAACAGTGAATGCCAGTGGTAAAGTATATCCCGAAATTGAAGTAAAAGTAAGTCCCGATATTTCCGGTGAAATCATCGACTTGCAAGTAGAAGAAGGCGATAGCGTACGCAAAGGTCAGGTGTTGGCAAAAATTTATGCCGATATCTACACCACTCAACGCGATCAGGCTTCTGCAGTAGTAAACCAACAGCAAGCTGCCGTTGACAACAGCAAGGCCCAACTCGAAAGCTTGAAATCAGCTTTGGAATTGGCTCAAAAAACATACGAGCGTCAAAAGCAATTGCTAAACGATAAAGTAATTTCCAAAGCAGAATTCGAACAAGCAGAAAACAGCTTCAATGCTGCCAAAGCAAATTACAATGCTGCTTTGCAAGGTATTCGTAGCGGACAAGCCGGAGTATCGAGCGCAGAAGCCAGTTTGGCAAGAGCGAACAAAGATTTAAGTCGTACGGCAGTTGTAGCCCCCATGGATGGCGTGGTTTCTTTGTTGAACGTAAAGAAAGGCGAACGCGTGGTTGGTAACTCAATGATGGCAGGTACCGAAATGATGCGCATCGCCGATATGGGAATCATTGAAGTTCGTGTAGACGTTGGCGAGAACGATATTCCAAAAGTAAAAATTGGTGACTCTGCTTTAGTAGAGATCGATGCATACAATAACCGTAAATTCAAAGGCATTGTAACAAAGATCGCTGCTTCTAGCACCGGAAGTGCATCAGCTGCAGCTTCTGCATTGAGCACCAACGATGTTACCAACTTTAAAGTACACATCCGTTTGTTGCCTGAATCTTACAAAGATTTGCTTGAGCCGGGTGCTAAAAAGAAATTCCCTTTCCGCCCGGGAATGAATGCGAGTGCCGATATTCAAACAAAAACGAAAAAAGATGTGCTCTCTGTTCCGATCAACGCTGTTACCACTCGTGAAAAAGGAACTGATAATGTAGCGGGTAAGAAAGACGACAAAGCGCCGGGTTCAGACGAAGCAAGCGCACCTGCTGCTAAAGAAAGTTTGGGCGCCGATTTAGATGAAGTAGTGTTCATTATTCAGAAAGATGGCAAAGTGAAAAAAGTAAAAGTGAAAACAGATATTCAAGACATCAACTACATCGAAATCACCAGCGGATTAACCAAAGAAGATGAAGTGGTAGTGGCGCCTTACAATACTGTAAGTAAATTGCTGAAAGACGGTCAACTTGTGAAAGTAGTTTCAAAAGATCAACTATTCGATGCGAAGAAGAAATAGATTTGAGAATTAGATAATTTGGAAATTAGTAAAGAGGCTCCGAGAATTCGGGGCCTCTTTCGATTAAGGGTTAAGTTTTAGGCATTAGGCCTTAGGTATTAGGCTTTAGGTTAACCGCAGCGGCGCAGCGAACGCAGCGTTTTCGCGGCGCTGATAGTCTCTCTGTTTTTCATTCATCTTCCCTCTTCCCTCATGTCTTTCCTCGTCTTCTCGTTCCTGTACTCCGCTGTTCAATTATTAATTATTAATTGTTAATTATTAATTATTTCAGTTTTTCCTCAATCATCTTAAACCCTTCCGAAGGTTTTAGTCCCTTCCAGAGAATTTGGTAGATGGTGGAAGCGATGGGCATGGGGTATTGTACCTGTTGATTGATGTTGTAGATGCATTTGCTGGCGTTGAATCCTTCGGCTACCATGTTCATTTCGAGTTGGGCTGCTTTTACGGAATAGCCCTTGCCGATCATGTTACCGAAGGTTCTGTTTCTACTGAAGAGTGAATAGCAGGTTACCAGAAGATCACCTAAATATACTGAAGCAGAATAGTTTTGTTTGTCGCAATCGGGTTGTTCTGCTTTTTGAACAGTTCGCAAGAACCCGGCCATTTCATCGGCGCAATTAGCGATGAACACACTGAGGAAATTGTCGCCATATTCCAAACCGTGAGCAATACCGGCGCCCAATGCATAAATATTTTTCAGCACTGCTGCGTATTGAACACCACATACATCGGCATTGACTACTGTGTTTAAATACGGAGTGTGAAAGCAAGAGGCAATATCCGCGGTATCGGAAGCCGATTCACCTGAAAAAGTTAAATATGATAATTTTTCCGCGGCTACTTCTTCGGCGTGGCAAGGCCCCATCACAGTATAATAATTGGCAGCATCAAATTGCCATTCTTTTACTAAGAAGTGATTTAACAAGATATCTTGTTCAGGCAAGATCCCTTTAACTGCAGATAGTAATTTTTTAGTGCGGAGTACTTCTTTTGGAATCTTTTGGAGAGTTTCCAAAACATAGGCAGAAGGAACGGCTACCAAGAGTATATCGGAAGCGGCGGCAATGGCAGCCACATCTGAATTCATGGAGATCAGATTGGTATCGAAATAGACCGAAGTGAGGTAATGCGGATTGTGCTTGCGTTTTTTGAGATATGCAATGCTTTCTTCGTTACGGATCCACCAGTTAATGGATTGGCCATTATCAGTGAGAAGTTTTGCTAATGCGGTTGCCCAACTGCCGCTGCCTAATATGCCCCAACGCATCATAGTGTGTTCATTTTCGTCAAAATTGAGGGAAAATTTGGCAAATAACAAAGAGAGTTAGGTGTTTTGAGATTTGAGTTGATTAGTTTAGAGCGAAAGGAAAGTATTAATTAACAATAAAACAGCGGGAATACAGGAGCGAGGAAACGAGGATCGAGGAAAGTCAGACAAGGAATAGGAGGGGGGAAATACATACAGACTGCCAGCGCTGCGAAAACGCTGCGAGCTTGTCCTGAGCGAGCCGAAGGACGCTGCGCCGCTGCGGTGAAAAGAATATTTAGTTAAGAGACTGATATAATTCCGGGCTCTAATCTGTGAGAATCTGTAATAATCTGCGCTATCTGTGGTGAAAAAACAGAAGCGCCCTTATTGTTTTCAGTCATCAAAATCCTCGATTACTTCCCTCTACCGCAACGAAACAAAGTACGCAAAGGTTCGCAACGTTTTTAGCTGCGAGCATTTACTCAGCTGCCGACGGGCTAGTCGAAGAACGCTGCATCGCCACAATGAAAAAAAGCAACCACTCTTCGCGACTACTTTGCGCTCTTCGCGGCCGCTGCGGTGAACCTAAAGCCTAAAGCCTAATGCCTAAAGCCCAATGCCTAATGCCTAAAGCCTAACACCTAACACCTAACCCACAAACAATTCCGCCGCCACTCCATCCGCTCTCAGCCTCCCCTCATCACTCAACCGAAACGATACCGCATCTTCCACTACCCATCCACTATCAATAAACCGCTTCACTTCTTTCTGAAAAGTATCAACAATACTACGCTCGAATTCCGCTTCTAATCTTGCTTTGCTCACTCCTTCCATCGTTCTCAAACTAATCATCACAAACTCATTGTACCGATCCTTCTCGCTCAACACTTCTTGCTCAAAAGGCACCGTATTGTTTTTCAAACTCTGAATATACAGTGCATTGTTCGCTACATTCCATTGCCTGCTCTTCCCGTCGTACGAATGCGCACTCGGTCCCAGTCCCAAATAGGACAATCCCCTCCAGTACGAACTATTATGCCTGCTACGAAATCCCGGCAATGCAAAATTGCTGATCTCATAGTGTTCATATCCTGCTTCACGAAGCCATTGCATTAGCAATAAAAACTGTCGTGCCTGTGCCTCCGCATCTACCGGTTTGCTTTGTTTCTTTTTGATGAAATGATCCAAAGCCGTTTGCGGCTCCACCGTTAATGCATAACAACTCACATGCGGCACTTTCCACGCAATCACCCGATCTACATGGTCTTTCCACTGTTCGTCCGTTAAATCCGGACCTCCATAGATCAAGTCAATACTGCTATTCGGGAAATACTTTAATCCGGTTTCAATACTTTCAATTGCTTGCTGCACATTGTGAGCCCTATTCATCCATTCTAATTCCTTCTCTTGAAAACTCTGAACACCAATGCTGAGCCGGTTTACGCCAATTGCTTGCCAACCCTTCAATCGTTCTACAGTAATATCATCCGGATTGGTTTCCAGTGTAAGCTCGGCATCTGGGGCTACCTCAAACCGCTCTTTTATGGCGGTAATAATTTGACCCAATTCTTCATCGCTGAGTAGGGAAGGAGTGCCCCCACCAAAATAGATGGTTTCGATTCTTGGATTTTCACCCAAATAATTGTCCCTGAGCGCTATTTCATTCAATAAAGCCGGTACAAAATCGTTTTTGGATTGCAGCGATGTAGAGAAATGAAAATTGCAGTAATGGCAGGCTTTCTTGCAATAGGGTATATGTATATAAATTCCGGCCATACAAATGCTACAATTTTATCGGAAATTACATCCGCTTACTGAATGGGAGAATGGCAAAGTTAACACGATCCATACTGAAATCACTTTTTTTAGTGACAGGATTCCTCCTGTTCGCCTCTTCCTATGCTCAAACCACCCATAAAGTTCACTACCAACTATCCGATAAACCCGCTGCCTTCGCAAAAGACAGCCTCAAACTCAACACCGATTTTGAAGATCCTCAGTTGGCTTTACTCTACATCAACCGACTTCCCAACCTCCTTCATACCAAAGGATATATTGCTGCTTCAATCGACAGTGTTCACACCGATACAGCCGCTACCTATCTCAATCTTTACATCGGAGAACGCTATGTATGGAATAAATTCTATACCGATTCCATCGATAAAAAGATCCTTGACGCAGTAGGCTATCAGGAACAACTATTCGAAAAAAACTTTGTGAACTTTACGGCCATTAAGCAATTGCAAGAAGGCATTCTCAACTACCTCGACAACAATGGCTATCCCTTCGCTACGCTCAAACTTGTTAACATCAAAGAAGGCGCCGATGGATTGGAAGCGCAAATGAGTTTGCAAAAAGGACCGCTCTATAAAATCGACAGCATTCGAAACATGGGAACGGCCGTCATCAATCCCAAATTCTTACAACGGTACTTGGGAATTATGAATGGGTCTTATTTTAAGAAGTCGACGCTCGTGAAAGTATCGAGACGAATCGATGAACTGCCCTTTCTGCAAGAACAACAACCCTGGAGTTTGACCCGCTTAGGAACCGGCTCCATTCTCAACTTATACTTGGCGCCTCGTAAGAGCAGTCAAATCAATGTGCTCGTTGGATTACTGCCTGCCACGGAAGCCGCCAACAATATTTACGAAGCGCCTAGAACCAAAATGCAGTTTACCGGTGAAGCCACCGTTAATTTGAAGAATGCATTGGGTGGGGGAGAAACCATTGGGTTGAACTGGCAACAATTGCAGTTGAAATCGCCAAGGCTTAACCTGCTCTTTCAATACCCTTACCTCGCCGGTTCGGCTTTTGGAATTACCAGTTCATTCGATTTGTTTAAAAAAGATTCCAGCTTCATCAATATCAACATGCAGCTCGGAACAACCTATGATATCAACCTCAATCAAACCGGTACGCTTTTCATTCAAAGTCAGCAATCAAACCTGCTAACCGTTGACACCAATGTGGTGAAAGCCACCAAAACCCTGCCTCAAGAACTCGATTTGCGCATCATCAGTTTTGGTTTTAAATACGATGGGTACACTACAAATTACCGATACAACCCTACTTCAGGGAACGAATGGACCGGTACCATTACAGTAGGAACAAAAACGATCAAGAAAAACAATGTGATCCTAAGTTTAACTGACAATGCAGATCCCACTTATAAATTTGATCGGTTGTACGATACCTTTCAATTAAAATCCTATCAGTTTCGTGTGAAAGCGCAAGGAGCCCACTATTTCAAGCTTACACCGGTATCTACTATTAAAGCAGGGGCTAGTATTGGTTGGATCGAAAGTGCTTCTATTTTTCGAAACGAACTGTTTCAAATTGGAGGCTATAAATTGTTAAGAGGTTTTGATGAAGAAAGCATTTATGCTTCGAGATATGCTGTATTTACGGCGGAGTATCGGTACCTGATTGGCCGTAACTCCTACCTGTTCAGTTTTGTAGATGCGGCCCTTACCCAGAACGCAGCGGGCGGTGCCAAGCGTAACAATCAATTTATTGGAGCAGGAGCGGGCTTGTCTTTGGAAACCAAAGCAGGTATGTTCAATATTTCTTTTGCTGCAGGGAAGAGAAATGACCTCGACTTCAGCTTGCGACAGTCGAAGATTCACCTAGGATATGTAAACTTCTTTTAAACCTAAGAACTCTTACTTATTTTTGCCAACCCAATTAAATCAATGAAGTTTTACCACTTTCTTTTTAGCTGCCTCTTGTTGTGTTTCGGAACGGCTGCAAACGCTCAAACGGATACCCTTCAAAAAGGGGCCGGTACCGTAACTCCATTGGTAGTGTCTCCGGTAAACATTGATAGTTTAAAACAGGTGTGGGATCAACAGCGCAACGATAGTTTGCAGAAAAAGGTAACGGCTTATCTCAATTCACCCGATAGCAACAACTATACTGCTGCCACAATGAAATGGTTCAAAGAACTGACCATTTTGCCCATTTATAAAGAGCCGGTATTGCTCACCATGCAAGAACGCAGGGTTACGGGCGACGAGCCGGTATTCTATATCATTATCGCCTTATTGTTCTTTTATGGCCTCGTGCGATCGGTATTCATCAAGTATCACAACAATTTGATGGCCTTATTCTTTAGGGCCACTCTGCGTCAACAGCAATTGCGCGACCAATTAACACAGACCCCCGCGCCTTCCCTCATGCTGAATGCGTTGTTTCTGTTCTCGGCCTCCTTGTACACAAGTTTTTTGGCAAAATACTACCAACTACTCAGCAACTGGGACTTTTGGGAAGTGTTTCTTTACAGTGCCGGAGGACTGCTAGTACTCTACACAGGCAAGTTTATAGTGATGAAGATTATTGGTTGGATTCTGCGTGCAGACAAGGCTGCAGATGCCTATATCTTCGTGGTTTTCATGATAAATAAAGTATTGGGAATTTTCCTCATACCCATCATTATGCTCATGGCTTTTCCAACAGATGCCATTATTCATGCCGTGGTGGTGCTCTCCTTAGCACTTGTGGTAGGCCTCTTTGTGTACCGTTTTTGGCTTTCCTATAGAGCCGTGCGGGGTGAAATAAAAGTAAACCCATTCCATTTTTTTCTTTACCTTTGCGCCTTCGAAATCGCTCCACTATTGCTTTTGTTTAAGTTTTTGACAACAATTGTGGAACGAAACAATTAACTTTCGACATCTGAACAGTATGGTGAAAAACGGGGCTACCACAGGATCAACATCCGGCGTATCAATCAAAAAGATTCTGATTACGCAACCTAGACCGGAAACCGATAAATCTCCCTATTTCGAGCTTGGCCGAAAATATGGGGTAGAACTGGCATTCCAGCCCTTCATCAAACTAGAAGGCATTCCTGCAAAAGAATTCAGAAAACAAAAGATTGACATCGCTGCCTATACAGCGGTCATATTCACCAGTCGCAACGCCATCGATCACTTCTTCCGCACTTGCGAAGAGATGAAATTGGCCATCTCTCAAGACACAAAGTACTTCTGCATCACAGAAGCAGTAGCACTGTATTTGCAGAAATTCATTCTCTATAGAAAGCGCAAGGTTTTTTATGGTGCCGATGGTACTAATAAGAGCATGTTCGATGTGATCAACAAGCACAAAGAGAACGAGAAATTCTTGTACCCCTGCTCTGAAAACCAACAAGACAATGAGATCGTTGGCTGGTTAAAAACCAACAAATGCGAATACGTAACACCGTTTATGTACCGTACCATTAGCGCCGACGTAAAAGACCTTCTCAGCAAAAACCATTTCGATATCATTTGTTTCTTTACTCCTAGTGGCGTTAAGAGCTTATTTGATAATATGCCCGGTTTCGACCAAAAAAGCACCCGGATTGGTGCTTTCGGTGGAAATACCGGAAAAGCAGTGGAAGATGCCGGACTAACCCTCGATATCAAAGCGCCTTTACCAAGTTCCCCTTCCATGGTTGCAGCTTTAGACGCCTATTTATCATCGGTTTTGAAGAAAAAATAAACCCCTATAATTTATTTAAACGCCTCTTTATCACAACATTTTTATTTAACCGACGTTAAATTTTTTGTTAAAGGAAAGATTTCACTAAACCTTAATTGATTTTTTGGGTCTTCTTTATTAGTTTACAAGTACTAAAACCGCTCGAGTATAGCTACAACATCTACACTATTCGAACTACTGTTGGTCCACCCCCTTTTGCCGTCCCTCTAAACGATAGGCTAGGGTTCATTTTCACCGCTACGGTTCGGATAGAACGTAGCTATGTCATCATTAAAACACACAAATCGCCTCGCTTCTGAAACAAGTCCTTACTTGTTACAGCACGCTCATAACCCGGTGAACTGGTTTCCCTGGGGTGAGGAAGCTTTGGCTTTGGCGAAAAGTGAAGACAAGCCCATTTTGGTAAGCATTGGCTACGCTGCTTGTCACTGGTGTCATGTAATGGAACACGAAAGCTTTGAAAATGAAGCGGTTGCCGCCATCATGAACCAACACTTCATTAATATCAAGATCGACCGCGAAGAACGCCCCGATTTAGATCATATTTATATGGATGCAGTTCAAGCCATGACCGGAAGCGGTGGCTGGCCTTTGAACGTATTCCTCACTCCCGATGCCAAGCCTTTTTATGGTGGCACGTATTTCCCACCCATTCCGGCTCATGGAAGAGCCAGTTGGACCGAAGTATTGGAAGGCATCGCTCAAAGTTTCAAAACACGCCGCGAGCAAATAGAATCTCAAGCAACGAACCTAACCGGTCATCTGGAGCAATCCAACAGTTTCGGCATTCAAACCGGTGCGGGAAATCCTGCTCAGTTCACCAAAGAAATGGTAGCTGAAATGGCGGCTAATTTGCTTAAGACGGCTGATATAGAGGAAGGTGGATTTGGAAGAGCACCGAAATTCCCTCAAACATTCTCGATTACTTTTTTACTGCAACATTATTTCCATACAGGCAATCAAGCTGCATTGAAGCAAGCTTTGTTGAGTCTCGATAAAATGGCTGGCGGTGGTTTGTACGACCAATTGCAAGGCGGCTTTGCACGCTACAGCACTGATGCAGCGTGGCTTGTACCGCATTTCGAAAAAATGTTGTACGACAATGCATTGCTCGTGCAAGTATTGTGTGATGCCTATCAGATCACCAAAGACGATCATTACAAGCGCATCGTAGAACAAACCTTAGGCTTCATTCAACACGAATGGAAAACAACTGAAGGTGGTTATTGCAGTGCTTACGATGCCGACAGTGAAGGAGAAGAGGGTAAATATTACGTGTGGACGAAAGCGGAAGTAGAAGCGGCTTTGGGAACAGATGCGGCTTTATTCTGCGAGTATTTCGATATTACCGAAGAGGGCAATTGGGAAGGCGTGACTATTCTGAATACGCCACTGAAAGCCGGAGAATTTTGCAAAGTCCACAATTTACACGAGGCCTCATTTAGGGAAAGCATTGGTGTTTCGGTAGCGAAATTACTCGCTATCCGTTCGCAGCGCATCAAGCCCTTATTAGATGACAAGATCTTGTTGGGTTGGAATGCCATGCTGGTGCAGGCCTTTGCCAAAGCTTATGCGGCATTTGGTGCTAAGCAATACTTGACGGCGGCTACTGAATTGATGAGCTTTTTGGAAAGCAAATTTGATCACAAGAATGAATGGAAGCACAGTTATAAGAATGGAATGGCGAAAATTCCGGCTTTCTTAGACGACTATGCAGCTGTCATTAAGTCATATATTTTATTACAGGAAATCACCGGTGAGGGAGGATACTTGGTAAAAGCCAGGGATCTCACCAACTGGGTGGTGGAACACTTCAGCGAACCCAAAACAGGGTATTTCTTTTACACACATGCCAACCAAGGCGATGTGATTGTACGTAAAAAAGAAGTATACGATGGAGCCACCCCCTCCGGCAATGCCTTGATGGCGCATAACCTGTATTATTTAGGCATCGTGTTTAACAACAGTGAATGGCGTGAGCGTTCGGTTGCGATGGTAGGAGGGCTTCAAAAAGTAATTCTTAGCTATCCCAGCTCTTTTGGAGTATGGGCTCAGTTGCTACAAGGGATTACTTATGGAATTCCGGAAATAGCTTTAGTAGGGTCAGATCATGAGAAGCTACATTCGGAATTTCTACGTACATTTATACCCCTCAAAGTATACCAGTCCGCACCCCGGAGTAATAGGAGCTTTCCCTTATTAGCCGAAAAAAGTTCGAATGCTACACCACAATTCTACCTGTGCAAACACTTTGTTTGTTATGAGCCTGTAAATCAGACTGATATGCTGATTCGCATGCTTAAGGACTTATAAAAATTTTATTATTTTTTGGATACAATAATTTGATTTCAAGCACCGTTATTTAAGAAGCTGAATCCCAGTTATTGCACTTTTAAACAAAAATTCTAAACTTGTGATGAAGTCGGTAAAACATTATTTTTGCCCAATACCCTTTAAAATTATGAAAATGAAAAACCTATCCGCCTTTTCTTTCCTGCTGGTGGTCCTGGCCCTTACAGGCTGTGGTAAATTGGGGAAGAAGGCATCCAAAGGTTTACCCAATGATGGCCAACTTCATGGCGTAAATCCGGCTAGTAGATATGTGTTTACTAAGCCCCCAGGCATGGTGTACATTCCACCAGGGACCTTCCACATGGGACCATCTGATGAAGATGTGAACTACGCGTACACTGCGCGTAACAAGCAGATCTCTATCAATGGATTCTGGATGGACGCTACTGAAATTACCAACAACGAGTACCGCCAGTTCGCAAACTGGGTACGCGATTCTATTGCAGCCGTTCGTATGCAGTTAGGCAAAGAAGTGGATGGACGCTTTGTCATTGACTGGAAGAAGGCCGCAACAATCAAGTACGGTGACAAATCAACAGTTGAAAAAATCGATGCGATGATTCTCTCTCCTGAGAATCGTGTTTTCGGAAGAAAAGAGCTCGATCCTAATAAATTCATCTACCACTCAGAAATATTCGACCTGAAAGAAGCAGCTCGTCGTGAAAATGCCGGAAAGTCTCGCTCAATGTTCATTATTAAGAAAGACATTCCCATTTACCCCGATACGCTTACTTGGATCCGCGACTATACTTATAGTTACAACGAACCAATGACCAAGCGCTACTTCTCTCATCCTGCCTTCGGTAACTATCCGGTTGTAGGAGTTAGCTGGAAGCAAGCAACGGCTTTCTGCGAGTGGAGAACCAACTACTTAAACTCTTTCCTCGAATCTAAGAAACGTACTACAGAGTCAGACTTCCGTCTGCCAACTGAAGCAGAATGGGAATATGCAGCTCGCGGTGGTCGTTCACAATCAATGTTCCCTTGGGGTAACTACTACTTAAGAAACCGTAAAGGTTGCTTATTGGCCAACTTCAAACCCGGCCGTGGTAACTATCCTGAAGACGGTGGTTTCTACACTGTACGTGCAGATGCTTATTGGCCTAATGACTTCGGTCTCTATTGTATGGCCGGTAACGTTGCCGAGTGGACTTCATCACTGTTCTATGAGGGTGCTTACAACTTCCAACACGACATGAACCCCGACATTCGTTTCAATGCAAAGGATTCAGATCCTCCCCGTATGAAGCGTAAGGTAATTCGTGGTGGTAGCTGGAAAGACGTAGGATTCTATTTGCAAACTTCAACTCGTAACTACGAGTACATGGATACTGCAAAATCTTACATCGGCTTCCGTTGTGTGATCGATTTACCACCTATGCAAATGAAATAATAAAAGCAGGCGTATAGGAAATTAATTCTAACAACATTTTACTGTAAACTGATTGATTTAATAATAAATCAAAACGACCTTATATTGTCTAAAACCCTTTAAAATCCGTTTTCTAAACCTTTAATTTAATTTTTATGGCTGGAGTATCAAAAAGAACTGAAAAACTAATCAACGTAATGGTGTGCTTGGGTTCCGCAGTAGTAATCTTCGGAGCTTGGCAAAAAATTACGCACCAAGCGATGGCAGACTTCTTCTTAACAGCAGGTCTGATCACCGAGGCAATCATCTTCATCGTGTATGCATTCTTACCGCCTCCGGGATCTGAAATGCACGCTATTGCAGAAGTACTACCAAAGTTGGCTAATTCTGCTCCGGCAGCAAGTGGCAACCCCGCTTTGGAAAAAATGGACAAAATGTTACAAGAAGCAGATATCACCCCTGCTAACTTGAATCGCTTAAGCGAAAGCTTCAAGAAGTTGGGTACATCTGTAAACAATATTGCAGAAGTTTCTGATGTAGTGAAGTCTACGAACGACTACTCTAAGAAAACTCAAGAAGCAACTGCAGCTTTAGATGGAATGAAAGTAGCGTATCAAAATGCAACCACTACAATTGGTCATTTCAATGCTGCTGCTGATAGCACGAAACAATTCCACGAGCAAGTACAAGTGTTATCTAAAAACTTAGGTTCTTTGAACGCAATTTATGAACTCGAGCTTCAAGATACCAACAACCACTTGAAAGCTATGAACAGCTTCTACAGCAACCTCGTTACCGCTTCTGAAACAATGCAGAACAGCGTAACAGATGCTAAGAAAGCGCATGAGCAAATGAACAAGTTGGCGGGTAACTTGAGCAACTTGAACACCATTTATGGTAACATGTTGAACGCCATGCAAGGCCGTTAATCAACATACGATCCATATCCGGTATACCCCAATAAACAAGACTGAGAAAATTAATTGTTTCATTCGAAAAACCTAAATCACAATGGCTTTACCTAAAGAGCCCCGGCAGAAAATGATCAACATGATGTACCTGGTACTCACCGCCCTTCTGGCGATGAACGTATCAGCGGAAGTGTTGAACGCTTTCAAAACGGTAGACGCGAGTATTGCTAACTCCAATAAAGTGATCGATTCTAAGAACGCACTCACTTATAAATCATTTGAAGAAAAAGCAAAGGATCCCCAAACCGCTGAAAAAACAGCGAAATGGAAACCTAAAGCTGATAAAGTAAAAGACCTCTCCGGCAAACTCGTTGCCTATATCGAAAACCTGAAACTTGAATTGAAAAAAGAATCAGGCCTCGAAATTCGCGACGGTCACGAAACATTCGCAGAGTCAAACCTCGATGCTTCGGTTCGTTTGATGGACAAAAGAGGCGAAGGTCCAAAGCTTTACAACATGTTAGGCGATTATAAAAAGCAAGTGTTGGCACTATTAGATCCAGCCGAATTTGCCAACGAGCCAAACATCGCCGAAAACATTAAGAAAGCAAAGGCCGATTTCGACCGTTCTTTGCCTATCAACCAGAACGTTCCTAAAGGACAAGAAGGTAAAGAATATCCTAACAACGCTGAAGGATGGATTCAAAGCTATTTCCACATGACTCCAACTATCGCCTCTTTGACGATTTTGAGTAAGTTCCAGAACGACGTGAAAAATGCCGAATCTCAACTCGTAGACTATTTCCACTCTAAAGTAGGTGAAGTAGCCCTCGTGTACGATAAATTCCAAGCCATTGCCTCTGCAAACACTTCTTACGCATTCCCTGGTGATGAAATTCAAATCACTGCCGGTGTGGGTGCCTTCTCTGAAGCTGCTAAACCAACGATCACTATTGGTGGTCAAAACGTACCTTTGGGTGCTGATGGTGCTGCGCTATGGAAAACAACAGCCAATGGCGTTGGTAAGAAAGTAGTGGACGTTGTAATCGAATTTGCTAAGCCTGATGGTACTAAAGAAAGAGTATCGAAGAAAATCGAATACGAAGTAGCAGCGCCTGCAGGTGTAGCCGTATCTCCAACAAAAATGAACGTTCTTTATATCGGTGTTGAAAACCCATTGACCATCACTGCAGGTGTAGGTAGCGAAAAAATCAATGCTACATTTACCGGTGGTGAAATCAGAAGAGCAGGTGGAAGCAGCTGGATCGCTGTTCCTAAAACTCAGGGTGAACACAATGTAAACGTAATCGTAGAAGGTAAATCTACACCGGTGAAATTCCGTGTGAAGCCTTTGCCTGATCCTGGTACCTTCGTAGGTCCTAAGCGTGGTGGTAATATGCCATCAGCCGACTTCAAGGCCATGGGCGGTGTGGTTGCGAAATTATTAGATTCAGATTTCGAAGCTCCGTTCAAAGTAATCAGCTACACATTGGGTGCGTTGGGTGGAAAATATCCAACTTACCAAATGGCAAACAACGAAGGAAACCGTTGGAATGGTACCGCTGCTAAGTTGGTAAACGATGCAACTCCAGGTACAACGATCTTCTTCGACCAAATCAAAGTTCAAGGACCGGACGGAAAGATCAGAGACCTTCCTCCAATGAGCTTTAACCTTAAATAATTGCATATCTTTTATAAAATCGTGAATAATGAGAAACCGTTTCGTTAAAATTTGCTTACTCGCCGCAGTGTTAGCACTGGGTTCTGAAGCCGCCATGGCTCAGGGAAAACCCAAGCGCCCTGCTCAAAAAAAGACGACAGGTAAAACTGCCGCTAAAAACAATAACAACGCAGGTGGCGCTGTAGCTCCTCCAAAAGATACTGTACCCAAGGTAGTAATGCCGGATGCAGACATCAAATTGGAAGCTCCCCGTCCTTCAATGCGCAATGACTACGCCTTCGAGCGTAACCTCGTAAAGGAAAGAACTCCTTTGCAATACGAGCACATTCGCGAAGACGATGCCACTTATGTGCAACGTGTATGGAGAGAAATTGATGTTCACGAGAAGATCAACCTTCCTTTCGTATACAAAGCAGAAGGCGATGCAGGTAACCAACGGTTTATCATGATTCTGTTGAACGCCATTAAAAAAGGTGAAGTAACCGCTTTCAGTGCAGCTGGTGGCGACGACCGTTTCACTACTCCAATCACTTTCAAAGACATCGCTGAAATTTTGGTAGAAAAACCAAAAGTGAAGCCTGTACCGGACTGGGTGAATGACCCCGACGGTTCGAAAGGATTGTTCAAAGATTCGGTGATCATCTCTGAATTCAACCCCGATGCAACGGTAGAACGTTACTGGTTGAAGGAAGACTGGGTGTTCGATAAAGAAAGTTCACGTATGTATGTACGTATCCTCGGTATCGCTCCTTTGAAAACGGTAAACAATGAAGACGGATCTTTCCGCGCTGTATTGCCTGCTTTCTGGGTGTACTATCCCGACTTACGTCCAATGTTGGCTCGTTATGAAGTGTACAATGGTAAAAACTACGGAGCACGTATGAGCTGGGAAGAATTGTTCGAAAGCCGCATGTTCGGTAGCCGAATCATCAAAAGTACCATCAATAACCCCAACGATTTGTTCATCTCTTCTTACGTGAAAGATCCAATCTTAGCACTTTTAGAAGGCGAGAACATCAAAGAAAAAATGTTTAACTACGAGCAAGATCTTTGGTCGTACTAATCACATAAGTTTTCATTATTCACAAACGGCTGTTCCGAATAGGGGCAGCCGTTTTGTTTGTTGTAAGGAGGGAGGAAATACAGAAGGAGGGGCAAGAGCAGGGGGAATACAGGAACGAGGATGCGAGGAGACGAGGATAGAGGAAATACAAAGAAAGAAGAGGGGGACGAACAGGGGGGAATACAGAAAGACTGCCAGCGCTGCGAAAACGCTGCGTTCTCTGCGCCGCTGCGGTTGAAAATAAAAAATCAGACTGATTGACCAACGGGTGCTAATCTGTGCGAATCTGTTTTAATCTGAATAATCTGTGGTCAAAAATCAAAAACAAGAGATAGATAAGTCGCTGCGAAAACGCCGCGATCGCTGCGCCGCTGCGGTAAAAAATCAAGAATAAAGTATAGTTAAGTCGCTTATCATACTGGTTCAAAAAAAGAAAAAGACCCCATATCTATATCCCTCATTTTACCCTCTCACGCGCAACGCTAAAACCTTCCACAAATTGCGTAGAAATACGCAATCTCACTGCATTTCAGAATATTAAAACTTTTTTAAAAATACCCTACATGAGGTATTGTTTATTGAGTTCTTATTACTATTTTTACCACGGTTTTTCATAGGATATTGGATTTTAAAAACGGGGCTGGATTTTCATCCGGGCCCCTTTTTATTTTAGTCCGTTCCTTGCTGCTCTTCAGCTCCACTATGGAAATATTGATATACGATCTGCGCTTTCGACAGCCCCACCACCTTCACCAAAGCCTCTTTATCCGCTTCTTTTACCCTTCTCACGCTCTTAAAGCTTCGCAACAAAGCATTCGCAGTTTCTTTTCCAATGCCTTTTATGCCCTCTAATTCGTTTTTAAAAGTGCCTGCACTCCGTTTATTGCGGTGAAATGTGATCCCGAAACGGTGCACTTCATCCCGAATCCTCCGAATCAACTTCAAACTTTCACTGTTATACCCCAATTTCACACTCTCACTATCGCCCGGGAAAAACAATTCTTCCTCGTTTTTGGCCAATCCCATCACCGTCATTCGGCCCGCCAGTCCCAATTCGAGAATACTTTCCATAGCAGCCCCTAATTGCCCTTTTCCGCCGTCGATGATCACGAGCTGCGGCAAGGGCGACTGTTCGTCTAAAAGCCGTTTATAGCGCCTGTAAACCACTTCTTTCATCGTAGCGAAGTCGTTGATACCCTGGACTGTTTTTACATTGTAATGTCTGTAATCGGCTTTAGAGGGCAGGCCGTTTTTGAAGCATACCATGGCACTTACCGGGTAGGCTCCTTGGAAGTTCGAGTTATCAAAACATTCTATATGTAAGGGGGCAAAGGGCAGTCCCAAATCCTCCTGCAAACCATAGAGCACCTGCTTGATGGCCGCATCGTCTTTGCCTTCCAAGCGCAACATTTTCTTCTTTCTTACATCGTCGAGGAAATAGTTTACGTTCTTGGCCGAGAGGTCCAGCAATTGCTTTTTATCACCACTCTTAGGGACAGTGATAGTGACCCCTTCTTCGGGATATTCAATAGGGAAGGGCACTACAATTTCAGGAGCTTTGCTCTCGAAATTGGTACGCAAATTCACAATGGCGAAACTTAGGATCTCTTCATCGGGTTCTTCCAGATGTGGCTCCAAGGGTATGGTATGGGTTTGAACGATGGTACCGTTTTGCACCATCAAATAGTTCACATAAGCCATGTTCCCATCGCGCAACAAAGTGAACACATCGCAGTTCATAAAGCGATGGTTGACGATCACCGATTTTGCGCTATAATTCTCTAAATAATCAATCTTCTTTTTTACCTGCGCCGCTTTTTCAAATTCCAGGTTCTCTGCAAGACTTTTCATTTGGTCGGTGAAATGTTGAATCACCGGCTGCAGATTGCCCTTCAACATGTTTCTAACTTGTACCAGGCTTTCGGCATAGTCTTGTTCGCTTTGCAATCCCTCACAAGGTCCTTTGCAATTGCCCAAATGATATTCCAAGCACACTTTGAATTTTCCTTTTTGGATATTCGGTGCCGTTAGTGCCAATTTGCAAGTACGAAGCGGGATGGTGCTGCGGATGAACTCTAACAATTCACGAACCTTGCCCACCGAAGTAAAGGGGCCGAGGTATTCAGAGCCATCATTTATCTTCATCCGCGTCAGAAAGATCCGCGAAAAAGGTTCTTTCTTGATGATGATATAGGGATAGGTTTTATCGTCTTTAAGATCGATATTGAATTTGGGTTGGTGTTGCTTGATGAGTGCATTCTCCAAGAACAAAGCATCCTGCTCCGAATTCACTATCGTAAATTCAATGCGATCGATGCGCTTTACCAATTCAGCGGTTTTCCAACTACTGTAATTCTTATTGAAATAGGAGCTTACTCGCTTGCGCAAACTCTTTGCCTTTCCAACATACAATAGTTCTCCCTCGCTGTCGAAGTATTTGTAAATACCCGGCTCCAGCGGAATGGTATGTGAAATTTGTTGAAAGGCCGATTGCTCCATGAATGCTTAGAGTCTATTGAAATATTCAGGATCCCAAATGATGTGGCGGATTTCCTGATGCGATTTTTTATTCGCGTCAATGATGTCTTTGGTGATGGTAAAATAATGCCCTGTTTTCCAAAGTAATTTTTCATTGGAAGAACCGGAAGCATCATTGATCACTTTATCGATGTAGAGCATGTCTACTTTATTACCCGAAGCAGTTTGACTGATATAAACGGTCACTTGTTTGATGGTGCCGATATTTTCTTTGGGCGTATAGATCACCGTTAACTGATCGGTACTGGTTTCCATTATGGATTTCTCCGTAAAATGTTCTTGGAAATAATTGAAATCGAGTTCGGGGATGATGAACTGTTTCGTCAAATTTTTGAAGGAATCAATGTTGATGAAAGTAGAATCTTTTTTACCGTCATAGATTCTTTTGCTCATGATTCCGGCGGCAAAGGAGTCCACTTTAATGACATCACTTTTCAACAAATCCAAAACCGGAAAGTAGGGACTTGGCTCGCTTTCTTCTTTGGCAGCAGCGGTGGTATCTGCTGCCACCGTATCATCATTTTTCACCGGACTTACGGAGCAGGACTGAAACGCTAAAAAACCTGCTAGGGCTATCAAATAGAGTCGCATTGGATAATATTTGTGCAAAGATAGGAAAACAGGAGGGAGGAAGCGAGGAGCGAAGATGGAGGAGGCTGAAATTTACGAAGCGAAGCGGAGTAAATTTTAGTCCCGCAGGCGAAGCCGTTGCGGGAAACGAGGAAAGACAGAGAAAGAACAAGAAGAGGAACAGGGGGGGTAATTAATAATTAAGAAGTAAGAATTAAGAATTGAACAGCCGGGAGTAATTAATAATTAATAATGGAACAGCCGGAATACAGGAGGGAGGATAAGAGGAGACGGGAAACGAGGAAATACAGTGAGATTGCCAGCGCTGCGTAGTCGCTGCGATCGCTGCGCCGCTGCGGTGAAAAAAAGAGTAACAAGTAAAAGTAAACACCCTTCGCGCTCTCCGCGAACTTTGCGGTGAATTCTTAATTCTTACTTCTTAATTCTTAATTCACTTGATCGTCTTGCTAATCGTCAACTTCGCTCCATACTCCATCAAGTATTCCTTGATCGGATATTGATCGGTGTAAGAAGAAAGCAATTGATACCGGAACTGAGGCGCCAGTTGAATTTTTGTGCTTCCTACTTTGTAAGAAACAAAAGCTTCAGCACCGGTATTTACGTTCCATCTGCGAACCAGTGAAGGAGCACTGGTGTAGTTTTTATAGTCGGTAGTTATGAGGTAATTGTTACGGTTCAACAAGTACGTTGGTTGCACAGTGGCCGCCACACCCATTTGCAAACGCTTCCGACCCATTAAAATAAACTCCATGCCAATAGGCGCTGAAATTTGGAAATACTCGTTTCTGAGGTCGGTTTGACTGTTACCACCAAAATTGCGAATGCGAGAATAATTGGTAATGGTGCCTGAACTCAATCCCACATTATTCAAAGCAATGGTTGCTCTATCCGTTGAATACGAATTGTATGCTTGAATATAATATTGAGAGTAGTTGAACTGAACCCCTGCACGGAAATTCATGGATTTGTTCAATGCATAAACAAAGCCACTTCCCAATTCGAAGCCAACACCGGGCTTGTGTTTTACGAGGTTGTCGATATCACCTTCAATAGTGGGAGCTATGGGAACATTCGTCAATAAGTTGCTGATTTTAGCATCGGCTGTTCCCTGTAACTTTCTATAGTTCATGGTTGGAGAGAACGATAACTGCCAGCTTAATTTTTTCAATTTAGGCTTGCTGAATTCGTAAACCAAGTTCTCTTGTAACCAGTTGATCTTTTCTGATTTCTCTTCATTAGTAGCTGCGGCTTCTGCCGTAGGAGTAGCTGCAATTGGCGCTACTTGTGTGCTCGTAGTAGTATTTTCAATCTGAATATCTTCCGCCTTTGCAGCCGTAGCAGCTACCATTGGAATCACCGGACTGATTCTCTTGAAAGGCTTTTCTGTTGTACTCACTCCTCTTTCCTCATTCCTCATCTCCTCATTCTTAAACTCCTCGCTTCCTCGTTCCTCGCTCCTCGTCTCCTCACTTTTCGTCTCCTCTATCCTCTTCTCCTCCCACTTCGTATCGAAGAAAGCCACGCTCGATTTTTGGTCTTGCGATGTTTTCTTAGCTACCATGGGAACGATGGGAGCTTTTTGAGTTTCTTTTGAAGCAGTTGTGTTTTCTGATTCGGTAGTATTGTTAGAAGCTAAAACCGGTTTGCCGGGATGATTGATGGCGTCGATGGTGTAGAATCCGATACTGGCTAAAAACAGGGCGAGACCCATCCAGTACCATTTGCGAGCGGGGCGCAATGCAGACTGTACGCCCTTCCAAACCTTGTCGGAAGGGTACATCTTAAACTGATCCGATTTCTGCTTTATCAGCTGTTCAAAATCAAAATCATCATTGTAAAAATTGCGCTCCATAATTCGTTAGTGTTTGTACGGGTTATTTTCATTGGGTTGGATACTTCTTCTTTTCTTTATTTACTGCCCTGAGGCAAAACGAAACCAGGAGCTTTTTTCTTGAGGTTTTTGGATGATTCTTTTCTTCACCAAAATATCCTCTAGCATCTGTTTGGCGCGGGTATATTGAGAACGACTGGTGCTTTCTTCAATGTCTAGCATTTCAGCTATCTCTTTGTGGTTATACCCTTCAATAGCGTACAGGTTCAGCACCGTTCTGTATCCCATGGGCAACAAGCGAATGCATTCTACTATTTGCTTGGCTTGCACAATGGATGGCAACAATTCTTCACGAATCTGTATCGTATTGGCGTGGATCAAGTCTACGCTCTCGTTGAAACGCTTATTTTTTTTCAGGTGGTTAATGCAGGTGTGAACCATGATTCTACGAATCCAACCCTCAAATGCTCCTTGGTTGCGGAAAGTGTGTATTTGTGAAAATACCTTTATAAACCCTTCCTGAAGCATGTCTTCTGCATCTTCCCGGTTGTGGGCAAACCGGTAACAAACGGCTAGCATCTTTGGGCTGTACTTATGGTACAGTTCCCGCTGTGCAGCAGCGTCGTTTTGTAAACAGCCTTGTAAAATGGCTTCTTCGGTCATAAAAACCGTTTGGTTGCCCGTAATTTAGACATTTTATAGTATTCACGCGCTGCGCCAATTGTTAAATTTTTAGAGATTTTAGGGGTTTCTTAGGAGGAAATTGGGCGGATTTGGGGTTGAATGGCTGGGTTGTTTTGGGGGGAGACGACAGGAATAGTCAGATTTACATATGTTAGAAGCTGAATAATCTATTGCTGTACTAATTTTCGAGCTTTTCTTCACCGCAGCGGCGCAGCGACCGCAGCGGTTTCGCAGCGGGGGCTCAAAATATAAAAATCAAAAAGCACAGATCAAGCCTCTGATCTTTAATCAACCTGACTAAAGTTTCAGCAACTAATCTGTGCTAATCTGTTCTAATTCGTGATATCCGTGGTGAAGATCATTTTTTTGAACCGCAGCGGTGCAGCGATCGCAGCGGTTTCGCAACAGGAGCTCAAAATATAAAAATCAAAAAGCACAGATCAAGCCTCTGATCTTTAATCAACCTGACTAAAGTTTCAGCAACTAATCTGTGCTAATCTGTTCTAATTCGTGATATCCGTGGTGAAGATCATTTTTTTGAACCGCAGCGGTGCAGCGATCGCAGCGGTTTCGCAGCGGGAGCTCAAAATATAAAAATCAAAAAGCACAGATCAAGCCTCTGATCTTTAATCAACCTGACTAAAGTTTCAGCAACTAATCTGTGCTAATTTGTTCTAATTCGTGATATCCGTGGTGAAAATCATTTTTTTGAACCGCAGCGGCGCAGCGATCGCAGCGGGGGCTCAAAATATAAAAATCAAAAAGCACAGATCAAGCCTCTGATCTTTAATCAACCTGACTAAAGTTTCAGCAACTAATCTGTGCTAATCTGTTCTAATTCGTGATATCCGTGGTCAAAAAAAAATCTTTGAACCGCAGCGCCTTCTTATTCTTTCTCTTCATTTACTCTCATCCTCGTTCTTATTTCCCCCTGTTCTTCCCCTTGTTCTTTCTTCACGTCTCCTCGTCTCCTCCCTCCTGTATTCGGCTGTTTCATTATTAATTATTACTTATTAATTATTAATTACTCCCGGCTGTTCAATTCTTAATTCTTAATTCTTACTTCTTAATTAAATCAACACATTCCCCGTCATCTCCTTGGGAATCTCAATTCCCATATAGGTCAAAATAGTAGGTGCGATATCGCCCAATTTACCCGCTTTCAAACTTCCTTTCCAATCTTTATCAATGATGAAGAGCGGTACGAGGTTGAGTGTGTGAGCAGTGTTTGGACTTCCATCTTCATTGATCATGAAATCGGCATTACCATGGTCGGCTGTTAAGAACACCGTATAACCATGCGCCAAAGCGGCCGTTACCACTCGGTTCACACAAGCGTCTACAGTTTCAACAGCTTTGATGGCAGCGCTGAATACGCCGGTATGACCCACCATATCGGCATTGGCGTAGTTCAAGCAAATGAAATCGGGCACTTCACTTTCAATTTCCGGAACAATGGCATCCGTTAATGGAATGGCACTCATTTCCGGTTGAAGATCATAGGTAGCAACTTTGGGAGAAGGAATCATGATGCGGTTCTCTCCGTTGAATGGCACTTCTCTGCCGCCACTGAAGAAGAAAGATACGTGCGGGTATTTCTCGGTCTCGGCTATGCGAATTTGTTTCTTACCCGCTCTTTCCAATACTTCACCTAAGGTGTTAACGAGGTTATCGTTTTCGAATACAACATGCACATTTTGGAATGTTTTGTCGTATTCGGTCATGGTAGTATAGTTCAAGCTCAACGGCTTCATGTCGAATTCAGGGAAGGCCTTTTGAGTGAGCACTTCGGTGATTTCGCGGCAGCGGTCGGTTCTAAAGTTGAAGCAGATCACAACATCGCCGTCCTTGATAAGGGCTACCGGACTTCCATCGGCCTTGGTAATTACCAAAGGTTTGATGAATTCGTCTGTAGTGCCGGCTGCATAGTTTTCTTCAATGGCTTTTACAGCATTGGTAGCAGAACCGCCTACACCTTTTACGAGGGCATCGTAAGCGAGTTTCACGCGTTCCCAGCGCTTGTCGCGGTCCATGGCATAATAGCGACCAGAAACCGAAGCGATGGTACCGGTTGATTGGTCTAAATGCGACTGCAATTCGGTTACAAAGCCCAGACCCGATTTAGGATCGGTATCTCTTCCATCGGTGATCACGTGTATAAATACATCGTTCACGGCCTTTTCTTTACAAAGGCTGGTCAAAGCTTTGAGGTGATTGATATGAGAGTGTACCCCGCCATCGCTCACTAAACCGAGGAAATGCACTGGTTTGTTATTGGTTTTGGCGAATTCGAGGGCGTTTAAGAGAACGGTATTTTGGGCCAATTCGCCGTCGCGGATGGCAACATTGATGCGTTGTAGTTCTTGGTAAACGATGCGTCCGGCACCGAGGTTAAGGTGACCTACTTCTGAGTTACCCATTTGTCCTTCGGGCAGTCCCACATCTTCTCCACAGGTAACGAGGGTACTATGAGGGTATTGGTTGTACAGCGAGCTCACGAAGGGTACGCGGGCGTTTTGGATGGCGTCGGCAGTGGCTACTTTTCCGAGACCCCAGCCGTCCATGATAACGAGAATAACTTTCTTGCTTGACATATTGATTGCTTGTTAAGTGTTCTGTACAAAGTTAATTGATTACGGGATAACCTATTATGATAATGAGGGCTGCAATCCTTTGCGTTGAAAATTTGGTTCACCGCAGAGCCCGCAAAGACCGCCAAGCAGTCGCAAAGGCTTACTGCACTTTCTTTTTCACCGCAGCGGCGCAGCGGTCCTTCGACTAGGCCTTCGGCCTGCTCAGGACAAGTTCGCAGCGATTACGCAGCGACTCCCCGTGCCCCCGAGCCTCCGTGGGTCTGTATTCCCGCCCAAATTCACCAATTCCCCAGTCAACTAATTACACTCCGGGCTGTTCAATTATTAATTATTAATTTTTAATTCTTAATTATCCCCCGATTCTATTTTCTAAGGTGGGCACAAGCTTACGCTTGCGCCAGCTATCTTGAGTCCGAAAAAAGAAAGCTTACGCTTGAACAAAGCTCCGCGAGCTTACGCTCGCTCCGCAATCGCAACAAGCTGCTTGCTTCTTCACCAAATTCCCCGTGCCCCCGAGCCTCCGTGGTTCTGTATTCCCCCCTGTTCCTCCCCCTGTTCTTTCTCTGCCTTTCCTCCCTCCTCCCTCTTATTTTCCCCCGTTTCCTACTTTGGCATGTTTTTAGCGACATAACAACTGTGAAAAACACCGTTTTATGAAACAGTTACTTGGAGGGGTGCTTCTCTTTTGTTCCATATTCCTCCTCTCTTTTGAAACCCGGATGTACTCTATAGATGATGTGGTGAGTGCAATGAAGAACGGTAATGCGGCTCAACTCTCTCGTTATTTAGACGAACGCGTTGATATCAGCTTACCCGGAAAAAGCGATAACTATAGCCGAAATCAGGCAGAAATGATCTTGAAAGACTTCTTTGCCAACAGTTCGGTCAAGGATTTTCAGGTGAAACACAAAGGAGAGAACGACGGAGCTCAATTCTGTTTTGGAGTATTGGTAACAAAAACTGGCAGCTATCGAACAAAACTTTACATGAAAAATAAAGCTGATAAGCAAGTCTTACAAGAGATCGGCTTTCAGAAAATAGATTAGTACCTCTGAAATTCCGCTCCCATTCGATCGAAAATCGGATGGGAGTTTTTTTATGTCCATACGGTATCTTTGCCCCATGTTGAGTTTTGAAGAATCATTGCAGATCTTAATTGAAGCCGCTTTAAAAGAAGACATTGGCGACGGTGATCATTCCACCCTCAGTGCCATTCCGGCCGACAAAAAAGGCAAGGCGGTATTGAAAGTAAAAGACACCGGTATCATTGCCGGACTCGATATTGCCCGCGTCATCTTCCATCACCGCGAACCCTCGGCTCAACTGGTGTTCCACAAAAAAGACGGGGAGCCCATGCAGCACGGTGAGATCGCTTTCGAAGTAGAAGCGACCGTCCACACCATTTTGCAATGCGAGCGACTGGTGTTGAATACCATGCAGCGCATGAGCGGCATTGCTACCCTCACGCATCAATACACGGAAAAGCTCAAAGGCTATAAAACCAAATTACTCGATACCCGCAAAACAACGCCTAATTTCAGATTACTTGAGAAAGAAGCGGTGCGAATAGGCGGCGGCGTGAATCATAGAATGGGTTTGTACGATATGATCATGTTGAAAGACAATCATATCGACTACTGCGGTGGATTGGTGCAGGCCGTTGAACGCGCTTACAGCTATGTTCAAAATGTAAAACCCGGTTTGAAAATAGAAGTGGAAACCAGAAATTTAGAAGACGTAAAAGCGGCCCTCAGCACCGGCAAAGTGGATCGCATCATGCTCGATAATTTCAAGATCCCACAACTACAAGAAGCCGTAGCGTTTATCAACGGCGCCGTTGAAACCGAAGCCAGTGGCGGCATCAACCTCGATACCATTCAAGACTTCGCCGCTACCGGTGTTGATTACGTAAGTGTAGGAGCGTTGATACATCAGGCGAGGAGTTTGGATTTGAGCTTAAAAGCGTGGGGAATTAAGAATTAAGAAGTAAGAATTAAGAATTGAACAGCCGGGAGTAATTAATAATTAATAAGTAATAATTAATAATGGAACAGCCGGGGAGGAAAGATGAATGAGCTAGACTATCCATCTTGTCAATCCTTTAATCCTGTAAATCCCGATCTCGGTTAGGTTGATTGAATATCGGGTTCTAATCTGTGTGAATCTGTTTTAATCTGGGGTATCTGTGGTAAAACAAGAACTAGGAAATACAGAAAAAGAAAAGAACTAAGAATATCGGAATACATACTTTGCGACTACTTCGCGATTTTAGCGGTCGTTGCGGTTAAACTAATTACGAATGAGCAAGAAAAACAAACCCGATACTAACGGTTTTGTATACAGTACAAACCCTGATTTCAAATTTGAAAGCGAATCAAACGCTCAGGAAACCCTACCCCCCGAGCGCCAGAAGCTCCGCATCATCCTCGAAACCAAACACCGCGCCGGCAAAGCCGTAACCGTTGTTTATGGCTTCGTAGGCAAAGAAGAAGACCTCGAAACACTCGGCAAAGCCTTGAAAAGTTTCTGCGGCAGCGGCGGCTCCGTAAAAGACGGCGAAATCATCATCCAAGGTGATCAGAGAGAGAAAGTGCTGGGGTATTTGGTGAAGAAGGGGTACTCGAAGACAATTAAAAATTAAGAGTTAAGAATTAAGAATTGAACAGCCGGAATACAGGAAGGAGGAGGGAGGAAAGAGGAAATACAAAACCACGGAGGCTCGGAGCCACGGGGGTAACGAAGCGAGCGTAAGCTCGCGGAGTTTAGTTCAAGCGTAAGCTTTCTTTTTTCGGACTCAAGATAGTTGGCGCAAGCGTAAGCTTGTGCTTGTTTGAAATAAGAAAAAGGATGACTAATTGATAATAAATAAAGGAACAGCCGGCAGTTAGGTTGATTGAATATCGGAGTCTAATCTGTTATAATCTGGGGTATCTGTGGTAAAAAATCGAGGAAATACAAAACCACAGAGGCTCGGAGCCACAGAAAGTCGCTGCGTTAACGCTGCGTTCGCTGCGCCGCTGCGGTTCAAAAAGACTACTTCGCGACTACTCTGCGATCTTTGCGCTCTCAGCGGTAAATCTACACTCTGCCTCTCCGAACCGCAAGTATTATTAATTGTTT
This sequence comes from Endoryza foliicola, assembly GCF_050589245.1. NCBI lineage: Bacteria > Pseudomonadati > Bacteroidota > Chitinophagia > Chitinophagales > Chitinophagaceae > Endoryza > Endoryza foliicola. Next base: position 166,486 of record NZ_JBOBEW010000008.1, on the reverse strand, counting down.
TTAAACGGCGCAATCATCTCAAACACCGGAATTTTCGCCTCAAACAGCTCCTTCGTATGAAGGTTTTCCAGCGTGTAAGTGCCGTACATTTTACCCATTTCAGTGCGGAGATTGCAACCACTCACATATTGATAGCGCTCGTTGGGCTGGAGCTGCGGCTGAACGCCTACAACACCCTCGCCTTCAACTTCGCGTTTGGTGCCACTGGCTTCTACAATATACCAATGACGACGGTGGAGCTTTACAGGGAAACTATTATGGTTCTCGATATGTATACGATATGCGAACATGAATTCGTTAGTAACCGGGTTCGAATAATCCGGCTGATAGAACGTTTCTACGCTTACTTCAATTCCTTCGGAGATTTTTGAAACCATAATGGAGCATTGCTATTTGAAGATAGTCAAAAAACAGCATTTTCATCCGAAATGTTTGATTTTAAGGTTGATTTATTCAGGTGGGCGTGTACCTTTGCACCACTTCTGCGAATTGAGAAAAATCCCATAAATAAAAAATTTTATATATGAAAATTGCTGTAGCAAAAGGTGATGGCATCGGTCCGGAGATTATGGACGCCGTATTATCGATCTTTAACGCCAACAAAGTACCCCTTGAATACGAAGTAGTGGATATGGGAAAATGGGTGTTCGACAAAGGCTTCTCAAACGGTATGACCCCGGAAGCTCAGCAAACCATCGAAGACCTAGGCATTCTATTCAAAGGTCCCATGGAAACTCCCAAAGGAAAAGGAGTGAAGAGCGTGAACGTAACCGCTCGTAAAACATGGAACACTTACGCCAACAAACGCGTATTCCAAACCCTTCACGGTGTTGATACTGTTTTCAGCAAAGCAGGCATTCCCATTGATGTTACCATTGTTCGCGAGAACATTGAAGATACTTATGGTGGTATTGAACACATGCTTACGCACGACGTAGCTTTGAGCCGTCGCTTCATTACCCGTCCCGGTAGTTTACAAGTAATTCGCTATGCTTTTGAAATGGCGAAGAAAAAAGGAGCACGCAGAATTACCTGTGGTCATAAAGCCAACATCATGAAGATCACCGATGGATTGTTCCTCGAGTGCTTCTATGAAGTAGCGAAAGAATATCCTGAATTGAAAGCAGACGATGTAATTGTAGATGATTTGTGTATGAAGTTGGTAACTCGTCCCGATTTGTTTGACGTAGTAGTGTTGACCAACTTGCAAGGTGATATTGTGAGTGATTTGTGTGCCGGATTGGTAGGTGGATTGGGCTTTGCGCCTTCTGCAAACATTGGAGATCATATCTGTATTTTCGAAGCGGTACACGGTACAGCTCCGGACATTGCAGGAAAAAATATTGCGAATCCAACCGCTTTGTTGTTGAGTGGTTTGTCGATGCTCCGTCACTTAGGTTTCATGGAGAATGCAGCTACCATTGAAAATGCGTTGTTGTATACCTTGGAATCGGGTGTTCATACAGGTGATTTCGGTGATAAATCAATTGCATCGGTGAATACTACTGAATTTGCTAATGCCATCATTGGTAATTTTGGAAAATTGCCTGCACACGGTGCGAAACCAACTTTGCCCAACAAGCCTATTACGCCTACGCATTTCAAGTTGGAGGAGAATCCATTGATCATGTCGAAGGAAGCGGCCAATGAGGCGATTGTAGGTGTTGACTTCTTTGTAGAATTTGCGGGTCAGCCGAATGATGTTGCCGACAAGTGTTTGAATGTAATAGGAGATAAGTTTAAGTTAGTAACCATCAGTAATCGTGGTACGCAGGTATGGCCCAAGGGTTCTGTGTTCACGAATGTGGTGAATCAATATCGTTGTAGAGTGGAGAGTGTGAATGATGCGCCTATTGACCAATCGGCTGTAGCTGAATTGTATTTAAAGTTCCAAGCCGAGTTCAAAGTTTGTTCGCTTGAGTTGTTGAACATGTGGGATGGGAAGAAGGCGTATAGTTTGGCGCAGGGGCAGTAAACAGCCAATTAAGAATTAAGAATTAAGAATTGAGCCGGTTGCAGTGATGCGATCGGCTTTTTTGTGCTAGGATTTTTTAGGATTTAGGAGATAGGAAAAGGATTACTAGCTAGGATTATAAGGATTTAGTTGATACGTAAAGGATTACTTTTTACGCATGTTATAGATGCGATTGCGTGTTAATAGTATTCAATTTGTCAATTGCAAAAGAAAATCATGATTTAATCAAATGCATTCTATAAAATCCTAGTCAAGTAATCAAGAATGAATCATGTACATCCTATATAATCCTAGCCAAAAAATCCTAGCCAAGTAATCATGGTTTAATCACGTACATCCTAATAAATCCTAGCCAAGTAAAGGCTTACTAGCTAGGATTAGAAGGATTTAATTGATAGGTAAAGGATTACCTTTTATGCTTGTGATGAATGTGATCGCATTGTTACAAGAATTCAATTTTACTCAAATAGTCTTTAACTACATCAGCTACAGAATTCGTCGTTATTCCTTTTCTTGCGCAATAGCTGCTGTTCAACCAATCTTGCAGTAGTTTGGATCCTTTGCTCGCATTACATGATCTACAGCACAGTCCAATATTGTCGACTGTATTAAGTCGAATATCGTTTATAATATGTTCCCAACTAGGTTTAGACTTAAAGGATGTTTCAGCCTCATTAAACTCCACGCCACAATAGATGCAGTTCAGATCCCTGCTCCTTACAAATTCTTCTACTTCTTTTGGGATACCCCATCTGTTCGACATAGTTGAATTCTTGTTTTCTTCTATCTAAGAATCAGTTTAGTAAGTTCAACATGAACTTTGAAACTCGGTCTACCTCTACTTCACTAAATAGGGGTTTAAAATAACTCACATAACTCACCAATTCATTTAGCGATAATATCTTAACATGTTGAAACTCCATATTTGGTTTTGCACCGGTGAGCACAATGATGTTCTTGATGGGTATCTTTCTGTCTCCCCAGTGGTGATGACCAATATTGAGGCGCCCATTTGACGATGCTTCATTCATTATCTTATAAAGCGCAAAATTCGTGCGTTTAACCTGTTCCACGGGCGACCGAAGGTCTAGGCTGGCCAATGATTTCTCACTCCAGTTCTTGGTCTCAATCAGGAAGATCCCTGCCGGGCTAATTAGTAAGTGGTCAATTTGAATGGACTTTATATAGTCGTTTTCTTGACGGTTGTAGATGGGACGGGCGAATGTTATGGAGAAGTCGTTGATGAGGGTGTATTCATCAGAGAGGCCTTCCAATACTTTTACCACCTTGTGTTCTCCTATGGCCCCGTAGATTGAATTTTTTACTTCCTCAATTCTGCTATTCTTATATTCCAATGCCATCATTTCTTGATAGCTGCTGTCTGAAATCGCAGCATTGGTGTTTGAACTGAGGTACTGATGCTGCTGCGCTTTTTCTGAATACAAATGATTCAATTCATATAGAGAGGCCTCTATTTTTGAATCCATGCTCAGTTCCAATTCTTGGGCGCTTTTTCTTAGTTTGTTCAGTTTGATCTTTGAAAAAAACTTCTTGAAGAAATTCGATTGTGTCGAATCTGTAAGACTGTTTATTCTCTCTTGAACTTCCTCGATCTCATTTTGAAAATAGGCCCTTAGCTTGGTTCTTTCCTCGTTGATGTGTTTTTCCAGCTCAGGCAGTTCAGCAGTGAGAGCCGAATGCTCTTGTTGTATCAACTGTTCATGTGCCAAGAATACTTCCCTTTTAAGGCTCGCCAAATTTTTCTGAAACTCTATCAACTCATTTATTGAATGGAAGTTCTTGATGCCATGCTTATGTAAGTGAGATTTTACAACGGTAAGACAGCCTACTTGGTTGTGGACTTTACACATGGGTGGATTGTTTGATTGGAAGAATGTTAAATGCTAGGAGGGGTGCGACCTAAGTACGATGCTATGTTGTACCAGTATTATTGATTGAAATCTCCCTTAGTAAGCCCTTTCAAAACGTCTATCGCCTTCCCTGCGCTATCCCGATCTACAAAAATATGGTCATGATAGTACCCTGCTACAACATTACAGCTAATGCCATTTGCAGCTAGTGTATTTGAGAAAGCTGCGGTAAGGCCTACTGCTTCTAAGGAAGAATGAACCGTTAGGGTGATCCATGATGCGATGAAAGAATAGCTAAGACCAAGATGATCTGCCAACTGCCTTCTTAAAATTACGGTATAGCCTTCTTGTTCTTTGAAAAAGGAGATGATTTGAGTTAAGTCTAGCTTGTTTAAATCAGACATCGTGCAGAATACATATTCCCCCTCGTTTAGAACGGGGCTCATCGATTGCAAGAGTTTGGCTAAGTCTTTTTCTCCCGACATTTATACTCATTTGAACTGAAAGACCAAATATAGACTGAAGGACTTGTGTAGCCAAAAAATGGCTTTTGTGACAACGTCTATAGATCATCTATTGCCTGCTTTCTTATGCTTGCACTATTGATTTTGTCCAGGTACACTAATCGAATAAAGCAAGACGTTACGCTTTCATGTTCTATCGAAAGTCGGATTTCGCCTTTATCTGTTTGCCATATACAGTAATATTTACAATTATCGAACTTTACTTGATACATTCTTCCCTCATCGTCTCTAGGCTCAGTTCGAGTGTCAAATTTTTCGACTTCTGTCGATGCGGTTCCGTATTTTTCTGTGAGAAGCTCTTTTAAGTTGAAGTAGTTTCCTGAAAGTGTAGACCATGTTTCTTTCGCAGGGAAGAATACTCCAATTTTATGAACGAGGTTCTTTTGTTTTAGCGTAGACACTACGACAACACATTGTTTGTAACCGGCAAAATCGCCTTCTAGCATCGCTATGCCATCGGCTGTACCTTTATGCGTAAAGCCAGCACTCTTCATTTTTATTACATATTGATCCAAAGTTCCATCCAGAGGAACTCCTCTGAATGACAAATGCGCTGAGCTGTCTGGTTTGACTTGTGAGAAACTCATTATTGCTATCAGGCTGAAAAGCGCGGAGAGTAGTGAATGTTTCATGAATTGTCGGTTTTTAGTTTGATCGATTCAATGTATTTAAAATAGTATGCCGTATATAGCGAGTTCGTATTGGCATGTCCTGCTTGTTTTGAATTTAATTGAATGCTGGTTCTTCAGTATGACTTAACCTACTATTGTTGGCTCAAAAAATCTTTATTCATCTCTTTGTACTCGCTCAAATAGCGTATACCCTTTTTCCTCAAATCAATTGAAACTCTTTCTCTGTATACTGTGGCGATTTTTTTCTTAGACTCTTCAACTTTAAGTGTTCTGCTTTCTGAGTAGTATTCTTCTCTGCTGTAGAACACTTTAGTGCTACTATTTTCTTCATAAACAATACTGGCTGAAACTAATTGATTGTTTCTAAAGTAGAAATACTCGTAGTAGTTCTTGTCGATGTTGTCGTGATAGTAGATTTTGTAAAGAGTATCACCTTTTCGGTTTCCGTAGGTATATTTCCCAAATCCTCCGTTTTTGATTTTTATTGTAGTGTCTAAATCGTCGGTATATGTATTTGTCTTTACTCTTCTGGTTTCTCGTTTTATTTTACCTTCTTCAATACCTGACATAATGTACTCATAGTGCTCATCATACTTAATCAAGGAATCTATATATATATTGTATTTTTTGATGTTCACAACCTCTATAGAATCTCTGTTGGAAATGCTGTCGTATACATACTCAAAGGAATTTTTAGTGTCGAGTTTAGACTGCTTTGAAGAACGGCAGGAAGCTAAAGTCAGAAGTAGCAGGGAAGTATGTAAAAGAAAAGATATATTGAAACTTGATTTCATTGAATATGTGTTTCCTGCATGGATCTAGGCTTTGAATCGAAACAAGACATTTGTCTTTCTTTGAAAACTTTCTAGTATTGTCTTTGTAAATACTCCAATTCAATTTCATTGCTTTTAAGCTTTTCTCATAAGGCAATAAACTAGTTAAATCAAGTTCTTTAGTATAATTTGATTCTTAGCATTTTGAAGAATTAGTAAATAGGCATTACCATCCGCTCTCCTTCTTTTCCCCACTGTACTTGCCATGTTCTGCCGTCAATTTGGTCAAGTAAGATGAAGTTATAGATGTTTGTGGTTGGATAAAGGAAAAACCTGCCATTCTTTTCATCGTTTTTATTTACCCGAGGTATTTCCGAAAGTATTGACTCGAATCGATATTTGGTTTCAGTGCCCCACTGAACTTGCCACATTTGACCATTTCTGGTATTCAACTTGATGAAAGTATACATGTTTTTTGTAGAAAATAGCCTATATACAACAGAACTGTCGGTAGAAATATTTTGAATTGGTACGTCTGATGTATTTTGGGCAATAGCTGATATGTAGAATAGAAAGATAAATGAAGTCAAGAGTATTTTTCTCATAGTGTTTCATTTTTGAATTAACATTACATTTTGAGTTTGTTTTTTAAGTGCCGAAAGGATAGACTTTATAAAGGATGTTGAATAGTCTTCGTCTCAGCACTTATTTAATTGTAGTCTTTTTTTGGGAGTCTTTGTCGCGTTGCACAATCGTCTTAAGAGCTATACTCGACTTGTTCACTTTTGTGATAAATGAAAAGACAGATTGGACTTGTTTTTGGTGCAAAGGATACCTTATGACATTTAAGTTAACGAGTGATATCTATTATTTCATTCTCGTAATATAAGTCTGGTAAATACTGGGACTTGATTCTGAATTGACTTCTTTTTTTGATGTTGGGCTTTGTAGATGCGTGTTCCATTTTTATTCCGGGGTCGTAATATATATGACCTTTCGCCATTTGAGCGAGGAATAATTGGAAATCCGTTCCAACTCCTAGTATAATATTGCTCCCATATTTGTATTGTCGTTCGTTTGTTGTTTCTGAAAGTGATGGTACATAACAAGCTTGACTGTGTTTTCTATTCCAATGTAATAACATTGAGCTAAAGCTCCAAGATGCTGTTTCATTATCTTCAAGATCAAGTAATGAAATTTTCCCATTTGTGTTTCTTATTTTTCCGCTTTCTACGTCAAAACCAATTAACTCCATTTTTAGATTTGTTAATGTGTGCCGTACTCCGTTTTTATGTACGCCACCGAAGTTTATACGGTTTTCTCTTCCTGTCTTATCAGGATAACCGTATTTCCTTAAGAATGCTTCAGCTCCTTCAGTTTTATAAAAACCATCTGTAGGTTCAGGAGTCATTAGCGTTATAACTGCTGAATTTAGTTTAGAAAAATTGTCGACACCAAATTGTTTTACTTCCCAGCCTAGAAAGTCAGGTTCTGAATAACCATTAGGGGTTATTCCCAATTCTGCTTCTAATGTGTACCCACCACAATTTGGTGCTTCGCATTCCATTATATTTCCGTATTTATCAAGTCTCTTTGATTTGATCCAACCTAATTGATGAATTCGAAGAAGTTCGTTGAGTAATGCATTCTTACTATTTAAGACACTGGATAAATTGATAACCTTGAATACGCCGTGTTCTGAAACATTTGAAAGATTTTCAAATTCTTTAGCAATTTCAGAGAGAGGTGCTGCAACATAACCTATGGTTGTTCCATTCTGTGCTACAGAGAAAAACAAAAGTCGGTCTGCTAGCCTCTGTGTCATTAGTTCTGAAGGAGGGTTTTGACAGTTTTGAAGAAAGCCAGAAAATCGAACTTCAGGATATTTGGGATACAATATTAGTTGTGCTTTTGGAGCAGGGAATAGTTCGCCGTTTTCTGCAATCCAAGAAAACTTTATAGTAGCTTTAAAACGTTCTTTATTCCAGTCTCCGGCTTCTTCTGTTTTTATTTCCGAAATTGGTAAAATGTTTAAAATATCAAAGCTTCCGCCAAAATAGACCTGATTTTTAGAATTGTCGTTTGGGGAAAGCTTTTTAACATAGACTTTTGTACACCCGTGATCAATGAAATGCGACTTTAGACTTACTAGATTCATTGATTTTTATGATTTCTTTTATGATATTCTTTCCAACTGCCTGAATTAAAGGTGTGACAACGGAGTTGCCAAACTGTTTATAAGCTTGATTGTCGGATACAGGAATGACAAAGCTATCAGGAAATCCTTGAAGTCTTGCGCACTCTCTGGGTGTCAATCTTCTTGGGTTTAATCCCTTTTGTGGTATCAATATTTCGGCGCCGTCCTTATAATATCTTGCACTCATTGTTCTTGAGATTCCGTCCAAATTTGTCAGTCCAAAGCCAAATCCATTTCCCTTAGCTTTATGCTTCTTAGCATATTCTTGCAGATAGTTCCAGAGTTTGTCAGATAAGGTATACTTGGGGTCAACTTTTTTTTCCAAAATGTCTTTGATCGCATGGTTTGCTCCTTCCATTTTGGGGAACTCGAATTTTTCACGATTTCTAAAGACTTGGTTATTGAATCCAACTATAATGATTCGTTCTCTATGTTGTGGCACAAAATATTTGCCATCTAAGACCTTATAATATATTGTATAGCCTAATTCTTGCAAAGTTTCTTTTATGACTTTGAATGTTTTTCCTTTATCGTGTGAAACAAGGTTTTTTACATTTTCTAATAGGAACGCTTTCGGCATTTTGTATTGAATAATCCTTGCAACATCGAAAAACAGAGTTCCCTGTGTTGCATCTAAAAAGCCGTGAGCTCTTCCCAAAGAATTCTTTTTTGATACTCCAGCTATTGAAAAAGGCTGGCAAGGAAATCCACCTAGTAATATATCATGGTCGGGAATTTCTTTTTCAGATATTTTCGTTATGTCTCCAAATGGCACTTCCCCGAAATTGGCTTCATAAGTTCTCTTTGAAAAAGTGTCCCATTCACTTGTGAAAACACATTTCCCGCCAAGATTTTGAAACGCAAGTCTTATTCCGCCAATACCAGCAAATAGGTCAATGAACTTAAACTTTGGCTTGTTTGGAGGAGGGAAAGGGATATCCCATTTTATGGGAAGAAGGTATTGAAAATCTGGTTCTTCTGTGAGACTGAGGTTTTCGTATAGTTCTGCTAAATATGATTTAGCATGGCTCTCATAGAATTTAGAAGTTCCGTTTGCATGATTTTGTAAGAAGTGTGTCAAATGGGCCAAGTCATTTCTGTCTGTCTTGGTTATAACTAATTTAAGTTGATTTCTTATATCTGAATACTTTTTACTCATACATGCCCAAAATTCGTTGTTCTCTAATCCTTGCTCTGTCGCAAACACAAGTTCGAAGGCAAATCTATGAATTCTGACGGTTTAATCCGAATCCCTAGAGTGCTTATTTTGGTAGTAATTGTGAAATACAACCTTTATATCCTCAAGGATCGCATTGTATTCAGTAATCAGCTCAGGTATTGATATTTCATACAATTTTGCTGAATTGTTTAGCTTGTTTCGCTTTTGATGAATTGCAAATAATTTTGGCGTTGGGGAAGGATTTTGCTTCCATATAATTTCTGAATTTATAAAAGAGTGTTTTATCGCATTTCCTATATCATTTATAGTGTCAATTGTCTTGGTATGGTTATTAAATGCTTCGAATCCCTTTTTATTTTCCATGTTAAGATATGCCCCAATACAGTCGATTTCTATTTCAGAAGGCCAGCAGTTTTTAGTATAGTAGTAGTTTAAGAGATAGTTTAAGCTGATTAGCTCATCGGTAAGTATTTTTAGTTCGGTAGCTAAGGAAATGCATTTCACAATGGGGCGGAGCGTCTCTTCCCTAGAAACATATTCTCTGTTTTTTATTCTTTCAATATTAGTACTATGTAAAGAATGAATCTCTGTTATTGTTTCATTTAAAATATTCAATCGTGTTAATATAAAGCCATATTTGATTTGTAGATGCCCAAAAGGTGAGTGTGTTTCAATATTCGGGATCTCATCAGCGAACAGTTCATTTTCATTTTTGATGTACGATGCTATTAAAACTATATTCATGATAATTTCATTTTACTCATTCTGGTAGTCCCAGTTTTGTTCCATATTTTTCTTTTTTCTATGTGGTGTTTTTTGTGTTTTTTAAGGTTTTGATTTGGTAATTGTTTGGGTTGTGATTAAGGATAATAAAAGGATATATTAGTGGGTGTTTTCTTTTTTTAAAACAGACTATTTTTAATAGGGTATATATCAATTCAATATGATTTTCGGAGTAACGTTTTGATTTTATTTAGAAGCCTAAGCTCTATTTATAATTACTTTTTAAGGCTATTAATTGTGTCAATCTAACCCCTTAATTTGTTATTAAATTATGTTTTAGGCTACCTTGTAAAGAATAATAAGTTTAAAAATTAGTATTTTAAAATCAGAGTATGTTGTCCTTTGGCTTATCAAGGAGTTTGTAATCTTTATCAATTCTATAGGCTGGCAGCTTTATTACATTTTTGATCGCATCTAGATGATGTTTTACTTGCTTCCTTATTTTTTTTGATATTTCTGATGTTTGATTTTTTCTGTGAATATCTCCTGTTTCAAGAAAAAGGTCTCCTGCAACCATTAACACTGGGTTTTTTATGAAACTGTTTCTCTCAATTAAACTATTAAATGCAGTGTCATCGTCGATATTTTTATGCAAAAGTGTGGAGGCGAGCAGAAACAGTTTAAAGTCTCCATCAAAATCGTTTATGTCTGCGTTAGAGTATTCGGTTGCTATTTCTTCAAAAGCTTCATTCAAGGGTAATCTCAATGTTATTGATTTAAAATTTTCAATAAACCATGTAGTAAGCATTGTGGCAATTAGTGGCAAAGGCATTTGAGAAAAGAAATGGTTTTCTTCTTGTGTAAGTATTTGAGATTCATGAAAAGCTTTAACCATGTTTTCAAGTGATTTTTTTACAAGTTTCTTTCTTTCCTGATTATTTGTTAGGTAGAGTGCTTGCGATAGGTATCCCATTCCTCCTGCATTTACAAACCAGTCTCGTAAGTCAAGATTTGGCATCTTTTGCAGTAAATCAGTTATCATATCTGGTAGGTCTTTAGATTTCCCAGCGAAGAATATTGCAGTGTTTTGCCAAGTTATATCATTAAAATTATAGAGAAGTTTGTCATAATGTGTGTTTCTGGCATGATCGTAGATTTCGACAGACGCTAAATACTCTATGAATGCTTGTTGTTTGAAACCAACTGTATTGGTATTTGAATCTAAGTATAGCATCCCCGAATTATATACTAAGTCTTTTAGAATTGCGTCATCTTGTGTTGTATAACCTTTTGAATTTAGAAATTGATTTATTTCGTTAGTGAATTCTTCAAAAGTGATTTCATGCATCTTGGAATCAAGCATTTTTAATGCAATGTTTGAAAAAAGTCTTTTTTTAATATTGAATAATAGGAGATCTGCTCTGTTTCTAATTTCAAGTTTCCCTATCATGACTTTTACAAAGTCTTCGTATATGTCTGTTATGGTAGCTGGTATTTCATATCCGTTTTGATCGTAAAGAAGAGACAAAAGGGTTACTGTGAGCGGGGTGGTTGGAAGTTTTGCAAATAAGTTACTTTCTTTTAGGACTTGTATGAATTTTTGTCCACGGTCTGTTCCTTCGAAATATTTTAAAATAAAAGCTTCTATTTGGCGAATGTTGAAGTTATTTATTCTTATGTTTTTTGTGAAGTTGTCATCTAGTTCTAGATCTAGATTTTCATGCCTCCTTTGCATGAGGATGAATTTGTTATTGTTTTTGCAATAGCTGCTCAAACTAGTGATCAGTTTTATCTTTTCTTCTTTGGTTAATAAGTCTATTTCGTCTACAAGGATTGTTTTTCTATATATTGTTAAATCAGTTCTTTCTGATGTTTCTGGTGCGATTTGCTTTATTGAGGTTTCTACAGCATGGTCTATATTGAAGTTATGTTGTTTGATGTCTTTTCCTCTTAGTTTAATCGGGATAGATTTTTCTTCAGCGTTTTTTTGGGCGTTTAAAAGTGAAAGTGTAATGTTATTTACAAGCTTTGTTTTGCCACTTCCTGGTTCCCCAGTAATTATGATGTTTTCTTTGCACTGACTTATGTTTTGGATGTTGGTTTTTCTTTTCACTACCCTTGGACTTGTGTTTATGGAGTTTTCTTTTTGGTCTTCAATGACGAGTTCGGTTAAAACAGGCTCAATGAAAAGGTTCAATAGTTTTTTTATGTGCTTATCTTCGATATTTAAGGATAGATCTTTTAGTTCGAATTCCTCTTGTATCTTGTTTTTCAATGTTCTTGTATATTCTTTGCAGAACTCATCTCCTGGTAGCCAGAAATCTGAGTAATACTTATCAATTATTGGGATTAAATTTTCGTTGTACCAAAAATCAATGTTTGAGTAACTTCTTAATTCGGGGCTAGTACTTATTGATTGCTGCGCACCATTCGTGAAGTTCTCGTTGGTTATTACCTTCACTTTATTAATTCTTACTCGATCGCCCTTCAAGTTTGTGTAAGGATATTCAAATGCCTGTTTTATTTGATTTTTGATATTTTCTATTTCACTTGTGCCACCACCTATACGACCATGTTTTACAACAAATGCATACCAATCCTCACCATCTATTTCATGGGGCAGGTAACAAATAATGTCTTTTCCCATTTCTGGTTTTCCATATTGATGCGTGTGGATAACATTCTCGTATTTCATTTTTTTTAATAAGTCTATCAAGAATATTCTAAATTCTGCTTCGTTTTTAAATGTTTGTAATTTCGCTACTTTTTGAGGTGTTGTCATTTGCATCTTATTTTACTTTATGATGGGGTTTCGCTGTTGCTTAGTCAGATATTGTTGAATGGAATTTGTAGTTTCAGCTTGTTTTGGTTCGATTATTTTTAGCTTATAAATACTGGTAATTTAATTTTGAGCTGATGGGTATGTTAAGACTTATCTAGTAATGCATCGAAGAATATGTTAAGAATTAAAGGTTTCTCAAAATGTTTTTCGTTTGAATATTCTCTGTATCGCATTCTCATTTTTGGGTTTGTATTAAATTAATTGTTTTTCATCAGTATCCCCCCACACTTCGTGCCCCTCACTCACACGTCCCCCGTGCAACTGATTCACTTTCAACTGCCAATAAAACCTGATTTTTGAAATGGGATTTACCGGCGGAAAGGCATACCGGTCTCGAAAAGAGAAGGATGTTCAATTTTGAGGACTCGGTTTAGTAGGATGAATATACAAAAAGGTAAACATAACACCTATGGGTATTTTTACGGGTGGGAGCTTTTTACTTCTTTGCTTCGGGCACTATCCCATAAAAAAAGCACAGACTCCTCATCTGTGCTTTTTCCTAATATATAACTGCTTCAAAGCAATCTCAATAACTAAATAACTAAACAACTCAATAACTGCCTTCTGATTTGTTTCAAAGCAGACTAAAAAACTTAAAAACTAAACTACTCAACAACTGTTTTCTTACTCGCTACTTTGTACAATATGTACCCCATCGCGGCAAAGAACAAGATGCCTAATAAGAAGTAGCCGTTTTCGGAGAGGGTGCCGGTGAGACCGTGTTCCAAGCTTACACTGTTCAAAAAGTTCTCGCCCGATTTGCTACCACTTAAAAACGCAATCAATACCCCGGCTACTGCGCCGCCTGCTACCAGTCCCGTAGCAAACAAGCTGCCCTTGCTGAGTTCTTCCTCTATGGCCGATTCTTCTTTCTTCTTACCCATGTCTACCAAGCCCTTAATGGCGCCGCCAATAAAGATCGGTAGGGTAGTGGCGAGGGGCAAATACACACCCACCGCAAAACTCAAGGCCTTAATGCCACAGAGCTCCATTACAATGGCAATGAATACGCCTACAAATATGTACTGCCAATCCAAATCACCCGTGAGAATACCCTTGATCAAAGTCGATAACAAAGTGGCTTGCGGACCCGGATATTTGTCCGTCCCTATAGCATGCTTGATGCCTTCCTTCGCCATCTCACTGGTAGGGGTATCCAAGAATTTGACAGTCAAACCAATTACAATCGACGACACAATCGCTCCAATAAACAAAGCGATCTGCTGATTGCGCGGCGTGGCGCCTACGATATAACCACTTTTCAAATCCTGTGAAGTGGCGCCGGCATTCGCGGCCGCAATACAGATCATACCACCCACTACCAACACCAAGGGCTCGAAGGCCTTACCCGTCCAACCCACACTGAGGAAGATCAAACTGGTGCCCATTACCGTGGCAATGGTCATACCACTGATCGGATTGTTAGATGATCCAATCAATCCCACAATTCTAGAACTTACGGTTACGAATAGGGCACCAAACAATACCACCAATACACCGATCAATAATTTCTGCGCAAATCCCGATCCGGGGATCTGCGGTAGAATACTGATCAATAGTATCAAAGCCAAACTTCCAATGCCCACCCATTTCATACTCAAATCACGCTCCGTGCGCAATGATGTATCGCCTTCGGCACCGCTATTATTCTTAATAGATTTAATACTAGAACCCACCGATTTTACAATGGTAGGTATGGTCTTGATCAAAGTAATGATACCTCCCGCAGCTACGGCGCCTGCTCCAATCTGACGGATATAGGCATAGTAGATCGCCGTTGCATAATCGGCAAATTGATGCGTGGCCGGATTCCAATTGCCCTTGCCTCCTTCTGCTGCTAAACTGGATAGATAACCGAGTTTCACGAGCTGGGCCGCAATGGTATCGGCAGGCACCAATGTGGCGAGGAGCGGATTGAAGACCATCCAACTCAATACCCCACCGGCTACCAATACGCCCGCAATGCGCGGACCAATGATATAACCCACCCCCAAATATTCAGGTGTGATTTCACCGGCTACTTTGGCGGAAGGAAAAAACTTGTTGACTTGCTTCGTAGTATAATAAGGTATCTCGGCAATTACGTGCAATACTTTCTGTAAGATGGCGTACACAATGCTCACGCCCAACCCGAGGAAAGCTGTGCGCGCAAAGTCGCCGCCTTTTTCACCGGCCTTGAGTACATCGCCGCAAGCGGTTCCCTCAGGGTAGGGAAGGGTTTCGTGTTCGTTCACGATGAGGGCGCGTCGCAAGGGTACCATTAATAAGGTACCGAGCAAACCGCCCACAATGGCGAGGACCAAAATGGTGAGGTAGTTGAAGTATTCCGCGCTGTCGGGACTGCTGAGGAACAAGAACCCCGGCAAGGTAAATGCAACCCCGGCGGCAATGCTTTCACCGGCGCTACCGGTTGTTTGAATGATATTGTTTTCGAGGATGGTGGTTTTGAAGAAGCGTCGCCCAAGGGTGATGGCAATCACGGCAATGGGGATGGAGGCACTTACGGTGAGTCCCGCTTTGAGGGCGAGGTAGACCGTGGCGGCCCCGAAGATGACACCGAAGAGGCATCCGAGGAGGATGGATTTTACGGTGAGTTCTTTTACGTTGGCTTCCGGGGGAATGTAGGGGGTGAATTTCTTGGGGGTCATGCAGTAAGTTTTGTGAGGGTTAAGATAAGGTAAATCTTTGAATAGTTTGGTTCACCGCGGAGTCCGCGGAGAGCGCAGAGGAGTCGCAGAGAGAGGCTGAAATGAAAAAGCACAGATTAGAATTTCGAGATCTAATCTGTGCTAATTGTATTTAAAATCTGCGGTATCTGTGGTCAAATTCGGCAGCCTAAACAGCAAGTTCAAGCCTTCTCGGATACTACATTTTCATGATTGTTTGGAGACGTTTCGTAATCAGAAATAACAACAAACTCGCAATACCCGACATAATCACAAACAACAAGAAGAAGTCGTACAGGTTGGTCATTTGATAGCCTAAGAACTGTGTTACTTTTCCGTTTTCGGGATAGAGGGCGCTGAGTACTCCGGCTAATTTGTTGGCAGCCGCGTTGGCTAAGAACCATACGGCCATTAATAAGGAGGCAAATTTTGCAGGGGCGAGTTTGTTTACCAAGCTTAAGCCAATGGGCGATAAACACAATTCACCCGAGGTATGCAAACCGTACATTCCAATCAACCAGATCATACTCACGAGTTTTCCGGGAACAGCACTTTGCACGCCATAGGCGATCCATACATACCCCAAAGCCAGCAATGCCAAGCCTATCGCCATTTTGGTAGGAGAGGCGGGTTCGTTCTTTTTCAAAGCCAACCACAACCAAGCAAACAAAGGCGCTAGCCCTACTACATAAATGGAGTTCAAGGATTGAAAGAAAGAAGTGGGAATGGTGTAGGAGCCGAGCGTGCGATCGGTTTGACTATCGGCAAAGAAGGTCAACGATGCTCCCGCTTGTTCAAAGGCACTCCAGAAGAATACCACGAAGAATGATACCGTAAAAATTACGGCTACTTTTTTCTTCTCAATGCCGGTCAACGATTTGTCTGAGAAGATGTATCCTCCAATCACCAATACGGCACCTATTAGTAAATATGATAAGAAGCTGAAAATTGTAGCGTCGATGTACAAGAGTCCGATCATCAAAGCAGCGAGTGCTGTTAAGCCAATCAAAATGAAGACAGGCTTGAGGGTTGCCTTGGGTGAATCGTCGGGTACATTACCCAATTGCTTTCCTTCGGGGTCTACCAAGAATTTCTCTTGATAGAGTTTTTGTACCAATACACTCAGCAACATGGCAATGCCACCTGCGAGAAAGGCCCATTTGAAATCGGCAGGATTGCCCGTGTCTCCGAGGTAACCACATACGATGGGACCAATGGCGCCACCGGTATTGATTCCCATATAGAAGATGGTATAAGCAGGGTCAATTCTGCGGTCACCTTTGGGATAAAGTTGACCAACCATGGCCGAGATATTTGGTTTGAAGAATCCGTTACCGGTGATCATGAAACCCAAGCCGGTATAGAATAAGAAATTAGCGAGGCCGGCATCGGTGGAATAAAGGGAGGCGCAGAAAAAGAGAATGAATTCTCCGATGGCCATAATAATACCACCTGTGATGATGGATCTTTTGTTACCCCAGAAACGGTCGGCTACAAAACCACCGATCAGTGGAGTCAAGTAAATTAAACCGGTATAACTTCCATAAAGGTTCGAGGCGAAAGCTTTGTCAACCAAGAGCGCTTTGGTCATGAACAGCACCAACACGGCGCGCATGCCATAATAGTTAAAACGCTCCCACATTTCAGTAGCAAATAGTACGGCCAGTCCTTTCGGATGTCCTTTCTCAGGAAATTGACTCATAATCGTAGTTTTAAAACAAGCTATTTTATAGTGTGTAATTGATGCCTGGTTCACCGCAGAGATTGTTCACCGCTGAGATCGCCAAGAGCGCAAAGGCCTCGTAAAGTGGGCTTATCATTCCCTACGTCTGCTTTTTTTTCACCGCGGCGGCGCAGCGTCCTTCGACTGTGCCTTCGGCCCGCCCTTCGACAAGCTCAGGAACCGCTCAGGACAAGTTCGCAGCGGTAACGCAACGAATCCCCGTGTCCTCGTGCCTCTGTGGTTTTCTATTCCCCCTGTTCCTCCCCTTGTTCTTTCTCTGTTCTCCTCTCTGCGCCTCCACACTCTCCTCCGCGTCTCTGCGTTTCCCAATAATAGTGATTAAATTCAAATTATACTGCTTAAAATTCCGAAATTCGCGACCAGTATTGGTACGATTCTTTATTGAAGCAACACAACATGAAAATTTTATTGTTAGGATCGGGTGGCCGCGAACATGCACTGGCTTGGAAAATCAACCAAAGCGTGTGGACCAACCCCTTGTACATCGCTCCCGGCAACGCCGGAACCGGACTCTGTGGAATCAATGTTCCCATTCAGGTGAACGATTTCGAAGGTATTTCCGCTTTCTGTAAAAAGGAGAAAATTGAAATGGTGATCGTAGGCCCAGAGGAACCCCTCGTGAACGGTCTCTACGATTTCTTCAAAGCAGATCCCGAGCTCGCTGATATCTATTTTATTGGTCCATCGAAAGAAGGCGCCCAACTGGAAGGCTCGAAAGCCTATGCCAAGGCCTTTATGGACCGTCATAATATCCCAACCGCTAAATACCGCGAATTCAATGCCTCTAATTTTGAGGAGGGCGTGAAATACGTGGCCGAACATCCACTCCCAATCGTGTTGAAAGCCGATGGACTGGCTGCCGGTAAGGGCGTGTTGATCTGTCATTCGAATGTGGAAGCCGTTTCCGAATTCGAATTGATGATTCAACAATCCAAATTCGGCGAAGCCAGCAAAACCGTGGTGGTAGAGGAATTCCTCGATGGTATTGAATTGAGCGTGTTTGCACTTACCGATGGAAAAGACTATGTAATTCTCCCTGAAGCCAAAGACTACAAGCGCATTGGCGAAGGCGATACCGGCCTCAATACCGGCGGTATGGGTGCGGTGAGTCCTGTGCCTTTTGCTACTCCGGGCTTTATGTTTAAGGTAGAAGAAAAGATCATCAAGCCTACCATCAATGGATTGAAACAAGAAAACATCGATTATAAAGGCTTTGTGTTTTTCGGTTTGATCAAAGTGGGCAACGAGCCTTATGTGATCGAATACAATTGCCGCATGGGCGATCCGGAGACAGAAGTGGTGATCCCTCGACTCGAAAACGACCTCGTGGGACTTTTTGTAGCCACTGCCAAACAAGAATTGGGTGAAATGAAGATCAATATCGATCGTCGCCCGGCAGCTACCGTAATGGCAGTGAGCGGCGGTTACCCTGGTAATTACGAAAAAGGCTTCGAGATCCAAGGCCTGAAGCGCGCCGTTCCCGAAGGCAGTATGGTTTTCCACGCCGGTACAAGTAATCAGGGCGATGCTGTGTTAACGAATGGAGGCCGCGTGCTTTGCGTTACTTCTTACGGTGCTTCTGTACACGATGCAGCGCAGAAATCATTGGATTTCATGGACCGTATTTTCTTCGAAGGCATGTATTATCGTTCCGATATCGCCTACGAATTTGCTCCGAAGTTTTAATTCTCTTCATACAGAGCGATCGCAACGGTCGCTCTTTTTTTATTTCATTAAGCTTGCTTTCCTATGTCATCTGTTTATTATCACGACTACCTGCAACTCAATAAAATTATTGAGGCACAATCTTTAGAAAGTGTTAAACATCAAAAACCTGCACACGATGAAATGTTGTTCATCGTCATTCATCAGGCCTACGAATTGTGGTTCAAACAAATTTTGCACGAAGTAGATTCGGTGATCGAATTTTTTCAGAAGCCCAGTTTGAAAGACGATTCTCCCGATCAACAAATCATCATTCATCGCTTGAACAGAACCGTTACCATTTTGCGTTTGCTGGTGCAGCAAATGGACGTGATGGAAACCATGACGCCGATGGATTTTTTGGAATTCAGAGACATGCTGCGGCCGGCTTCCGGATTTCAGAGCTGGCAGTTCAAAGTGCTGGAAGCTAGACTGGGATTACCTTTTGAGGCGAGGGTGGGACAAGAATACTACTTGAGTCAGTTGCGTCCCGAGCATGTGAACTTGATCAAAGAAGCAGAAGCGAAAGTGTCGATGTTAAACTTGATTAACAAATGGCTGGAACGCATGCCTTTTTTCCACGACAATGAAATTTGGCAAGGTTTTTCCACAGGAAAGACGGTTTTGCCTTTGAACGAACAAGACTATAGTACCGCCGAACGCTTGTTTTGGAACGAATATTTTATACGGTATGCATCTGGGTTAGCAGGAGCTGAAGAAGCACACCGTGAATTCTTTGAAACAGAATTTTTCAAAGGAAGAGCGAATGCGGGATTGAGTGCAAAAGCCGCTCGTTCGGCATTGTTTATCATGTTGTACCGAGGTTATCCAATGTTGCAATTGCCTTTTCAATTATTGCAAACATTATTAGACATCGACGAGCAACTAAGTACGTGGAGGTATCGTCATATGAACATGGTGCATCGTACCATCGGTTCTCGCATAGGCACGGGCGGTAGTTCGGGGAAAGACTATTTAAAGTCGGCTTTAGACCAGCATTATATCTTCAAGGATATTGCTCGTTTGACCAGCTTTTTGATGGAAAGAAGCAGGCTTCCGGAGCTTCCAAAAGCGGTAGAAGAGCGCTTGGGTTTTCGTGCCTGAGAAAATAGGGCTGAAAAATTCCCCAAAGGCAAAAAACAATAAGCGGGGGGAGGGTGCGTTATCCGACGGGGAAAGTGGAAAAAAACATTGACTGGCAATGATTTGGCTTTGTTTATTCGGATATTTTCCTCCAATTTTGCAACACCGGATTTCGGTCCGGCATCATACTAAAAACTGATATCGAAAAACATGGGACTTTTTAACTTTTTTACCCAGGAAATCGCGATAGACCTGGGTACTGCCAATACCCTCATCATACATAACGAAGAAGTAGTGGTGAATGAGCCCAGTATTGTGGCCCTTGATCGTAACAATCCAAAGAATGTATTGGCGGTGGGTAAGAAGGCATTGATGATGCATGAAAAGACCCATGAGAGCATTCGCACGGTGCGTCCGCTGAAAGACGGTGTAATTGCCGACTTCAACGCCGCTGAGCTGATGATTCGCGAGTTGATCAAACTCGTTTACCCCAAAAAGCCCCTGTTCCCCCCAAGTTGGAGAATGATGATTTGCATCCCCTCGTCTATCACCGAGGTGGAAAAGCGTGCTGTTCGCGACAGTGCCGAGCAAGCCGGAGCCAAAGAAGTGTATTTGATTCATGAACCCATGGCAGCTGCCCTCGGTATCGGTATCGACGTAGAAGAGCCGGTTGGGAACATGATCATCGATATTGGCGGTGGTACCACCGGTATTACCGTAATTGCCCTCGCGGGTATTGTGTGCGACCAAAGTATCCGTATCGCCGGTGATGAATTCACTGCCGATATCATGGAAGCCCTTCGTCGTTACCACAGTTTGTTGATCGGTGAACGTACTGCCGAACAAATCAAGATCAATATTGGCGCAGCAATGAAAGACTTGGAAACACCTCCGGACGATATTCCGGTAAATGGTCGTGACCTTGTAACCGGTATCCCCAAACAAATCATGGTGAGCTACCAAGAAATTGCTGAAGCCCTCGATAAAAGCATCTTCAAAATTGAAGAAGCCATCCTCAAAGCACTGGAGCAAACGCCTCCTGAGTTGGCGGCCGATATCTACCGCAGAGGTTTGTACCTCACCGGTGGTGGTGCCTTGTTGAGAGGATTGGACAAACGTTTAAGCCAAAAGATCAAATTACCCGTTCACGTAGCCGACGATCCTTTAAAGAGCGTAGTACGTGGCACAGGTATTGCTTTGAAGAATTATGATCGCTTCCCCTTCGTGATGCGTTAATAGAAGAGCGTTGTGGGCTTGCCATTGTGAAGGTTTTTGTAGACTCATTCAATTCATTCTACCTCTGCTGCTGATCGTTTCAGAGGACAGCTATGCGTAATATCTTTCTTTTCATACGGCGGTATTTTAACTTCCTATTTTTTCTCTTGGTCCAGGGAATAGCGCTGTATTCTTTATTCACTTACAACAAGTTTCAGGAAGCCGCCTTCATGGGCGTGGCTACCGAAACCACGGGCTGGTTCTACAAGAAATACGACGGCGTGGAGTCTTATTTCAATTTGAAAGAATCCAATGCCGAACTGGCGCGTCAAAACGAATTATTACAAAACCAACTCGGTTCCAATTTTTACAAACTCGATAGCAGCGGTAAGAAGATCATCGACACCGTAGCCAAAGATTCTACCGGCACCCAAGTACGCGAATACATTTGGAGAGAAGCCAAAGTGGTAGGCAATACCGTTGGGCTTCAAAACAACTATATCACCATTCAACGCGGCGAAAAGCAAGGCGTGAAAAAGGATATGGGTGTGGTAAGTCCAAGTGGAGTTGTAGGAGTGGTGATCAGCGCCAGCGACAACTATGCCGTGGTGATGAGTTTGTTGCACCGTCAATCGAGAGTGAGTGCAAAGATCAAGAAGTCGGGTGATTTGGGAATTGTGCAATGGGATGGTGAGAATCCGATGTACGTGAACATGATCAACGTTCCCAAGAGTGTGAAATTGGTAAAGGGCGATACCATTGTAACCAGTCAATATTCTTATTTGTTCCCTGCCAATTTAATGATTGGAACAGTGGATCAAATTGTGGAAGACAATTCAAGTAATTTCTATGTGATGAAAGTGAAACCGGCAGCCGACTTCTTTAAGTTGGAGTATGTGTCGGTAGTGGAGAATTTACAAAAAGAAGAACGTAAAAAGCTGGAAGAAGCAGCGAAGAAAATACAGCAATGAGTGATTTAGTTAAAAATACGGTCCGATTCATCCTGTTCATCCTCGTACAGGTATTGGTTTTGGTGAAGGTGAAACCCTTGCATCAATTCGTGGTGCCGTATTTGTACTTCTTGTATATTTTGTGGCTGCCTTTCAATACACCCCGATTGGCACTGACCTTTATCGGATTCTTGTTCGGTTTTAGTTTAGACTATTTCGTTAAAACGCCCGGACTGCATGCCGCAGCCTGCGCCTTGATCGCCTATGTTCGCCCCTTCTTGGTAAGCATCTTGATTTCTCAAGAAGGAGCCGATCAAAACTATAAATCTCCTTCCGTTACCAGTATGGGCTGGGCCCCTTATGCAACCTATGTAGTGGTCCTCACCCTCTTACACAATACCTATTTGGTATTTCTAGAATGGATGGAAATGGGAAGCTTCTTGTTTTTCCTCGGAAAAGTATTGGGCACCACCGGCGTGAGTTTGTTATTGATTTTATTGACGGAGTTGTTGTTTTATAGGAAGCAGAGTTTTAAGACGAATACTGCATAAAGAGCGAGGATAAAAGGAAAAGAGGAAATACAGAGAAAGAACAGGGGGAGGAGCAGGGGGAGTACAGGAAGGAGGAGACGAGGAATCGAGGAACGAGGAAATTCGGAGCGAATGCCAACGCTGCTGACTTGTCCTGAGCAGGCCGAAGGCGTAGTCGAAGGATCGCTGCGACCGCTGCGCCGCTGCGGTGAAAAAGAAGGTTTATCGGAGAGGTTGGAAAATAAAAACTCTTTGCGACAACTTAGCGCTCTTGGCGCTCTCTGCGGTGAACAATAAAGCTCTATTAGTAATATATACTTTCAAATTTAGGAGAGGTTCTTTTTTATGGCCTTATTCAATCAATCCAGAAGTTTTGTGATCCGACTCATATTCGGTGTGGTCTTTCTTGTGATCATACTGCAACTAATGAATCTCCAGATCTTCTCAGGCCGCTACCGCCAACTCGCCATGAACAACGCGGTCTTCCCTAAAGTAAAATACCCCGACCGCGGAATCATCTTCGATCGCAAAGGAAAGCCCCTTCTCAACAATACCATCATGTACGACCTGGTGGTAACTCCCAACGAAGCCAAGAAAATCGATACCATGGGTCTCTGCGACCTACTCGGCATCGATACCGCCGAATACCGCAAACGCATTCTCGAAGCCAAATTCAAGAACGGTCCATTCCGTCCTTCCATATTCGAAGATCTTTTGCCTCCTGATCTTCATGCCCGCCTCGATGAAAATATTTGGAAATACCCCGGCTTCGCGCTGGTGGAACGTCCGGTGCGTGTGTACCCTTCCAATGTGGGAGCGCATTTTCTCGGATACATCGGAGAAGCCGATTCAGGCGTGATCAAACGCTCGAAAGGATTTTATCGATTAGGCGACTACGTAGGTTTGAGTGGATTGGAATCTTCCTACGAATCCGTGCTCATGGGTCAGCGCGGGGTGCAGTACATGATCAAAGATAAACTGAACCGTTTGGTAGGTTCTTATGAAAAAGGCATGTACGATACAGCCGCACGCGCCGGGAGAAACCTTAAGACCTATGTGGATCTAGAAGTACAACAACTCGCTGAAAAATTACTCGCTAATAAAGTAGGAGCCGTAGTAGCCATTGAACCGAAAACAGGTGGAATCATTGCTATGACTTCCGGTCCGAACTATAACCCCAACGACTTAACGGGTCCCAATAAGAAAAAGAATTTCGGAAGAATGATGTTGGACGTTTCCGGTCCTTTGTTGAACCGCGCTATCAAAGGAAACTACGAGCCCGGTTCTACTTTCAAACCATTGGGCGCACTCGTTGCTTTGAATGAAGGCATCATTACTCCGAGCTATGGATATCCATGCGCGGGTCGCTATTTAGCTTGCGGACATGGAAAGCCTGCTTGCGTGCACAAGAATCCCGGTCACGCCGATAACCTTCGTTTGTCGATCGCCAATTCTTGTAACTCTTATTACTCGCAAGTATTTCGCATGACCATCGACAATTCAAAATTCGGTGGAACGAAGAAAGGTTACATGCACTGGCGCGATTACTTGAACGCATTTGGATTGGGTACGAAAACAGGAGTCGACATTCCAAGTGAAGACAGAGGATTTATTCCCGACACGGCTACCTATAATAAGGTGTACCGTGGAGCCTGGAGTTCTTGTACCAACTTGACCCTTGGTATTGGTCAGGACATGATGCAAGCCACTCCGCTTCAACTGGCCAATGCCATGTGTATTGTGGCGAATAGAGGGTATTATTATTTGCCGCATTTTGTTGACAGTATTGATGGTGAAACTTCCAGCGATACCTTGTTGAATCGATTCAGAGTAAAACATTCTCCACTCACCAATATCACCAATGATGCCTATGATGCGGTGATCATGGGTATGCAAGATGTGGTAAATCACCTTGGTGCTGCCGCGAATATCCCCGGGATCACAATCGCCGCTAAAACCGGTACAGCAGAGAAATACAGAATCATTGATGGACAGAAAGTGAAGTTGAAAGACAACTCATTGTTTGTATGTTTTGCTCCTGCCGACAATCCAAAGATTGCCGTAGCAGTAATTGTAGAGAACTCCGGCTTCGGTGCTACTTGGGCCGCGCCCATTGCATCGATGTTGGTTGAAAAATATTTGAACGATACATTGAGAGCAGAACGTTTGCCGGAAGTTGAAAGAATCGCTTCTGCGAATTTGATCCCCGGTTATTTTAGACGCTTGCAATTCATTGAAGACTCTGTGCGCGCGAAGTATTGGTTCGATAAGGTGAAAGACAGCACTTATATCAAGAAGTATTTGCGCAAAGGAGCTTCACCAGAACCTCCTACGCCTCCCAAACAGAAAGTAGATACCCGCGTGGGAGATTTGTTCATTGATCCTAAGCACAGCATTCGTTTACGCAAACCCTATTTAGTATGAGCCAACGGAATCCTGAAATATCGAAAGGAGTGGATTGGGTAGTGATTTGGCTCTACCTCTTATTGGTATCCATTGGTATCTTAAGCATTTTCATGGCTACCTACCGAGAGAACGATCCGATCTTAAGAAGCTTTCTCACTTTCAAAACAGATTATAGCAAGCAGTTGTACTTCTTCGGATTTTCATTGATCCTTGGATTGTTCATTTTGCTCACCGATAGTAAATTCTTTACCGCAACCGCGAATATCAGTTATGCATTCGGTATTGTACTCTTGCTCTTGGTATTCCCTTTTCACACAGAAGTAAAAGGAACAAATTCGATTATCCGTTTGGGTGGTATTCAAATTCAACCGGCTGATATTTGTAAACTCTTCGTGAACCTTGCGCTAGCAAAATACCTTTCACGAATTGAAACCAATTTCAATCAACCGCGCGCGCAGCTCATAGCAGCGGGCATTACTTTATTACCTGCGGTGATCAGTATTGCGCAAAGTGAAACCGGCTTGGCACTGGTGTACTTCTCATTCTTTTTGGTGATGTTTAGAGAAGGCTTGCCGGCTTACTACTTGATTATTGGATTCAGTTTGGCAGTGTTGGTAGTGGCTACTTTACTGGTCGATAAAAATTTGTTGGCAATCATACTAACCGTGATTGCAGCTTTGTCGATCTATGCCTTGCGCCGACAGCTGAAGCGTTCTCGTGGATTGCTAACGAGAATCATTTTAATTTGGGCGATATGCGTAGGGGTCCAGCGTTTTGCAGTACCCGTCATTTTTACGAAGATCCTACAACCCCACCAAGTGAGTCGTATTTTCGATTTGTTGGGGGTGGAAAATCCTTATTCAGAAGCAGCGGCACCAATAGATACGAGTGAAGCTACGGCTCCCATTGATATTCCGGCGGGATCAGACACGTTACAACAAAGAAGCGGGGGAACAACTGAAGCTACAGACGCAAAACCTAAAAAGAAGAAGGAAGACAACTACAACGTAAAGCAAAGTAAGATTGCGATTGGAAGTGGCGGTTTTGCAGGAGTAGGATTCTTAAAAGGAACGCAAACCCGTTTCGAATTCGTTCCGGAGCAAAGAACAGATTTTATCTTTTGTACCATAGGAGAAGGCTTTGGTTTTGTCGGAAGTTTTCTTTTCCTTTCTATCTACTTCTTTTTATTGATGCGCATTGTAAACATCGCCGAGCGTCAACGAAGCGTGTTCAGTCGCGCTTATGCCTACGGCGTTGCTTCCGTATTATTCTTCCACATTGCCATCAACGTGTGTATGACCATTGGTCTCGCACCTGTAATTGGTATCCCCTTACCCTTCATTAGCTACGGCGGTACCTCCTTGATCACTTTTACGATTATGTTGTTTATTATGATAAGGTTGGATGCGGATAGGCAGATGGTGTTGAGGTAATTAAGAATTAACAATTAATAATTAAACAGCCGGGGTAATTAATAATTAATAAGTAATAATTAATAATGAAACAGCCGGCAGTCAGGCTAATTGAATATCGGGTTCTAATCTGTGGGAATCTATCAGAATCAGCGCTATCTGTGGTAAAGAAAAAATGGGATAAGAGGGTGCACTGCGAAACCGCTGCGAGCTTGTCCTGAGCGGGCCGAAGGCACAGTCGAAGGACGCTGCGCCGCTGCGGTGAAAAAGAAGGTTTATCGGAGAGGTTGGAAGAAAAAGACTCTTTGCGAATACTCTGCGTTCTTTGCGTTCTCTGCGGTGAACAACTTTCCCACCCAAGAATTTCCTAATTTTGCCCCATGCGCATTATTCCATTAAGTGAAGGCAGTTTCACCATTGATAAGAGTAAGCTATTTGTTCCCTTCGATACTTCAAAAGACGATCTACAAGAACGCAGCACGGGAAGTTTATTGGTAGAAGTTCAACCCTTTCTCGTCATTACTTCTGAAGATATTTTGCTGCTCGATGCAGGTTTAGGTTTCCAACAAGACGGTATCCTTCAAATACACCGCAACCTCATGGAACACGGCATCAATGCCTCTGATGTAACCAAGGTATTGATGACGCATTTGCATAAAGACCATGCCGGTGGATTACAAATTCGCTCCGAAGGCGATGTGCCCGGATTGGCATTTCCCAACGCGCAATATTTCATTCAAAAGCAAGAATTGGAATTCGCTTTTCAAAAAGGCAAGCCTTCTTATATTCCCGAGGAATTAGAAATTCTTAAAGATCATCCACAGGTTACCTTGTTAGAAGGCGATGGTGTGATCGATCGATACATCAAATACCAAGTAACGGGTGCGCACAGTCCTTTTCATCAAGTGTTTTGGATCATCGATGGCGGCATGACTGTTTTCTTCGGTGGCGATGATGCTCCGCAATTGCAACAAATGAAAAGTAAGTTTGTGGCGAAATATGATTTTGATGGAAAGAAGTGCATGGAGTTAAGACAAGAATGGTGGAAAGAAGGCAATGAAAAGGGTTGGACTTTCTTGTTTTATCATGATATTAAGTCGGCAGTGTATGGGGGTTGAGTTGTAAGTTCTAAGTTTTTGAGTTTTTAAGTAAAATACATTCACCGCGAAGGGCGCAAAGAGCGCAGAGAATTCGCTAAGTTTTTCGTTGCGAACCGTTGCGTACTTTGTTTCTTTGCGGTAGAGGGAAAAGACTGAATATTTGGAGTACTTCATTACCGCAGCGGCCCTTCGACTCAACCTTCGGTTGGCTCAGGAACCTCGCAGCGAACGCAGCGTTAACACCTCGCTTCCTCCTGTTCTTTCTCTGTCTTCCCTAGATTCTAAAACAATGAAGCCGACCTAAGAATAAGTCGGCTTGCTAACCTATGAAAAACACCTAAATAAACTCTTTATATTTATTGCTGACGAAGACGTTGTCTGTTCTCCATTCGTTGTTGACGGCGTTCCAACATTTCTTTTTGCAAGAGGTTGTTGAATTCGCGTTCTGCTTTGAAGAACTCGTTTACTTTATCAGTATTCAATGCTTTACCAAATTCTCCGTTGAATTTCTTACGGATGTTCAGAATCTTTTCTTCTTTCGCCAATTCGTCTTTATTGTCTTTCAAATCTTGACGAATTTGACGCATTTCGTCTGTATAACGGTTATACACAGGCCAAAACTTCTGCGCCTCTTCCGGGCTAAGGTTTAGTTTTCGGGTAATGAAGGCGATTTTCAGCGCTTCAATTCTACTGTTCTCTTTTTTATCGTCCTGTGCTTTTGAGATAAAGTTCAGTCCGAGAAAGCAAACCAGTATGAGTAAAAATTTTTTCATGACACTTTCATTTTTTAATTCGTGGCTGCGTTTTGCTCAACATATTGTTGTAGCTCTTCATCGGATACGTCTGCCAAAAGATCCTTCACGTTTTCAGGTTCGATGCTGAACTCAGAAGTTTCGCTGACAGTATTGGTGCTTGCGGTGCTTGTGTGTTCTAATGCTAAGAAGCTTTCGATTTCATTGTCGCTGATGGTGGCAGGAACTACAGTAGTACTGGCTACTTCAGTGTTGCCTTGTACGGGCTTGTTCCATTGATTCCATCCGAAGGTGATGACCAATCCTGCTACTACCGCTGCTGCTGCATAGCGAATCACTTTGCGAGTGAAGCTCATGCGAATCACTTTTGCTTCGGGTTGAACCTTGCTGAGCATGTTTTCGGCAAAGTTCTCAAAGTATCCTTGAGGAGCCTGGTAGGTAGGCAGGTGTTTCAAACCTTTCAAAAAGCTTTCATCTTGTTCCAGTGTTTCATTCACAATATCGAGGGCTTTCGCACCATCGGTAATATTGGAAGCCAATCCTTCAAAATAGCCT
The DNA here is from genome assembly GCF_050589245.1 of Endoryza foliicola. Taxonomy (NCBI): domain Bacteria; kingdom Pseudomonadati; phylum Bacteroidota; class Chitinophagia; order Chitinophagales; family Chitinophagaceae; genus Endoryza; species Endoryza foliicola. The sequence continues at coordinate 137,652 of NZ_JBOBEW010000008.1, read as the reverse complement.
TCCGGAACAGAGAATGTGTTCTTATTTTTTAAAGAAGCCAAGAGCGGACTGATGGTTTCTTCTTCATTTTCCAGAGCGCGAACTTTCGCCAACATGGTATCGGCAAAGTTTTCAAAATATCCTTGTGGAACATCGAAAAGGAGTTCACGAGACTGGCCGGGGAACGCAGGCGCTTCACTAACCTTCAGGATATCAATTACTTGTAAAGGAAATTGCTCGAAATATCCGGAAGGAACCGTAAAAGGAACGCTCACCGGGTAGCTGTTGGCCAGTACCTTGCTGATGCCTTTTAACTCGTTTAATATGATGTTACGCGGTTCCATTTGTATATAAGATGTTATTAGATGGCAAAAGTTTAATGATTCAATATATACTCTTCAATTTTTTTCGCGGCGTGGTGGTAGCTGGCTTTCAGCGCCCCTTCCGAGGTCTCCAACACACGACTCATTTCCTCATACGGCATCTCGTCGTAATAGCGAAGCGTGAATACAATTCGTTGTTTTTCAGGTAGTTGTTGAATAGCGACTTGGAGTTTCCATTCCAATTTATTGGCGTCGAAGTGTTTGTCGGCCTTTACCTTGTTTTCGAGGCTGCTTTCAACATCGCTGAGCGATACGGAAGCCTTGCGTTTTTGTTGTTCTAAAAAGCTGAGGCATTCGTTGGTAGCGATGCGGTAGAGCCAAGTATAAAGCTGGGCGTCTTCGCGGAAGTTTTCCAGACCGTTCCACACGCGAATGAACACGTTTTGAAGCACATCATTCGCATCGTCGTGATCTACCACCATGCGGCGAACATGCCAGTACAATCGCTCTTGATACTTCTTAATCAAGGCCGTATAGGCTTTTTCTTTTGTGCCGGGGTCTCTGAACTGAACGAGCAATTCAGAATCGGTGTAGGTCATCGACATAAGTCAGGTGTTTTTCGGTCAGGAATTCGGTTATTGGAAGGGCAAAATAGCCAAAAGTTTAAAGACAATTAAGAATTAAGAAGTAATAATTAATAATTGGGGCCTTGTAATATGCTATCGCCCGGCCATGAATCGTAGGTCCCTGAGCTTGTCGAAGGGCCGGTTGCAATGAGACTTGTTCTGTTAAGAACTTGATCGTATTTCGTGCACTCCGGAGTTCGAATAGTTTACGCTACCGCAACGACACAGAGCGAGGAGATGTTGCGAAGGGTTTTTGAAACCACAGATACCGCAGATTTTAAATACAGATACCACAGATTAGAGTCCGTTATTCGTAGTGTATAACAGAATACTCAACCTCAGTCTGGTTATCCGTAGTCGAAAATGCCTAAAGCCTAAGGCCTAATGCCTAAAACACAGAACTCAAAAACTTAATCTAAAGGTAAATCTGTCATAATTTGTGCGAATCCGTGGTCAAAAAAATATTCACCTCAAACATAGGAGAACGCGGAGAAGCGCAACGGGAGTCTATTAAATGAGAAAGCCCTTCTTTGAAGGGCTCTTATTATTAATTCTTAACTCTTAATTACTTTCTCGCCATTACCTTCTCAGCTGCTGCTACAATATTCGGCGTAGCCAATCCATATTTCTCTAGCAATTGAGTAGGTGTTCCGCTTTCGCCAAAGGTATCGTTGGTACCGATGAATTCGATGGGAACAGGGATGTGACGCGCTGCTACTTGAGCAATAGAATCACCCAAACCACCCAATACGTTGTGCTCTTCTACGGTTACAGCACATTTGGTTTTTTTCAAAGAAGCGATCACCGCTGCTTCGTCCAATGGCTTAATGGTGTGAATATTGATCACTTCAACGCTGATACCTTTTGCTTCGAGTTCTTTACCTGCTTCAATGGCTTTCCATACCATGTGACCGCAAGCGAAAATGCTTACATCGGTTCCTTCGCTGAAGATTTGTGCTTTTCCAATTTCAAAAGGCATGCCGCCGGTGAAAATTGGCCATACCGGTCTACCGAAACGGAGATATACGGGTCCTTCATACTCGGCAACAGCCATGGTAGCTGCTTTGGTTTGTTCGTAATCGCAAGGAACGATCACGGTCATACCGGGTAACATTTTCATCAAGCCAATATCTTCCAGAATTTGGTGCGTAGCGCCGTCTTCACCCAAGGTCAACCCTGCGTGAGAAGCACAGATTTTCACATTTTTACCGGAATAAGCTACCGATTGACGGATCTGATCGTACACGCGACCGGTACTAAAGTTGGCAAAAGTGGTAGTAAAAGGAATTTTCCCGCCGATGGTCAATCCGGCTGCCACCCCAATCATATTGGCTTCGGCGATACCGCATTGAATAAAACGGTCAGGATTTTCTTTAATGAACTGATTGAGTTTCAATGAACCGGCCAAATCGGCGGTCAAAGCCACTACATTGGGATTGGTGCGTGCAATCGCCGCAATTCCATCTCCGAAACCACTTCTGGTATCTTTTTGTCCGGTAGGTTGTATATCCTTTAGCATGCGTATAAATTGGTGCGCAAGATAAAGAAAAAAGGGGAATATGAGAGGGAGGAGACGAGCAAGGAGGAGCGAGGGAAGATAGAGAAAGAGGAGGGGGAAGAACAGGGGGAGTTAATTAATAATTAAGAAGTAAGAATTAAGAATTGAACAGCCGAGGTAATTAATAAGTAATAATTAATAATGAAACAGCCGGAAGCAGGCTGAAATTTACGAAGCGTAGCGGAGTAAATTTTAGTCCGCTTGTCCCGTGAGGAACTATACGGGACAGGCGATAGCCGTTGCGGGAAGGGAGGAAGCGAGGAACGTGGGAAGACAGAGAAAGAGGAGGGGGAAGAACAGGGGGAGTTAATTAATAATTAAGAAGTAAGAATTAAGAATTGAACAGCCGGCGCGATAATTGGCGAATTTGAGAGTTTGCTAATGTGGGAATGAAAGACAGAGAAAGAATAGGGAGAGGAACAGAGAGCTTGCCAGCGCTGCGTTTTCGCTGCGAACGCTGCGCCGCCGCGGTGAAAAAGAAAAATCGTGAGTCGGGAACATGGAAAAGAAGATGAATGGAAAAAAACATTCTTCGCGACTCCTCTGCGCACTCTGCGCTCTTCGCGGTGAACCCTAAAGCCTAAGGCCCAAAGCCCAAAGCCCAATGCCTTTCACATAACCTACTTCTCCCTCATCTCATACAACACCATATACTTCGCCACCACTCCATTCCTCAAAATTGGAATGTACACCGGCGTACTTGTTATATCAAACGCATTCAATACAGCCGTACTTGGCGCTTGAAACATATTTGAAAAAGTTATAAAATAAATGGGTTGATCTTTTGACACAGCTCCATTCGTTGGAGCAAACCACCGAAACGTATGTAAATCTTGTAGCTCTCCATAAGTGAGCATTGCAAAGCGATTTGGCTCCGCTATGTAGTGATATACATGCGCCGCCGGAAACCATTTTGAACAAACCAGCGTGATCGACTTTTGATGCAAACTATCATTCACAAATATTTGAAGTTTTTCGGATGCTTGTTTCCAGCCGTATAAGTCTAAACTTGGGTCTCCATCTCCAAGCATCTCTAATTTCTTGTTGCCACTTGTAGTTCCAGGATAGTAACTAATAAAACTGAATAAGCCCACCATCGCAACGCATAGTAACGATAAGGCCATTTTCAACCAATTACCAGTTCTTTGTTCGGAAAAATATCCGACTTCATGCTTTCCTAAACATATGCCAACATATACTATCAAACAAGTAAAGCCGGGCGCCGACCAGTGCGGAAGTGTATCGTTGAACAAGGAAAGGGATAAGAACAATACAATGGGAAGTCCGCCTGCTATTAATAAAAATTTTTGTTGAGGCGACTGTTCAGATCTGTTAGACCTCAATTCTCGAAAAACAACAATTGTTATTAGAACATATGATATAGGATTATTGTACAAAAACCCACCCAAGAGTTCCCGAATAAAAGAATCTATTTGCAAGGAACTAAAATGATTCACCCTGTTTTGGTGAAATGTAAAGGAAATGAAATCGTTGTCGGCATTCCAAATGATGTATGGAGAAATGATGATCAACGTAGCCAAGAAGCCAAGATAGAGAAAAGGATTTTTTAGTTGTCGAATGTTGAAGAAAAGAATGTACAAGCCCAGTGTGGCCCAGAGCATTATTCCATGTATTTTGCTAAGAGATGCCAGTCCCACCATGATACCGAAAAGCAAGAAGTATTTTTCTGGATTCTTTTCCGAAACAATGCGCAGCGCTGCATACAAGGCTGCAATCCAGAAAGTTTGCATGGCGCTGTCGGGCATGATCATTGTTCCGGCAATCAGTGAAAGATAGGGTGAAGCTGCTGCCAATGCCAAAGCAATCAATGCACCTCTGCGGGAACTCCATAGCAACACAATTTCATAAATCAACCAAAGATTGAAGAGGCTGCATGCAATGGCACCCAATCGTATCGCAAACTCTGAATGCAGGGTAGATCCTAAACTGGTGAGCGAAATCAAATAGCCAACAAGAGGCGGATGATCGAAGTAGCCCGGTTGTAATTGCTTAGCGTAAATTGTATAGTACACTTCATCATTTCCAAGTTCTAATTGAGCACTGAGAAAAAGCCTCAACAGCACAGAAATTGTAATTAGAAGGTATAACCATTTCTCATTTTTCATCCCGAATAATTGATATAATGGTTTGCGAAGAAATTCCAAAAGAATACCAAGCCAATGGTAATTGCTTTCGCGAAGTAGAATCCAAACTTCGTATACTGTTGTAGAAGTTTAAGTATTCCTGTATTTAAGAGCAGTCCGATAAGAGCTATGCAGATAAAAGCTGCCAAATGTTTCGGACTATCACTATTCGCTTCCTTGAAAGTGAAAACAGTATTCAGAAAAAAATTATTGATCACAGCTGCGGTGAATCCACAAGCGTTTGCAAGATATTTGTTGACCTTCAATCTTTCTTTTAAAATCCAGGTGATGCCAAAATCGATCACGATCCCTGTGATTCCTACCATTCCAAAACTGGCCAATTTCTTTATAAGTGTTGTGGTCATTCTGCTTGTAGCGGAAATTTGATTCTTGACTTTTTAAAGATCTCTGCACCTTGCAAAGCAACTACAGTGAAGCTTGCGAGGATTCCAAGAATAGCACCGGCAAATACATCTAAAGGAAAATGATGTCCTAAAACGATCCTGCTCAAACCCGTAATGAATGCAATACTGAATAATGCGATTCCCCATTTGTTAGAAGGATGGAAGAATATGAGTATGGTTGCCAGTGAAAATGCGGTAGCAGTATGACCTGATGGGAAACTGCTGAACCCGCCTCTTGCGCTTGAAAGCTGCATGGCTAATTTCGGTAGAACTGTTTCGAAGTAAACTTTTGGTCTGGGAAATGCCACTATCGTTTTAAGCACTTGCACCAACAATCCTGAAAGCAAAAAACTTGCAAGTATCAGTAAAGCAAGTTGATAGTTTTTTCGAATGATAAAATAGAGAATTAGTAGGAATGTAAACAAGCCGTCACCCAAGAAAGTGAAACAGCTGAATACATAATTCCATTCCGTTTTTTGAAAGTTTTGATACAGCATTGCAAATCCCTCTGTTCGGTCGAATAACAAAAGGAAACTTGCTGAAATGAGCAGTAAGAATAAAATAAAATGTCGGCACGCCCAAGGCATTGACAAAATAAAGATTCCAAGCTTACCTTAGTTTTATGCCTGTATTAATTTTTTGTGAACCAGTTAAATATTTAGTAATGATTCAGTCATACAGGCAACACATCTACTGTCTAATTTCAATGCAACAAATAGAATACGAGCAGAGCTGGTATGGAATTATTTAGATGCCATTACAATCATATCGAAGTGTCAAAAAAGATAGAATGGGCTGAGTACGTACTATTGATATGCACTCCACTAATTGATTCTGTTTTGGATGCTACCCCAAAGCTAACTGAAGAGGAAGAACAATTTATTCGAGTGTTTAAGTGGATGGATTGCAATTTGTATGCTTGTGAACATTGGTTGCAACATTATGGAATGATTGCTACCAATGAACGACATCTTAAATGGTTGTTTTGTTTTTGCACAAAAAGGATAAAAGACAATTGGCCTCAAACCCCCGGTGGAAGATTACTAAGGAATCAAATCTATCAATACTTTAAAATTGAAGAAGCATGCTTGAGTTAATCGATAGCCTCGACAGAATTGCAGTTTTGCTCATTCACAATGATCTTGATTCAAAATGGCTCGATTGGGTTATGCCCATTGTCAGAAATCCATTGGCTTCTTTGCCATTGTATTTTTGGGTTCTAACACTAGTGATGCGAAATGCCAAGGAACACTATGTTTCATTCATGATCTTGTCAATTGTATTAATAGCACTCACCGATTTGGGTTCTGCTTCTTTATTCAAACCTTGGTTTGCTCGACTTCGACCACTACACGACCCTTTCCTTAAACAATATTTGCGCTACTTAGTAGAACCAGGCGGCGAGTATTCATTTCCGTCGAGTCATGCAGCTAATCACTTTGGTATTAGCTTTCTTTGGTATCGTTTGTTGAAAGATTGGACTTCAAGAAAACACTATTGGTTGTTTGCTTGGGCTTCAATTATTTGTTATGCTCAGGTTTATGTGGGAAAGCATTATCCCACCGATATTTTGGTTGGAATGCTTTATGGGGCTTTTGTGGCCTTTGTTGTCTATGGCTTTTACAAACGATTTGTATTTGTTCAAGTTCCTAAATCTAATTCCGAAAATGTTAGTACTGCTTCTTCTATTGCTATTGAAAACAATTCGAATGGTTAGAAACAAATATTTCATTGCGTTGGCTTTAGTGTCACTTTCTTTTAGGGGAGCTGATTTTCATTCCGCCAAAGGCCCCTTAATTGTGACACACCGTGGCTTGCACAGTAGTTTGCCTGAAAACAGCATCGAAAGCATGATGGCAGCATTCCATGCCGGAGCCGATTATGTTGAAATGGATTTAAGGTATTCGAAAGACAGCTCCTTTGTTTTGATGCATGATTGCAGCATCGATAGAACTACTGGTGGAAAAGGATTGGTGGCTGATCTGTACTTAGCTCAATTAACAACGATCCCATTAAAAGGCGGTCATACCTGTATTCCAAGTTTTGAAGATGTATTGCGAACTGCACCAAAGTCACTAGGATTTTATCTCGATTTCAAAGCTGGAAGCGAAGCGCATTTGGTTGACTTAATGAAGCGCTACCATATTATTGAAAGGTCTGTGGTGTATGTATATCAGTTGGATCAAATAAAAAAGCTAAAGGCATTGGACCCCACTATTAAAGTAATGAGTGGCTTACCTGATTCTTTGAAAACACTAGATGAGAAATTGAGCTTTTTGAAAAGGACTCAACTCGATTACATTGACGGAAAACTTCGTGATTTTTCTAAATACGAATTGATCAGTTTCGAAAAAGCAGGAGTAAAATTCTGGCCGGATCTCGACGGTAAGGCCAATCCGGCCGATTGGGATGAAATTTTGCAACTGGAATTAGACGGGTTTCAAACCGATGATCCACTGCCTTTTATTTCTTGGAGGCATTCTTCTTTTTCTTTTTAGCCGGTTTGGTTTTAGGGGTTTTTGCTTTCTCTTTTGCTGCTGCTTTGGCTGCTTTTTTTGCTGCTTTCTTTTGAATCTTTTCTTCCTTCTTCAGTTCAATCAATAATTGTTCAGCAAATACTTTAGACATCTTTTTGGCCGCTGACAAATATTTACCTTTTCTAAATTTCGATTCGAATTCAGCAGTAGCTTGCAATAGTTTCGGTTCAACAAGTGCTTTGATCTTTTTCTTCGTAAGTATAGCAGGTTCTTTTCCCATTTTTTTTTTTTGAATAAATATAATAAGGGAATCAAAATTCTAATGTTAAGTTTTAAGGGAAAGGAACGAGGAGGAGAGGAGCGAGGAAACGAGGAGCGAGGAAACGAGGAGCGAGGACAAGAGGAAACGAGGAACGAGGGAGGAGGCTGAAATTTACGAAGCGTAGCGAATGAAATTTCAGTCCCGCAGGCGAAGCCGTTGCGGGAAGGGAGGAAATACAGAAAAACTGCCAGCGCTGCGAAAACGCCGCGACCGCTGCGCCGCCGCGGTGAAAGAAAAAGATCGAGATTCGGGAAGATAGAAAAAGGGGATGAAAGCTCTTTGCGACAACTTGGCGCGCTTTGCGATCTTCGCGGTGAACACTAAAGCCTTTCACCTTACCTCCAAACTCCCCATCATCTCTTCACTCACCCTTCCCCAATCCTTCACTTTTCGCTCCGGACAATTGAAGGTAGTGATCAATAATTTTCCATTCACATCAGTAAATACAAAATAGTTGAAAATAGTATCGTCTTTTACAGGAGTAAGCAACTTAAATACACCCACCTTTTTGTTATTAATAGTAGTGATTTCTGAACTTTGCCATTCGGCAGAAGGGTAGGCGTCTTCCAAACTTTTCTTCAATACATTTAAATACTGTTCCAATACCTGCGGCGATGCCTTGCTTTCAGTTAAATTGAATGCAATGCTAATAGTGCCGGATTTATCGCTGAATACATGTTTTGGAGGATTTGATCCCGGATACTTTATCTTGATTTGATAATCGGGCATAGGCTTCCACTCAACCGGCATCTTTATCGAAACCGTATTCTCAATCACCGATCTACTTTCCAACACAGGAGTCTGATAAAAAGAAAACCATCCGGCGATCAGCCAGATGGAGGTAAGCAGCTTCATATAAAAGGTTTAATTCAGTCCGGCCGACTTGTTCTGATAAAAGCGAGCATCGGTTTGAATCTTTTGCTCCCATTTCCAAGCGGTCAACATCATTTCGTCTAAACTATATTTGATACTCCAATCCAATGCCTGACAAGCATGATCATTGTTCGCGTAGATAGCGATCACATCACCCGGGCGGCGTGGACCTAGTACATAATTCAATTTCACTCCACTTACTTTCTCAAAAGCTTGAATGGCTTCTAGTACCGTTACACCATTTCCACTTCCCAAGTTGAATACATCGCAACGTTTTTTTGACTTACCGCTCAGTAACAACTCCAATGCTTTCGTGTGTGCGGAAGCGATATCACATACATGAATATAATCTCGTACGCAAGAACCATCTCTTGTTGGATAATCGGTACCAAACACATTCATTACCGGAATTTTTCCGATAGCTGTTTGCGTGATGGCGGGAACCAGGTTGGCGGGTTTGCCAAGCGGTAATTCGCCAATCAAGGTTGAAGGATGCGCACCAACCGGATTGAAATAGCGCAATAGAATGCACTTGGTTGGATGGGCTTTCGAGAATTCATTGATCACTTGTTCTCCCATTTGCTTGGTGTAGCCATAAGGCGATTCAGCAGGTTTGGGAGGTGTATTTTCAGTAACCGGAATTTGGTCGGGGTTGCCGTAAACCGTACATGAACTGGAGAATACAAAGTTGGGAACATTGAATTCCTGCACGCATTTCAAGAGGTTGATCAAACTAACCATATTGTTTTCGAAATACAACAAAGGCTGTTCTACCGATTCACCCACCGCTTTGAAAGCAGCAAAATGAATGATGCCTGAAATGTCTTCGTTCTCTTGAAAAATAGCGAAGGTATCGTCGAAATTGCAGAGATCAACTTTGTAGTTCTTTACTTTCTTACCGGTGATCTTTTCCACGCCCTCTAGAATGCGCGCGGAAGAACGAGAATTGTTGTCGACAGAAATTACTTCAAATCCGTTTTCGATCAAGTCTACAATGGTGTGTGAACCAATATAGCCACATCCTCCGGTAACCAGAATTTTCTTCATGTTAGATGGTTTTGAATACTAGTTGTTTTTCAACAGATTCATAAGGTACTGGCCATATCCGCTTTTCAACAATGGCTGCGCCATTTTTTCGAGTTGAGCTGCGTTGATAAAACCCTTGCGGTAAGCGATCTCTTCAATACAAGCAATTTTAATGCCTTGGCGTTGTTCAATTACTTGAACGAATTGTGAAGCTTGCATCAAAGAATCAAAAGTTCCGGTATCGAGCCATGCCGTTCCTCGGTCGAGGATGGAAACATGGAGTTTACCTCTGCGAAGATATTCTTTATTTACATCGGTTATTTCATATTCGCCTCTTGGACTGGGTTGAAGTTCTTTGGCGATTGAAACCACGTCGTTGTCATAGAAATAAAGTCCGGGCACTGCAAAATTGCTTTTGGGTTGAGCCGGTTTTTCTTCGATGGAAATAACAGTATTATTTTTATCAAATTCCACCACGCCGTATCTCTCGGGGTCGCTTACACGATAGGCGTACACGATACCACCGTTAGGCTTGGTGTTTTTTTCAAGTTGAATGCCGAGTCCGGAGCCGTAAAACACATTGTCTCCCAATACCAGTGCCACAGAATCGTTTCCAATAAAATCTGCTCCAATTACGAAGGCTTGAGCCAATCCGTTGGGAACGGCTTGTTCTGCGTAGGAGAATTTCAATCCCAATTGTTCACCTGTTCCCAATAAGCGTTCAAATTGGGGAAGGTCGTGGGGAGTAGAAATGATCAAAATTTCACGAATGCCTGCCAGCATCAGGGTAGAGAGGGGGTAGTAGATCATGGGCTTATCGTAGATAGGCATGATCTGCTTGCTGATTGCATAAGTAATTGGATGCAATCGGGTTCCAGAACCTCCGGCAAGAATTATTCCTTTCATGGTTTCTATTTTATTGTATATCAACAGTAAAACAAGCAAATTATTGCCATTTCACCCAATCTTTTGCATAAAAAAAGAGGCAACTCCCCAGTTGCCTCTTTTCTATATTTTAGGGTGATTAAGCACCCGGAATGATCCATCGAACGATGTAGTAAACTACAGCCGCGAGCACCGCACTTACAGGGATGGTTAAAATCCAAGCCCAAAGCAGGTTGATTGTAACTCCCCAACGAACGGCGGAGAGACGTTTGGTAGCACCCACCCCAATAATAGAACCGGTGATTGTATGGGTTGTACTTACCGGAATACCCCACTGCTCGGTCATGAACAGGGTCATTGCCCCGGCTGTTTCCGCACTTACCCCTTCCAAAGGAGTTACTTTGGTAATACGAGTACCCATGGTTTTTACGATCTTCCAACCACCACTCAAAGTACCTAAACCTATGGCTGTATAACAAGCTAAAGGCACCCAGTTCGGAAGGTCTTTGAAGTCTTTGATTTGTCCGCCTGCAATCATGGCAGCACCAATGATACCCATTACTTTTTGGGCATCGTTACCACCGTGACCAATACTGAAGGCTGCAGAAGACAACAATTGAAGTCTTTTGTACATACCTGCAATTCGGTTGGCATTGGGTTCTTTGATTTTTTCAAAGTAAATATAGCTGAACGCGAAAATGAGCATGATGCCGATCAAGCAGTATCTCAATACTGAGTTGTCTGCTTTTGAAATTTCTTTAGAGAGTTTGCTTTTATCTACACCTGCATCTACAGTAGCAATTTGATTCACTACATAGTCAACACCTTTGCTATCGTATTCCGGAAGGAAGGCAGCTGCTGCTTTTACTTTTGCTTTTGCAGCGTCGAGTTCCGGTTTCAATTCAGGTTTGGCTACTACTTCTTTTTTCAGTTTGTCTACTTTGTAGAATTTATCGAGGTTCTTTTCCATTTTGTTCACTTGGAAAATACCGAACAAGTAGATGGTGATTACACCTGCTACTGCCATGATTCCCAATCGCAACCAGATTCTTCTGGCTATTGTGACTATTGAAATGAACATCGAAATCAGCATCCCGATAATGGGTGCGAGGAAAATGAACAAGAGAATTTGAACGATGTAGGTGCTTTCTACAATTTTTCCAATGGAGATAAAGCCATTGGTAGTATAGGCGTGTGCAACAGCTGCGCCGGCGAAACCACCGATCAAAGTGTGAGAAGAGGAAGAAGGAATACCATACCACCAAGTAAGCAGGTTCCAGATGATCGCTGCGATCAATCCGGATAAGATTACCGGCAAGGTGATGAATTCTTTTTGAACACTCTTCGCAATTGTATTGGCTACTGCGTGATCCTTGAATAGGAAGAATGCAACGAAGTTGAACAAAGCAGCCCAAAGTACGGCCTGGAAAGGCGTCAATACTTTTGTAGATACAATGGTGGCAATTGAGTTGGCTGCATCATGGAATCCATTGATGTAGTCAAAAATCAACGCCAATATAATGATAACTATAACGAGCGTCATGAGTTGTAATGGTTAAAGTGAAAACTTAAGCGTACTTGATAACAATTGATTCGATCACGTTAGCCGCGTCTTCACATTTATCGGTAACTACTTCCATTACTTGATAAATTTCACGCTTCTTGATCACTTCTTTTGCATCGGGTTCTGTTTCGAACAAGCGATCGATACTCATATCAAAGATATCATCGGCTTGGTTTTCGATGCTGTTCACTTTCACCAATGCATCAGTGATGTTACGCATGTTACGCATGTTGCGCAATTCTTTCACAGCAACTTTAATTAAATCACAACCTTGCTCAATCATATCGGCCATTTTTTGAATGCCTTGATCGTTCGGGTTGATTTTATAGAAGTTGATTTTTTTAGCACTTGAGAACGTGTAATCGCAAATATCATCTAAGGCAGTAGCCAAGTAGTGAATATCTTCACGATCGAAAGGAGTGATGAAGTTTCTACCTAATTCGGTAAAAATTTTGTGCGTAAGCTCGTCGTTTTGGTGTTCGAGGTCTTCTACTTTTGAAATCAGAGCAGCGCGCTTATCGAAGTCTGGTTCGTTTACTACAGCCTTAAGTGTTTTACCCATGGCAGAAACGTTGTCAGCTACTTCTTCAAACAATGAATAGAAGATCTTGTCTTTTGGCATGAAAATCTTCATGAATGAATTGAGACCCATAGTTGTTATTTTTTCAAAAAGTTGGTTAAAAGTTGACTTGTACTTGTATTCTTAAAAAATTTCCTTTTTGCAAATTGCTTTTCGCTTTTGAATCTTCGAATCTTCTCTCTGAAATCACATAGCTTGTAGTAAGTTCAAAGTATTTGTTTACTTGCCATTCAAGCCCGGTTTCAATCTCTTTCACGTCGTATCTTCTTGAGTCGAGTTCGTGCTTTTTACCACCTTCGTATCGTTGAATTCGTGTGTAAGGTATTAAAGAACCACCATTAGCTCGATTAATTTTATATGAAATTGTGGCATATCCACCTTTCAAATTGGTTACTTCAATGGAATCGCTGCTTGGATTGTACTGCGGTCCTTTTCCTATATTATATTCTGCTTGTATACCTAAAGGTTTGGGATACAATACAAAGCTAGCTGCTGCACGTGTGTCGAGAAACTCAAAGTTGGATACCGCTTTCGTACTAGTAGATCGAAGATCTGTTGGTAGAACATATTTCCCGGTGTAAGCTTGAATACCCGGTTCAATTATTTGATCTTTCAATTTAAAAGGATAACTCAACCGAGATACAATGTGTAAGGTGTTGTTAAGTTCTGCACGATTGGCTGTTTGCCCATTATAAGCTCCGAAAGCAAATACACCGTAATCACCTGATCCCTTTAAGTTGTCGGCAATCAAACTTGCAAAGAGCTTTCTTGTTGATTCGGGTGCCCAATAGAAGAAAGCTCCTAAATCACGTTCGTTGGATACGGCACTGTTTAAGGCATCTGCGCGATCGAGTGGAAGACGGTTTTGTGAAGATTGCATATTCTCAAAACCAAAGGGCACTTTACTTTGTCCCACTCTTAGTCTAAACTCATTCTTTTTATCAAAACCAATATCTACGTAGGCGTCACGAAGTTGAAAAATGTTTTGAGTGGTTCCGGTAGAACTACCAAAGTCAGGTTGTATATATATATATACGTTGTTGGCAATTTGACCACTGATGATGATGCGTCCCCGACGGATAATGAAACCACCTCCTTCACCAATAGAGCGATCACATTGCTCGCATTTTAGTTTTGGGTTTGTTTCCAATAAACGGTTGTATCGAACTTGCATGTACCCTCTGATACTGAATGATTCATACCAAGGTTTCTTAACCGGTTTGGGAACACTAACTTTCGACGAATCGAACTTTTGACCTTCGGCTATGTTCGCCAAATTTGTCAATAAAGCACTGATTACCAGCACCTTTACAAAAGTGTTGCTCATATTATCTTAAATTGCGATGCAAAAGTGCAGTTTTTCCTCTCGGTAAACCAGAAACCTGTATTACCAAATTGTTAACTCTGTTAAGAAATTGCCCCGCCAAGAATGGCAGGGCGTTGCAATTTTAAGATAATATATAAGCCTTTATAGAGGCCATAGATTATTGTTCCTATATAATTAATAAGAACGTGCAAATATTAACGATCTATTTAAAGTATATGTAAACAGAATATTATCCTAATATTATCAAATGCGTTTTGGGACATTCTTTTTTAGGTTCTTGGCATCAGTTTACAATTCGGTAACATTAGGGCAACCATTCGGTAACATTGGGGTAACGATGTGATAACAGTGCAGAACTAGTTTTGCGCCAACAAAATGATTTAGTTGTGAGCAAAATTTCTGCACTGTTTCTTTTTATACTAATGTCGCTGACAGCCCTTGCACAAACGGGTAAAATCAGTGGACGTATTCTTGATGAGAAAAATCAGCCGGTTGCCGGAGCAACTGTTAAAATAGTTGGACTTAGTGGTGGTGTTACTTCTTCTAATGATGGTTATTTTACCATCAACATCAATGCCGGCAAAAAATACAATTTAGAGATCACTGCGGTTGGTTATGAAAAAAAGACCATTGAAGATGTAGAAGTAGTAAAAGGTGGTGTAAACGAATTGAGCATCACACTAAGCTTTTCAAAATCAAACCTTTCTACGGTAACTGTTACGGCACAACGTAGCAATGCAAGAAGAGAAACTGCCGCTTCTATCATTTCTTTTCAAAAGAACACCAATACAGTAGCTTCTGTTATTTCTGCTGAAACCATCCGCCGTTCCCCCGATAGAAATACCGGTGAAGTGTTGAAAAGAACGCCGGGTGCAAGTATTCAAGAAGGCCGCTTTATTGTAGTACGTGGTTTGGCCGATCGTTACAATCAAGCAATGTTGAACGGTATCTTGTTAACAAGTACCGAACCCGATCGTAAAACCTTCTCTTTCGATTTGATCCCTGCTTCAATGATCGATAACATCGTGATCAATAAAGCATTCGTTCCTGAATATCCAGGTGAGTGGGCTGGTGGATTGATTCAAGTAAACACCAAAGATATCCCAAGCGCTAACTTTTTCAATGTGCAGTTGGGAACCGGTTTCAATACGCAAACCATTGGTAAAGATTTTTACCGCGACAAACCCGGCAAATACGATTGGTTGGGTATCGACGATGGAACGCGTGCCTTACCTTCAAGCTATACTACAAAAAGCGAATTCGATTTACTTACATCAGCTGAAAAAACAGCGATCGGCAAGCAAATGCGCAATGCTTGGGCTCCGGAAAAAATTAGTGCTCCTTTCAACGCCGCTTTTCAAATGAACGGTGGATTTACTTCTAAATGGTTCGGAAAAACAGTGGGTGGAAGTATCGGGATTTCTTACAATAAAAGCAATCGTTTTTTAAAACTAGACAATAGAAGCAACAGTTTGGCTTCGGGGATCTTTAGTACTAACTATGATTTTCAAGACGATCGTTTTTCTCAGAACATCACCGTGGGTGCTCTCGCTAGCTTCGCAGTTCAACTGAACTCGTTTAATAAGATTTCTGCAAAAGCAATCATCAATACCAATACAACCAATTCTGTCACTAATCGCTCGGGTATTGATTATACCAGAGATGAACTATTGAGAGGAACTGAATTGAGTTTCAAACAAAATACTTTCTTCACTACACAATTAGCCGGTGATCACAGTTTGAGCAAAAGTTTGAAATTGAAATGGTACGGCGCTTTCAATATTTTAGACGGTTACATTCCTGATCAAAGAAGAATTCTTTATTCTAAATCTACTATAGGAACTGATCCTTACAAATTGGTGATTTCAAATTCACTTTCTCAACAAAGTGGTAGCCGTATTTACCAAGATTTGAGTGATTATATCTATACAGCCGGTGGCGATTTGAGCGAAAGCTTCGAACTATTCGGACAAAAGCAAACCGTAAAAGCCGGCTACATGTTGCAAATCAAAGATCGTTTGTACGATGCAAAATTGTTCGCTAACTATTTGCCTTCAGACAATGCAAACCTGAGATTGCAACCTGCCACTACCGTGTTTGATTCTACTAATTTTGGAAACGGAACGGGTACTTTGTTTGGATTCGATGCTATTAAAGGAAGAAACTTCCGCTATCTCGCTAATACCATCTTAAACGCTGGATTCTTACAATTCGACAACCAATTCGGATCAAAATTGAGAGTGGTTTGGGGTGGACGTTTCGAACACTACGATCAATTGGTAGGAAGCGTGAAAACTTGGGATCCTCGTCATACACATACAGTAGTTCAGGATTTCTTGCCCGGATTGAACGCAACTTATAAAGTAAATCCAAAAACCAATATTCGTGTATCCGGATCACAAACGGTGATTCGTCCTGAATTGCGCGAGTTGTCGTTCTTGAATATTTACGATTTCGAATTGAATGCCTCCGTTCAAGGTAATCCCAACCTGAAGCGTACCAAGGTTACTAACTTCGACTTGCGTTACGAGCTTTATCCTCGTTCGGGTGAAGTATTCAGTGCAGGTGCTTTCTACAAATACTTTGCTAACCCAATTGAGCAGATCTTCAACGAAGGAAGTGGCGGTGCTTCCACCTTCTCTTATCAAAACCCTGAAAAGGCTAACACTTTCGGTCTTGAGTTAGAATTGCGTAAAAAACTTGACAAGTTAGGATCAGCCTTCAAAAACTTTACAGTACAAGCCAATGGTGCTTATATCTATAGCCGTATCAAAGACCAAGGATTTAAAGTAGACCGTCCTTTGCAAGGTCAGTCTCCCTACCTCGTAAACGTTGGCTTATTGTACGATGTAGAGAAAGCCGGATTGAACATTACCTTATTATATAACAGAATTGGAGAGCGCATTTATCTAGTTGGCGACTTGAGCGCAGGTGCCGGTTCTCCTGATATTTATGAAGCTCCTCGTGATTTAATTGACTTCCAAGTGGCTAAGAAAGTATGGAAGAAGAAAGGAGAGTTTCGTCTGAACATTTCTGATATTTTAAATCAAACACAATATTTCTATCAAAACGCTGACTCAAACACGCGCTACGAGAAAGGAAAAGATGCGGTTCGCTTCTCTAGAAAATTCGGTACCGGTGTTAACCTCAGTTTCAATTATTCATTCTAAACTTTTTAATAATACATCAAAATGAAGAAGTCGTTATTTTACTCCCTTGCCCTTGCAGCAGTAGCCGTAACAGGATGCCGCAAAATTGAAATGGATGGTGAGAAAGAAGTGATCATTGTTACTCAACCAGGTACAGGTACTACAGGACAAACAATTACATTGTCGGGAAGAATCAACGCCGACACTGTTTTGAGAAAAGCAAATACATATATCCTTAAAGGATTGGTTTATATGGTAGGCAATCATACCATGACTGTTGAAGCAGGAACTACCATCAAAGGTTCTTTTAGTGGAAGTGATGTGGCTGCTTTAATCATTACAAGAGGTTCAAAATTAGTAGCAGTTGGAACTCCAACAGAACCCATTATTTTCACTTCTGCAGCTACCAACCCTTCTTCAGGTGACTGGGGTGGAATTGTACTCTTAGGTAAAGCACCTATCAATACAAGTTTCAATGGTATTGCAGGATTGTATCAGGTAGAAGGTGGTGTTGACAATGCAAACGGAGATGGCTTGGCTGGTTCCGGTGATGCAGTGGCTCCAACTCCAATTGCAGACGATAACTCAGGTACTTTACAATATGTTCGTATTGAGTACGCAGGATATGCCTTCCAGCCTGATAAAGAATTGAACAGTTTAACCATGGCAGCAGTAGGTAGTGGTACTACTATCGATCACATTCAGGTTACTTATGCCAAAGATGATGCTTACGAGTGGTTTGGCGGCACTGTTAATTGTAAGTATTTGATATCTTACAAAACTCAGGATGATGACTTCGATACTGATAACGGTTTCAGCGGAAACGTTCAATTCGGTTTGGTATTGAGAGATTCATTGATTGCTGATATCTCTACTTCAGAAGCATTTGAAAGCGATAACAACGCGAGCGGTACAACGGCTACTCCAAAAACTTCAGCAGTATTCAGTAACATCACAGCCATTGGTCCTCGCGCTACATTAGCGAACACCGGTAACACCTTGTTCCGTGCAGGTGCACAAATCAGAAGAAACTCTTCAATCTCTATTTTCAACTCAATCATTATGGGATGGCCTCAAGGTATTTTGATTGATGCAAGTACCGGTTCTCCTACTGATTTGAATATAAATGACAGTACGCTGAGAATCAGAAATACAACATTGGCTGGTAATACAGTGAACATGAAGTATTCAGTGAGCAGCAGTGCTGCAACAGGATCTACAGATGCAAGTATCTTAAGCTGGTTCCAATCGAGCTATTATAATAATGATATTTTAACCAACTCAAGTGATGCGAAGTTGATTCAACCATTCAACTATACTTCACCTGATCCTACACCATTTGCCGGTTCAAACGGAAACCAAAAGATTTTGAATGGTGCTAGTTTTACCGATCCTAAATTAGCTTCTTCTTTCTTCACTACCGTAACTTTCCGCGGTGCAATTGCTCCTGCCGGAACAGAATCTACTTGGTGGAAAGGTTGGACTAAGTTCGGTGCTAACTAATAAGTTTAGAATTTCCGATAGTTTGAAAATCCCGCCATTTGGCGGGATTTTCTTTTCATGGTATGGTAATACGCTCGTCACAATGCGTTAATAAGCCTGTTCTATCTTGCAGGCAGTTTATGAACAATGGTTAGATTTTAGTATACATTTCTCATGCGACTGTTAGCGGTCCCGATGTCTATCGGGACTTTTGTTTTTAACAGCCGAGATAATTAATAATTAATAAGTAATAATTAATAATGTAACAGCCGTGCTAATTAATAATTAACAATTAAGAATTAATAATTGAACAGCCGGGAGTCAGGTTGATTTAAATACAGATGCTAATCTGTGGGAATCTGTAATAATTTGAGATATCTGTGGTTAAAAAAATACATGAGACTCTTTGCGACTTCTTTGCGCTCTTGGCGTTCTCAGCGGTGAAGCCTAACTCCTAACACCTAACCCCAATCGCTACCAAATCATTACCTCTTCATTAACAAATTGCAAATAACATTACCCTATCATTAACAATGTGCACCGGTGCACGAAAAAATACCTGCACGCTTACTTTTGCGAATAATTGTAAAAATGACATTTATGACCAAAATTAAGTACGGAAGTCTCTTGCTTTTTCTTATTATGACTTCCCTGTTCTCCTTCTCGCAATCGCTCCGCACACTCAAAGGAACGATTTCTCAAACAAACAATCTTCCCTTGTCAGGAGCCACGGTGAAAGTGAAAAGCACTGGTGCTGCAACTAGCTCCGACAAAGCAGGAAACTTTGCTGTTCAAGTAAATGCCATAGATACGCTACAGATTTCCTTCGTAGGGTTTCAAACCCAAGAGATTGCCGTAGGAAATCAATCTACTATTGCTGTTTTAATGCAAGCCACTTCTTCTGAATTAGCGAATGTGGTAGTAGTAGGGTACGGTTCCCAAAGTAAAAGAGATGTTACCGGTGCCGTTAAATCAATCAAAGCTGAATCGTTCAACAGAGGCGTTATCAACTCCCCTGAGCAATTGATTCAAGGTAAAGTAGCAGGTGTAAACGTTACCTCTTCGACCGGTGAGCCGGGTGCTCAGTTGTCGATCACAGTTCGTGGTCCAGGTGGGGTGAGAACCGGTTCTACTCCTTTGTTTGTTGTAGATGGATTACCACTCGATAACTCTTCTACCGGTGGTGCCGGAAACCCTTTGAATTTTATTAACCCTAATGATATTGATGCCATCGACGTATTGAAAGATGCGTCTGCAACAGCTATCTACGGTGCTCGCGGTGCAAACGGTGTTATCCTCATCACTACTAAAAAAGGTAAAGCAGGTACTTCTACGTTGAACTATAGTTCTGCATTCACTTTCTCACAAGTTGCCAATAAAATTGATGTGTTTTCTGCGGCTCAATACAAAGCTGAGATTGGAAAGATCAATGGTACATTGGTGGATAAAGGTGCGAATACCGATTGGCAAAACCTGATCATGCGCAATGCATTCACTCAAGAGCATAACTTGAGTTTGAGCGGTGGTAGCAATAAACTCACCTACTATGCATCTTTCAATGCGCAAAAGCAACAAGGTATTATTAAAAACAATGACTTGGATCGTTATACCGGTCGTTTCAATGCTACTCAACGTTTTTGGGACAATAAATTGGTGATCGATGCGAATGTGAACGTGTCTCGCACTTACAACTTGCGTCCTCCTGTTTCAAGTGTAATAGGGGATGCATTGGCCAATAACCCTACTTATGCTCCTTATGATTCGGCAGGTAATCCCGCTCGTTACCTCGATTTGAATAATCCATTGGTGACCTTCCAATTGGAAAAAGATGTTACCACTATTAATAGAACCATAGCAAACATTTCTCCTTCACTCCGTTTATTGCCCGGTTTGGTGTACAAGTTGAATATTGGTGTAGACAACTCAACTTCTGTTCGTGATATTCAATCATTGCCTAGTACGGTACCCCAGCGTGATGGTCGTTTAGACAACTTCACCAGTTCAAACCTCAATACCCTAATTGAGAACTATTTGACCTACGATTTGAAAGTGAATGCGCACAATATCAGTGCGTTGCTCGGATTTTCATATCAAAAGATAGAATTGGCCGGTAAGAACTTCAGCATTAATAAATTCCCCAACGCTGCTGTAGAACCTATCAATAATCCGGGTTTAGGTCAAGAATTGACTTTGGCGAACAACAAGCCCGGTGGATATGCAATTCAAAATGAACTACAATCTTATTTCGGTCGTATCAACTACGCTTACATGGGTAAGTATTTGTTGACGGCGAATTTCCGTGCCGATGGTTCTTCGAAATTTGGTAAGAACAATAAGTATGGTTATTTCCCTTCTTTCAGTGCAGGTTGGAGAATTACTGAAGAGAAATTCATGAAATCCACTCCATTCTCAAACTTGAAATTGAGAGCGGGTTGGGGTTTAACGGGTAACCAGGAAATTCCTTCTAAAATTACCCAAGCCTTGTATACTTCAAGCGTTTCTGCTTCTACTTCTTATCCTTTAGACAATAGCGCCAACTATCCTGCCGGTACTACATTTACCCGCTTAGCAAATCCTGATATTCAATGGGAGGTTTCTAAGCAAGTGAATGCCGGTTTGGATTTTGGATTCCTCAATGGCGATTTGAACGGTTCGATCGATGTATTCCAAAAGAAATCGACGAACATTTTGTTGGAAGTAGTTCCTGCCGATCCTATTCAACCTGCCGGTACGGTTTGGACGAACGTGAAGAACATGGAAATTGTAAACAAGGGTTTGGAATTGGATTTGAACTATCGTCATACCACTAAACGTCAGTTTACGTATGGTGCTGGTTTCAATATTGCTTTCTTAGACAATATCGTTAAGAACTCGCCTTACTCTGTTATTCCTTCAGGATCTGCATCGGGTTCAGGTTTAACTTCTGCTACCATCAATGGGTACATCAACAATCAGCCTATTGGTACTTTCTTCTTGAAGCAATTCACTGGAATTGATGCAAGTGGAAACAGTAGTTATAAGGATGTAGACGGTGACGGTATTATCAGTGATAAAGACCGCGTAGCAGCAGGTTCTGCCTTGCCTAAAACCATCTATGCTTTCTATTTCACTGCCTCTTATAAAGGTTTCGACGCAAGCTTGAATTTCAACGGGGTTTCAGGTAATAAGATCTACGATAATACGACGAATGCCTTTTTCTACAAGCTCCGATTGTTCAAAGGTTTGAACACTACTTCTGAGGCGTTGAACTATCCTACAGAAAGCACCAGTAACGCAGCTCCTGTAAGTTCACGTTTCTTGAAAGACGGCGCCTATTTGAGATTGAACAACGCTAGCATTGGATACACGTTGAATGTAAGAAAGCTTCATATCGACAATTACATTTCAAACTTGCGTGTGTCTCTTACAGGCCAAAACCTTTGGGTAAAAACCAAGTACGATGGATTCGATCCTGAGGTTAACAACGATCGTCAGATCAATGGAGTATTGAGCTACGGTATTGATTACCTCTCTTACCCTAAAGCACGCTCTATCATTATTGGATTACAAGTAAGCTTCTAAAATAATACGTTATGTTTAATAAAAGAATTGCAGTAATTGCGGTGCTCACTTTAATGTTTTCGTGCACCAAATTAAATGAGAAGATTCTCGATGAGACTTCCGTTACAGGACAAACACAAAAGCAAATTGCCGATGGTTTGATTGCGCCGGTATATGCGCGTCTGCCGGATATTTATCGTCACACCACTTATTTCGCTTTACAAGAAATTTCTACTGATGAAGCGATCCTCCCTTACAGAGGTGGTACCGATTGGGGTGATAACGGTATCTACATTTCATTGCACAAGCACGAAACAACCAGTACCGATCCCAACGTTCGTGATACATGGAACTTGATCACTCAAAGTTTATCAAGATCTGTGGTTGCTATCAACGCGTTAGCTGATAACAAAGATGCGAATGCAAAAACCTATATCGCAGAAGCAAGAGCCATGCGTGGTTTTTACAACTGGTTGGCTTTGGACATGTTCAATCTTGCTTTCATTAAAGAGAAGCCGGATGATATCTCTAAATTGGTTCGCGATAAAGAAGCATTGGATTATATCATCTCCGATTTAGTAGCTGCTGAGTCTGATTTAACTACAACTACCGGTCCCGGTCGCATCACTAAAAATGCGGTATACGGTTTGTTAGCTCGTATTTATTTGAATGCATCTGTGTACCGCGATCGTTATGCCGCAACACATACTTTCTCTGCCGATGATATGGATAAGGTGATCGATTATACCAATCGCATTATCAGTTCCGGCACTTATGCTTTAAGCAGTGATTATTTTTCAATTTTCAACGATGATAATCATAACAATAAAGAGTTGGTATTTGCAGTAGATCAGAGAGCGGAATTGAACGGTCACAACCGTTTGGCATATTTCTCATTGTCGGGCGATCAGTTTCCTTTAACTGCTTATCCGGCAGCCAATGGTACCGATGGTCCTGCCATTACTCCCGATTTTTACAATACATGGGAAGCTGCTGCGGGTTCAGTAGATCCTTCTTTAGCTGATCCACGTTTTTCTCAAACCAATTTGGCGGTTCAGGCCGATGATACCTGCGTGAAGGCTGCAGATTTCAAAATGAACCGTGGTATTTTAAGAGGACAGCAATGGGGATTGATCCGCGTAAGTGGTGCATTTGAAAAATGTGCAAACGGAGATTTCAAAGTTGCTAAGCTTTACAACGTAACACGTAACAAGCCAACTTTGGCCGTTAATTTCACGAAAGCAATTGACTATACTGCTGAGGGAAGTAACTACAGCACCGGTTACCGCGTTTTGAAATTCCAATTCAGTGCGAAATCTACTTCAGGTAGAAACTTCGGCGATGCTGATATTCCCATTGTACGTATTGCAGATGTGTATTTAATGCGCGCTGAAGCGAAATTGAGAAAAGGAGATAATGCAGGCGCATTGGCCGATGTAAACACTGTACGTGCCGCTCGCGTTAATGGCACTGTGAAAGCAGCTCCATTGAGCGCAATTACCTTGGAAACATTGTTAAGAGAAAGAGGTTTTGAATTGTATTGGGAAATGCATCGCAGAACAGATTTGATTCGCTTCGATAAATACGAAGGAACGTGGACGGAAAAAACCAACACGAACAAAAACATGCGTGTGTTCCCGATTCCACAAACCGCTATTGACGGTGCTTCGAATATCCCCAATTACTTAACTCAGAATCCGGGCTACTAAGCAATCGATAGATCAAGTATGGTACAATCAGAAGGAAGTTGGTGAAAGCCACTTCCTTTCTTGTTTCACTCATTCAATAATAGATGTATGATGAAGACAAAATGGAGTATTGTTTCTTTATTATTCGTAGTGATTTGTTTTGTTTCCAATAGCGCAACAGCCCAGGCTCCGGTATTGGCAGATCAAGGATACACGGGTGGATCCATTCCGGAGCTAGTGAAAAAGCCCAATGCTTTACATTTCCTAGTAATGGGCGATTGGGGAAGAAATGGAGAAAACCATCAGAAAGAAGTGGCTGCTTCAATGGGCCGAGCTGCACACGACTTAGAGGCTTCTTTCATTATTGCAACAGGCGATAATTTTTATCCGAGAGGGGTTCAAAGCACGCAAGACTATCATTGGATCAGTTCTTTTGAGTCGATTTATACTGCTCACAGTTTGTATGAAAAATGGCATCCGGTTTTGGGCAACCACGATTATGGCACCAATCCCGATGCGCAAGTACAGTATTCAAAAATTAGCAGTCGCTGGGACATGCCGGCTCGCTATTACACAAAAACCTATCGTGCCGACACAAGCTCGGCATTGTTTGTATTTCTTGACACCGATCCAATGGAGAAATTATTGCGCGGCGACAAGCCCGATGGATCGAAATACGACTCCACCTATTTAGCAAAAGAGTTGAATTGGTTAGACAGCGTACTTCGTTCATCGAAAGCTCGTTGGAAAATAGTAGTGGGCCATCATCCGCTTTATACAGGCGGTTGGAGAAAAGACACAAAAGAAACGCAACGTTTGCGATCAACCTTGGAGCCGATGTTTGCGAAGTATAAAGTAGCTGCTTATATCTGTGGTCATGAGCACCATCAGGAATTGATAGTACCCACCGGTGCTACAACTTATTATATTAGTGGGGCCGCTTCAGAATCGAGATTGGTAAACGGCTATCCGGACCTCACCAAATTCAAATCATCGGATCAAGGGTATATGGCTTGCTCGATAACAGCCAACAGTCTCTTCGTGCAATTCATTAACTTTCAGGATAAGATTTTGTTTAGTTATGAACAGAAGATAATTAATAATTAAGAATTAATAATTAATAATGGGGCTCTGAAAGATGTGTATTGGATGGGAAGGGCGCTAGAGTTTTGAATGACGTTTAATAAAAAATTCGGGGGATGACAACCTTGCAGAGGTCGCTTATCGGTTTAAGAAGTAAATACAGAAACTGAAGAGGAGCAATCGCTGCGTTATCGCTGCGAACCTTGCGCCGCTGCGGTGAAAAAATATACGAGTAACTAGTAATTAAGAATTAATAATTGGGCTTCGTAGGATGTTTACTGGATGGGAAGGGTACTGGTGCTTTGAATGACGTTTAATGTAAAATATAATAAACCACAACTCTGTGGGGGCGTACATCAGTAGCACCGTTAAACGATGTGCAATGCGATTGACCCTGTAGGGGTCACACATCAGTAGCGGCGAAAAATGTGAACAGTGCCACCGACCCTGGAGGGGTCGCATCTTGGTAGCCGCGAAAAACGTGAACAGTGCAATCGTCCCTGTAGAGGCGCATATTAGTAGCACCGTTAAACGATGTGCAATGCGATTGACCCTGTAGGGGTCACACATCAGTAGCGGCGAAAAATGTGAACAGTGCCACCGACCCTGGAGGGGTCGCATCTTGGTAGCCGCGAAAAACGTGAACAGTGCAATCGTCCCTGTAGAGGCGCATATCAGTAGCACCGTTAAACGATGTGCAACGCGATTGACCCTGCAGGGGTCACATATCAGTAGCAGCGATAAACGATATGCAGTGCAAACGACCCTGTAGGGGTCGCACATCAGTAGCAGCGATAAATATGAACAGTGCAAATGACCCTGTAGGGGTCACACATCAGTAGCGGCGAAAAATGTGAACAGTGCCACCGACCCTGGAGGGGTCGCATCTTGGTAGCCGCGAAAAACGTGAACAGTGCAATCGTCCCTGTAGAGGCGCATATCAGTAGCACCAATAAACGATGTGCAATGCAAATGACCCTGTAGGGGTCACACATCAGTAGCCGCGATAAACGTGAACAGTGCAAACGACCCTGGAGGGGTCGCATATTGGTAGCCGCGAAAAACATGAACAGTGCAAACGACCCTGGAGGGGTCGCACATCAATAATAAATTCAAGGCCTTTAAAAACGAACATATGAGATTAATGATAAGAAAGATAGTTGTATTAATTGTGTTTTCCATTCTATGTTGGAATAGCCGTGCACAAACGCAATCATTCGGGCATTCGCACAACGATTACGAAAATAAAATTCCATTTTACGAGGCTTTTTTCGCCGGAATGCGTTCCATTGAGGCGGACGTTTATTTCTGGAAAGACAGTCTCCTAGTAGCGCACGAACCAAAAGACATTCGCGTTGACCGTTCATTACGTGCGTTATACCTAGAACCGCTTAAAAGCATCATTACAAAAGATGGTAATGAATTGAAGAAAATGGGGCCGAAAGGCTTTCAACTGATGATCGATATTAAAACAGCTGCTGTCCCCAGTTTGAACGCATTGATTCAACAACTGCAACAATACCCGGAAATCATTAACAGTGAATACATTCGTATTTCAATTTCCGGAAATCGCCCATCTCCCGACACCTATACTACTTACCCGGATTTTATTTGGTTTGATGGTGAAATACAAAAGACATACTCCCTCGATGCTTTGACACGCATCGCTATGATGAGCGACAATTTTGGTAGCTATGCGGCGAAGTGGAATGGAAAAGGAAGAGTAAGTGCAGAAGAAGAAAGAAAGATTGTGGCAGCAGTAACCAAAGTTCATCAATTAGGAAAGAAGATTCGTTTTTGGAACAGTCCCGATAACATCAATGCCTGGTATCATTTCTCAGATTGGGGTGTAGACTATATCAACACGGATCATTCCACCAAACTATCCGAATTTCTGAAAACCTATCCAACCCGGTCTTATACCAATGCGGTGCAATCAAAAATCTATCAACCGAAATATAAGAACGATGGAGCATCCAAGCCGGTAAAGAATGTGATTCTACTTATTGGAGATGGAACAAGCTTAGCCCATTGGTTTGCCGGATACACAGCCAATCATGCCTTCTTGAATGTATTCAATATGCGCTCTATTGGTTTGTCGAAAACTTCTTCCGCCGATAATTTTGTAACCGATTCGGCGCCCGGTTCTACAGCTTTCGCTTCCGGACAAAAAACCAAAAACCGCTACGTTGGAGCCGATACCAATGGATTACCTCTCTTACTTTTGCCCGCTATCTTTGACAAGCGTGGAATGAAAACAGCTTTGATCACTTCAGGTGATATAACAGATGCCACTCCCGCCGATTTCTATGCGCATCAATCGGAGCGCTCTAAATCTGATGCAATTTTGCGCGACCTTCTAAAAGCATCCATCGCTTTTATTGCTGGTGGATATCCATCTAACATTCCCACTTCATTACAAGACTCTGTAAAAGTAAAGTTTGATGTAGTAGCCAATTTATCTGATGCGAAAAAGGGCTTGAAGCCGGTATTGGTTAGTGATTCCAACGCCTATAAATCAATTTTACAAGGTAGAGGTGCATGGTTGACCGCTGCCTTCGAAAAAGCGGTTTCTATTGTTCAAGGTCCCAGGGGATTTTTTATGATGTTAGAAGGCGCTCAAGTAGATCATGGCGCTCATGCGAATGATCTTCCCAAAGTTGCAACAGAAGTGATCGATTTCGACCAAGCAATAGCAGCAGCTATGAAGTTCGCAGATAGCAATGGAGAAACACTCGTAATTGTTACTGCTGATCATGAAACAGGAGGATTAACGCTTTTAGATGGCGACTATAAGAAAGGATTCATCGCCGGACAATTCGCTTCCGATGATCATTCCGCTATTCCGGTACCTGTGTTCGCCTATGGACCCGGTTCACAATATTTCAGAGGGGTGTATGAGAATACAGAGATTTTTAGGTTTGTGTTGAAAGCGATGGGAGTTAATAATTAATAATTAACAATTAATAATGGAACAGCCGAGATAATTAATAATTAACAATTAATAATTAATAATGGAACAGCCGGCAGTCAGGTTGATTGAATACAGAGGCTAATCTGTGGTAATCTGTAATAATTTGAGTATTCTGTGGTCAAAAAAAATGCGAATTCTAAAATCAATTTCCGATCATAAAAATTTTCGATCAGTTTACTCAACCGCAAAGTAACTAAGTACGCAAAGGTCCGCAACGAAAGTCGCTGCGTTTCCTCCGCGAACTTGTCCTTAGCAGGCCGAAATTCTAGTCGAAGGATCGCTGTGCCGCTGCAGTGAAAGAAAATTGGATGGATGCGAAAAAAAAGCTCTCTGCGACTCCTTCGCGGACTCTGCGCTCTTAGCGGTGAATGTATTTCCTAAAGCCCAACGCCTAAAGCCTAACACCCAACGCCTAACCCCTAATTAAACATCAACTCCGGATAATTAAAATCCAAACTGAAATCCATATTCGCGCATTTCGCCATTAGCAAATCCACAATTTCTTGAGTAGAATAATGATACTTGTGATCAATTGGTTGATCGTGGTATAAGAAATCATTCATGCCATCTTTAAAATCATTCCCCAAGTCATCGAAGGTTTTCACGCCCAAATTTCTCAATGCTGCCGCATTGCACTGCTGTTCATACTGCCCTTTAATAGGAATGGCAATTAGTTTCTTCTTCAAAGCAATGGCTTCAGCAGGCGTTTCAAACCCACCACCGGTGATCAATCCATCGCAATGAATCAAGCTTTCATTGAAAGCCTGTTTTCCAACAGGGATATAAGTAATATTATCGATTCGAGTGGGTTCGTTTCTTTGATGAGAGAAAATTTGAAACGACACATCTTTGTGTTTAGAAAAAATAGGGTGCAAAATTTGATCGCAATAAGCAGGCAGATACACAGTAATGTATCCACCCTTCGTAGGTTCAGCGTTCAGGATCTCAGATTTAATAACGGGGGAGTAGATAAAGTCATCATAACTATCGAAATGCAACCCTATGTATTGATTTGCCTTGGCGTAATTCTTTAAAATCCATTCTCCCACAAAACTCTTCTTGCCCGGCCGTGGTGTTTTTTCCGACATAAAACTAGCCTGGTGTCCAAAATTCACAGATGCTTTCTTCTTTCTTGCACATGCCATGGCCGTTACGCTGTCGAAATCATTTAAAACCAAATCGTATTTTTCAACCGGTAATTCATTAACTTCTTTCCACAATTGAGCAGGATGAAAATTCTTTACCAATCTTGTAAAGTCTAAGCTTCCGGTGCAGGTATAAAACAAACTGATGCCTTTGCTTCTGTATTTAATTGGCGCATCCAAGCTAAGGGTGCTGTTCGCTCCACTCAAAAAAATATCTACTTCTCCATATTTCTGTAAGAATGGGAGTAGTTCCATAGCGCGACTAATATGTCCATTTCCGGTTGCTTGTACTGAATAAAGTATTTTCATGGTTTAAATTGCTAGTGAGTTAATATAGAAGCTGATCTCATCTGTGATCACGTTGGTATGGGCTTTCATCGGAGTGAAATTTTGGGTGAATTCTTTTTCGTCGTAGGTGAAAATGCTCCACTCGCTGTTTTTATATTCTAGTGAAGTGAGGTGTTCCACCCAATCGCCACTGTTTAAATAAGTAACCGAACCTTGTTCATTTGAGATCACACGCTTTTGTGGCTCGTGAATATGTCCGCAGATAACGTAATCGTATTTTTTTTGAATGGCAATGGTAGCAGCCATTTCTTCAAACTTTTCGATCTTCAGCGCTTTGTTAAATCCTTTCATGATTTTTTTGGAGAAGGATACCGGTTCTTTTTTCAGCAAGCGCATTATGGAATTGGTCCATTTATTTAAAAGCAACAAAGAAGCGTAACCGGTGCTGCCTAATTTAGTAATGATGCTGGCTCCATTCTTGGTTGTGTGATCAAATACATCACCGTGGAAGATCCAGGTCATTTTGTTGTTGATCTCTAGCACCAGTTTATCGGTGAGTGTAAACTGACCCAATTGCAGATCTGTGTATTTACGGAGCATTTCGTCATGATTGCCCGTAATGTAGAACACACGGGTTCCCTCATTCATCATTAAATTCAGCACTTCTTTAATAACGGCCAAGTGAGCCGGAGGGAAATAATGTTTGGAGAATTGCCACCCATCAATGATGTCGCCGTTTAATATTAAGATGCTTGGTTGTATACTTCTTAAATACGCAACCAATTCCTTTGCTTTACAGCCGTAGGTGCCAAGGTGGATATCGGACAACACTACTACATCTAATTTTCGTTTTTCCATCAGAGTTGGGTTTCACAAAGCAAGCATATCAATCTTACTAAACTATTAGCTCTATATTATGTAACCATTAAGCCTGTGTGAACATTTTATTACCACCACTGCATTTTAACATGTTTTTAATTTGCTAACAGTTCGTTAAGGCTCCGGTCACAATCCCTTCACAAATCGGTAACACGTTACAAATACTTTCGCAGCATCAAGCAAAAATCAAAATCAACTGATATGAGTAATTCCTCTTTCAGCCTCAAAACACTGATGTTGGCACTGGTAATGTGGTTGCCAATTGCAGTGTTTGCACAAAAATCGATCTCTGGAAAGGTCCTGAATTCCAAAGATCAAACACCTGTGGCTGGGGTGTCTCTCGTTGTTAAAGGAACTTCTGCAGGAACCACTACCAATGCAGATGGTCAATTTTTCTTAAAAGCAAATGTGGGCGATGTAGTTGTAGTGAGCGGCATCGCAATCAAAGAAACAAACTTCACCGTTTCAGCTTCTGCTAACTATTCTGTTTCAGTAGAAGTGAATCCTCAAGCATTGAACGAAGTAGTGGTAACCGCTTTGGGTATCAAAAAAGAAACCAAGCGCCTCGGTTACTCGGTTCAAGAAGTGAAAGGTGCTGATCTCGTGAAAGCGCGTGAACCAAATGCGATCAACGGATTGGTTGGTAAAGTGGCCGGTCTCTCAGTTGGCGCAAGTGCCGAGATTCTCGGTCGCCCGCAAGTTTTGTTGCGTGGTACCAGTCTTACCTTCTTCGTAGTTGACGGGGTTCCCATCAACTCAGATACTTGGAACATCAGCCCGGATGATATTGAATCCTATTCAGTTTTGAAAGGACCAACTGCTGCAGCTCTTTATGGTAACCGTGCAGTGAATGGCGCGATCATCATCACTACTAAGAAAGGTTCAAAAGACAAAAGAGGTTTCTCTGTAGAATACAATAGCTCAGTAATGATGGAGAAAGGTTTCAACTCTTTCCCTAAAGTACAAGATGAGTACGGTCCTGGCGACCATGGTCGCTATGCATTCGTTGATGGCCGCGGTGGTGGCTTGAACGATGGCGACTATGATATCTGGGGTCCTAAATTCGAAGGACAATCCATTCCTCAATACGATAGCCCAGTTGACCCTGTTACCGGTGTGCGTCAAGGAACTCCTTGGGTAGCACGTGGTAAAAACAACCTCGGTCGTTTTTTACAAACAGGATTGCTGACAACCAACAATATCTCTGTTTCTTCCAGCAATGAGAAGTCAGATCTTCGCTTCTCTTTAACTCATACCTACCAAAGAGGGATTGTTCCGAATACACAATTGAATGGTTTCAACTTCAACACTTCTATTGCTCACAATTTCAATAGCAAACTCCGTTTTGAAGCCAATATGAACTACAACCGTCAGTCTACTCCAAACGTTCCCGATGTGAACTACGGCCCTAACAGTATGATCTATAACATCGTTATTTGGGGTGGTGCCGATTGGGACATCGACGACATGAAGAATTACTGGCAGCCCGGTAAAGAAGGTGTTCAACAAATTTATGCTGAATACCAACGTTACAACAACCCATGGTTTTTGGCCAAAGAATGGTTGAGAGGTCACTACAAGAATGACTTGTACGGTTATGCAACCTTAAGTTATAAGATCAACAAGAACCTCGACATCATCGGTCGTTCTTCAGTAACTACTTATGGTTTGTTGAGAACAGAAAAATTCCCTTATTCTGCCACTACTTATGGTAGAGAAGAAGCAAGAGGTGACTATCGTGAAGACACTCGTAACCTATTTGAAAACAACACCGAAGTGTTGGTGAAATACAATCAAAATTTCAAAGGTTTGAATGTTTCAGCAGTAGGTGGTGGAAACGTACGCACCATGCGTTACAATTCTAGTTTCGTTACTACCGATTATTTGAACGTTCCCGGTATCTACACTTTTGCAAACTCTAGAAACCCCATCGTCGCTTCTAACTTTAGCTCTCAGATGTTGGTTCAGAGTGTGTACGGTTCATTGGATTTGAGCTACAAAAACTATGTAAGCTTGAATGCTTCTATTCGTACAGATAAATCATCTGCTATCCCAGGTTCTAAACCAGGTACCTACCCTTCAGCAGCAATTAGCACGGTGATCAGCGACTATGCAACGATGCCTGGTCCTTTCTCTTTCTTAAAATTGAAAGCATCGTATGCCAATGTTCGTGATGGTGGTACTTCCGCTTATATCGGACCTTCTTCTTACCCTATCGGATATGGGGCTGCTTATCAAACATCGTATGATGGACCAACCTATTCTTTGGTGAGCAAAACTTATAATACTCGTTTGGATTA
Organism: Endoryza foliicola; assembly: GCF_050589245.1. Lineage (NCBI taxonomy): Bacteria > Pseudomonadati > Bacteroidota > Chitinophagia > Chitinophagales > Chitinophagaceae > Endoryza > Endoryza foliicola. The sequence continues at coordinate 105,036 of NZ_JBOBEW010000008.1, read as the reverse complement.
TAACAATACAAGTGCAGCCTATTATACTGATAACTTGTATGATGATATCCAAACTGCTGCTCGTTCTAACTACGAAGCCGGTTTCGACATCCGTTTCTTGAAAAACAGAATCGGCTTAGAAGGGGTTTTCTTTACTTACGTAGATGGACCTCAAATCTTCCGTAACCCGATCTCTCAAACAACCGGTTATTCAGCTATCTATATCAACGCAGCGAAATACCAAACCAAGGGTATGGAGTTTACTTTGAATGGAAGTGCCGTAAAAACTAAGTCGTTCAGCTGGGATGTATTGGTCAACTGGTCTACTTATCGTCAAACCTACGCAGAACTTCCTGCTGACTCAATTTTGGTGGGTGATATCTATGTGAAGAAAGGTGATCGTTTAGACTTGTACCAAGGTCAAGCATTTGTAAGAACACCTGATGGAAAAATTGTAAACGATGGTGGCGGACGTCCTATTCGTTATCCTAAAAACCAAATCTTGGGTTATGGTAATCCTGATTGGGTATGGGGTGTTACGAATAAGTTCCGTTACAAAAACTTCAGCTTAACCGTTCAAGTGGATGGTCGTGTAGGTGGTACTATGGAAAACTACCTGCGTCGCCAAACCTTCCGTGGTGGTCGTCACATCGAAACTACTCAAGGTGCAATGGGTGAAGCTCGTTATCAAGACTACTTAGGTAACAAAACGTATGTTGGTGAAGGTGTAGTGGTAGCAAGTGGTACTCCTGTTTACGATCCTGTAACCGGTCAGATCACTAACTACAAAGATTTAACCTTCGCTCCAAATACTACAAAAACGTATTTGCAAGATTATATCAGCCGTTACAATTCAACTGCTGAAGGAAACTTGATGAGTAAAACTTTTGCAAAAGTTCGTGAAATTACCTTGGGATATACACTTCCTGAAAGCTTTGTGAAAGGAAGTTTCATGAAATCTGCATCGGTTTCTTTTGTAGGACGCAACTTGTTCTATTTCGTGAAGAAGCGTAACAACGATGTAGACATCGACCAATACGCAGGTTCACAAACCTCTAGTAACCTCCAAACGCCTACTTTAAAGCGTTACGGAATCAACATCAACATTGTATTCTAATACATAAACTAAGTTAACATGAAATCTAGAATCTTAATAGCCGCTGCTGTTCTCGTTATGGGACTTACGGCTTGCGATAAAAAGTTTCAGGAATTGGAGCAGAATCCAAACAGCCCTGAATCCGTTCCGGCATCTCTTGCTCTGAATGGTGTTGAAAACAGCATCTTTATTGAACCCTGGGGTATTGAACACCGCTGGAATCAATTCGCTTGTTGCAATTATAACTACTATGGTAACCAAGAATACAACTTCGGTGGTGCTACTTTGTACTACACTACCTTGAAGAATGTAATTAAAATGGAAGAAGAAGCAAAGAAGTCTGGTGGTAAAGACGTAAATCCTTACACAGCCTTAGGTAAATTCTTCCGTGGTTATTTGTTTTATGAAATGACGATGCGTGTAGGAGACCTTCCTATGAGTGAAGCTTTGCAAGGAAATACCAATCTTACTCCTAAATACAATACACAGAAAGAAATCTTTGTACAAGTATTGAAATGGTTGGATGAGGCGAATACACAAATGGCACAATTGATCACTGCTTCTGATAATTCTTTGTTGGGTGATTTCTACTTCAACAATGATTTGAAAAAATGGCAGAAGGCAGTAAACAGTTTCCGTTTAAGAGTATTGGTAAGTTTAAGTAAGAAAGACGCTGATGCAACTTTGAACATCAAAGCCGATTTTGCAAAAATATTGTCTAACAAAACCAATTACCCCATCTTCGAAAGCATGGACGATAACTGGCAGTATGTGTACATCAATCCATTTAACAAGTACCCTACAAGTCCTGATAACTTCGGTTTTGATGCTACTCGTTACAACATGTCTTCTACCTATTTGGGAATTTTAACTGCCAACAAGGATCCAAGAACCTTTGTTGTTGCGGATCCTGCCGGTTCAAAATTGAAAGCCGGCTTGGCTCCCTCAGATCATGCAGCTTATGTTGGCGCGAGCCCTGCAGAAGATTTGGCTGATATGAGCTCTAAAGCAGGAACCGATAATGGCGCCGGTTTCACTCCGGGTCAATATTCTTTCTACGGTCGTAAGCGATATTACAGCACTTATACTGCTGAAAATACTTTGATGGTAGGTTATCCTGAAATGTGTTTCAATATTGCTGAAGCTATCAACAGAGGTTGGGTAGCAGGCGATGCTGAATCTTGGTACAAAAAGGGTATCCAAGCCTCTATCGGATTCTATGGTATCAAAGAAGGTGCTAACACTTTCTATTATTTGAAACCCGGTGGTAAAGTAAGTGAAGGCGGTGATTACTATAGCTTCGCTGTAAGCTTCATCTTCAACGATTACTACAACCAATCATCGGTAAAATACGCAGGCAACACTGCAACAGGTTTGAACCAAATTCTGACACAGAAATATGTAGCTTTCTTCCAAAACTCAGGTATGGAAGCTTATTACCAATACAGAAGAACCGGTATCCCTGCATTTGCACAGAATGGTCCGGGTACGGGCAATAGTGGAAAAATTCCTAAAAGATTTCAATATCCCGGAACTGAGCGTACCACCAATGGTACAAACTTGGCAAGTGCTTTAAGCAGCCAATTCGGTGGTTCAGACGATATCAACAAAGAACTTTGGGTAAATCAATAATGGTTATTAGTTAAATTTATAAGGGCGTAACGAATAGTTGCGCCCTTGTTTTAAATCTAGAAGTATGCAAAAACTTTTCTTTTCACTTATATTGATCGTTGTAAACATGGCAGTATTTGCGCAACGCAAAACTGAAAACGTGATCATCGTAACCCTCGACGGCATGCGCTGGCAAGAAGTATTCAAAGGCCTCGATCCGGTTTTAGCGTCTGACAGCAGTTATGTAAGAGACCGCGACGATTTGAAACGTGACTTTGGTGCTGCTACTCCTGAAGAAAGTAGAAAAAAGATCTTTACGTTTTTCTGGAATACCATCGCTAAACAAGGTCAACTTCACGGTAATCGTACGCTCAATAGCACAGTAGACAATGCCAACAAATATTGGTTTTCCTATCCCGGCTACAATGAAATTTTCACCGGTTATCCTGATACAGCAGTCAACTCTAACGATAAGACCTGGAACAAAAACATCAATGTGTTAGAGTTTTTAAACAATCAATCGGGAATGAAGGGTAAAGTAGCTGCTTTTACAACATGGGATGTGTTTCCGTATATCTTAAATAGACAAAGAAGCGGCCTCTACGTAAACGCAGATGCTGATTCATTCAATTTCAATACGCCTACTTTAAAAATGCTCAACGATATGCAGTACCTCGCGCCGCGTCCCATCGGCGTGCGACCTGATCTTATTACATATATGGCTGCTCGTGAGTATTTAAAAGCATACAAACCAAAAGTATTGTACATCTCTTTCGATGAAACGGATGATTTTGCTCATGGCGGCTTGTACGATCAGTATCTAAAAGCAGCTCATGCAGAAGATGCCATGATTGGCGACCTTTGGAACATCATTCAATCCATGCCTGAGTACAAAGACAAAACCACGCTCATTGTAACCACCGACCATGGAAGAGGAGATAAAGTAAAAGGAAACTGGCGTCATCACGGAGAACGTATTGAAGATGCACATGAAATTTGGATTGCTGCCATTGGACCTGATATGAAACCACTGGGTGAAGTATCGAACGGCCCCGGGCTCTTCCAACAACAAATCGCAGCTACCATCGCACAGTTGCTTGGCTTTCAGTTTACAGCCAACCATCCGGTAGCTGCACCAATTCCTTCAATCTATAAAAAATAAAAGATGGATTTAGTACATGCCATACAAATAGCTGATGAAATCATCGGGCTCTATGAAAAGCATGGTGGCAATGAGTATGCAGGTGAAGCCGTAACCCAATTGCAGCACATGTATCAGTCTGCAGAACTGGCACGTGAACAAAACAGAGAAGCTGACATCATTCTTGCAGCCTTCTTGCACGATATTGGCCACATCTGCGTTCACGCCGAAGAAGAAAACCAAATGAACGGATATGGCACTAAGAACCACGAAGGGGTTGGCGCCGAATTCCTCGCTAAACATGCTTTTTCAACTCGTGTTATTACTTTAGTAGAAGCACATGTGGAGGCAAAACGTTACCTCACGTGGAAGCATCCCGAATATTACGATCAATTATCTGAGGCCAGTAAAATTACACTAAGCTATCAAGGTGGTGTAATGAACAGCGAAGAAGCAGCCGAATTCGAACAAGACCCTTTGTTTAAAGAAAAAGTAATCATGCGACATTTAGATGATGAAGCAAAAGATCCTTCTAAACCTGTGGGCGATTTGAGTTTTTATCGTAGATTGATCATTCAACATTTACAACAACAAAACTGAGTAATGGCAAAATATAAATTGGTGGTGCTGGATATGGCCGGCACTACCGTAGTTGATAAGGGAAATGTAGCTGCTGCTTTTATCGAGGCTTTTCAATTCCACGGAATTAAATTAGGAAAAGAAGAAGTGAATTTTGTGATGGGATGGAGAAAGATAGATGCTATCACCAAATTGCTGACCGATCAAAAGAAAACCGGAATTGTTGGCGGCCCTGAATTAATCAACAGCATTCATACGCGTTTCGAAAACAATATGGTGGCTTTCTACAAAGCAGATCCTGATTTGGCACCACTACCTTATGCAGAAGAATTGTTCTCAAAACTTCGCTCGCATGGTGTGAAAGTAGGATTGAATACCGGGTTCACTAAACCCATCGCTCAAACGATTGTAGATCGATTGAATTGGAACGATAAAATTGATGTGATGGTAGCCAGCGATGAAGTTCCGGAAGGCCGTCCTTATCCCTACATGATCGAGAAAATGAAAGCTTTGTTTGGTGTGGAGAACAATGCTGAAGTAGTAAAAGTAGGAGATACAGAAGTGGATGTTCAAGAAGGGCGAAATGCTCAATGTGGATTAGTGGTTTCTGTAACAACCGGTGCCTATACCAAAGAGCAATTGGCATCCTATCAACCCGATGAAATCATTGACAGCCTCGCTGCTTTGGAACCGATGATTCTTTAATGAGTACACTACCCATAAATAAGAAAGCCGATTGGCAAAAAGCCGTTTACATCGCTATAGTGGCGTTTGTAACTTACGCTTCTGTTTATGCCTATCGCAAACCCTTTACCGTGGCTTCTTTTGAAGGCATCAGCTTCTGGGGTGTGCCTTATCAAACTTTGTTGATCATCAGTCAGGGAATTGGATACATGCTCAGTAAATTCACAGGCATCAAATTCATCGCAGAACTTGGTAGAAAAGCGAGATGGAAGCCCGCATTTTTATTGATCGGCACGTCCTGGTTGGCTTTATTGATCTTCGGATTGATTCCTGCTCCCTATGGTATGCTTTGTTTATTGTTGAATGGATTTTGCTTGGGCTTTCTCTGGGGCATCGTTTTTAGTTATGTAGAAGGAAGAAGAACCACCGATTTTATTGGAGCTGCTATGGCAGTAAGCTTCATCTTTGCAGGAGGCTTTACCAGAAGCGTTGCTGTTTGGCTTCGAGATGCTTTTTCCATTCCCGATGTGTGGATCGGCGCTGCTACCGGATTGGTCTTCTTTCTTCCCCTTGCACTTTTTTTCTTTTTGTTAGAAAGAGTGCCTGCTCCATCAGAAGAAGATGTGGCGGAACGACAAATGCGCATTCCAATGTCGCGCGAACAACGAAGAAAAATTCTCCAACAATTTGGATTGGGATTGTTAATGGTAACCATCACCTATGTGCTACTAACGGTAATGCGCGATATACGAGACAATTTCATGTCGAACATGTGGAATGAACTCGGTTACGGAAAGAAGCCCGAAAAGTTCACTCAAACCGAAACCATCACTTCCATCATTGTATTAACGGTGATGTGTTTGTTAGTGCTGATTCGAAACAGCTTCAAAACATTCTTTATTATACATTCTGTTGTAGCTGTTGGATTTGTGATAGCAGCCGGTTCTTCAATCGCCTACTTTCAAGGATGGATCAGCGGTGCAGCTTGGATGCAAGGAGTAGGGCTAGGACTGTACATGGGTTATATTCCCTTTAACTGTATCTTTTTTGAACGATTCATCAGCGCTTTCAAAATTGCAGGGAATGTTGGTTTTCTGATGTACATCGCCGATGCATTCGGATACATGGGAAGCATGACGGTGATGCTTACCAAAGAGATCGCTCGCGTTCAAATGAATTGGGTGAATTTTTATGGAACGGCTGTAATTATTGCCGGCGTGTTGGGTTTGGCAGGAGTATTAGGTTCCTATATTTATTTTAAAAAACAAGCAAGTTTGCAAACTCATGAGTAAGTCTGCTATTGTAATAGGTGCGGGTATTGTTGGCTTGGCCACAGCGCGCGCATTGTCGATTAAAGGATTTGATGTTACCGTTATCGAAAGATCCACCTATGCAGTAGGTGCTTCTGTTCGAAATTTTGGAATGGTGTGGCCGGTTGGTCAACCCTCAGGAACCTTGTACCAACGTGCTTGCAGAAGCAGAGATATTTGGAAAGAAATTGGCGACAGCGGCGCCTTCTGGTACGAGCAAGCAGGCAGTTTACATTTAGCCTATCATCAAGACGAATGGGAAGTATTACAAGAATTATACGAACATTACCATGCAGAACGTCCTATTCAATTACTTACTGCTGAACAAGTAGTAAGCAAATCTACCATTGCACAAACCGACAAATGCTTGGGTGCACTCTGGAGCTCCGACGAAACCATTGTTACTCCTTATAAAGCCATCGCATCTTTACCAGGCTATTTAAACGAAGCATACGGTGTTGAGTTTATATGGGATACAGCTGCTACTGAAGTGAGCAGTCATAAAGTGAAAGCTGGCGGCAACTATTACGAAGCAGATTTGATTGCAGTATGTAGCGGAGCCGATTTCGAAACACTCTACCCTGAAGTATACTCGAAACAACCCATTACCAAATGCAAGCTTCAAATGATGCGTTACAGCGCATCGTCTTCCGATAGAGTAGGGGCGGCGCTTTGCGGTGGATTGAGTTTGATTCACTATAAAAGTTTCACAGTTGCTGCTACTTTGGAAAAGCTGCGCGATCGTTATGAATCAGAAATGAACGATTATGTAAAGAATGGAATTCACGTCATGCTTTCTCAAAATGACGAAGCATCTATTACGCTCGGTGATTCCCATGAATACGGACTCACTTTTGATCCTTTCGATAGAGAAGACATCAATAAACTTATTCTCGATTACCTCCAACAATTTGCAAATATTAAAGGCTTCTCACCTCAAGCTTCTTGGCACGGCATTTATGCCAAATCAACCATTGGCGCTACTGAAATTCTCCTTAATCCTGAACCGGGCGTTCATATCATCAATGCATTAAGCGGAGCGGGAATGACTTTGAGTTTTGGATTGGCAGAAGAATGGAGTAGTGGAATTTGATAATTGGTAAATGTGTTCATTGGTGAATGTGACCCTGATTTCAACTAACTCAACAACTCTCAAATTAGTTAGCCGTTCTGCTTACGCGCAAGGGTAAATCCAATCGTTGTTCCCACATCAGGAGTGCTTCTTACATGCACGGTTTCACCATGTGCTTCTATAATGTGTTTGCAAATAGCGAGACCTAAACCGGTACCCCCTTTATCGCGCGAGCGCGCTGAATCGGTTCTATAAAATCGTTCGAAAATGCGGCCCAAATGTTCTTCTTCAATACCTATTCCATCATCACTTACCTCAACAATTACATGTTGCTCATCTGTATTGTAAACGCTGGCTACAATGGTTCCGTTTTGCTTGCCGTATTTGGTAGCATTCACCACCAAATTCACCAATACCTGTTTGATCTTTTCTTTATCGGCAAAAACTGTAATGGGGGCTTCGCACCCTTTTTTGATAGAGGCTTGGATGTTTTTCGCTTGTAATTTTATCGACAAAGTGTCGTACACTTCCTGGATCAAATCTTGGATCACAAAATTCTGTTTATACAACAATTGCTCTCCACTTTCCAAACGCGTGATCTCATCCAAATCGCTCACTAGATTTACCAAACGAGCAGTATTCTTCGATGCTTTTTCCAAAAATCGTTTGGCCACTTCTTGATCTTCCATGGCTCCATCCAAGAGCGTGTCTACATATCCTTGAATGGCAAAGATGGGAGTCTTGAATTCGTGAGCAAGGTTTTGTAAGAATTCTTTCCTGTAGGCCTCATTCCGTTGGAGCAACTCAATTTCTTTTTGTTGCTGCTCGCCCCAAGCTTCCACATCTTCTCTCACTTCATCAATACTTTTCTTAGGTAGAATGTATTTGAAATACACTTCTTCTCTCTTGGTAGCCTTTTTTTGATGAATGAGTTTGTAAATGAGTTTGATCTTGCGATAGATAAATTGCTCGAGCGTCACCAATATTAATGCAAAACTTCCGATCCATACAATCACCAAACTTGCTGTACCGATGCGCCAATCGGAGGTAATACCCCAAATGCCGAGTGCAATCGGTATTGAAAGTATACAAGCTGTAAAAGCAGATAACTGACGGGGAGAAAGATTCTTGGTAGACGCCATAGTGTCAAAGCTACTAACTACAAATCAAATTTGTAGCCTACTCCTTTAATTGTGGTGATGCAATCCAAACCCAATTTCTGACGAATCTTACGAATGTGCACATCAATGGTTCGGTCCCCAACAATCACTTCTTGACCCCAAATCTGACTCAATATTTCATTTCTTAAAAAAACACGTCCCGGGCGGGATGCTAGTAGATTCAATAATTCAAATTCCTTTTTTGCCAATACCACTACTTCACCTTTTACCTTCACTTCGTACTTGTCGGCATCGATCTCTAATTGGTCAAACTTCAGTTGGTGGTCATTCTCGGGAACCGGTTTGCTGATTCTTCTAAACAAGGCATTTACCCTGCTTACCAATACTTTCGGACTGATCGGCTTGTTTACGTAATCGTCGGCACCCGTTTCTAATCCCTTAATTTGGCTCGACTCGTCGCTTAATGCTGTTAGGAAAATGATCAATGTATCTTTAAAGGACGACTGACTTCGCAAAATTTCACACACTTCCACTCCATTTCTCTTCGGCATCATAATGTCGAGGATAATCAATTCCGGCTTGAACATCTTTGCCTTGGTCAAGGCCTCGTCTCCGTCTTTTGCCGTGATCACTTCATACCCTTCTTTCTTGAGGTTGTACTGAATAATCTCGAGAATATCCGGCTCGTCATCCGCAATCAGCACCTTTTTACCGTTCTCAACCATGCTTTAACAAATATTTTCACAAACCTAACACTTTGTTCATCAGTATATAGCCTTGGAATACAAGTTTACAATTTCTTAATACGACCGACCTGAAATTTAACAGCCGGGAAATAAAACCCTAACAGTTCAATAACCGTCTATTTTATTGCAAAATGGCCCGATTTCAGGCGTTAACATAGTAAATAAGTAGAAATTCTTAGCCTCATAAATACGTGAAAAGCAATAAGAAACGTTTAATTAACACGAAATGATAGTATTTTTGTTTTGTTGATCATCATGAAAAAATTCGTATACGCATTTTTCTTAGGGTCCTTCTTTATTCCCGCCTTGGTAAAGGCGCAAGACCCCGTCTCCTATAAAGTAGCCACCGACCGCCTGCTCTGGCACGATAATATTGACAAACAGCAAAAGAAACTTGTAGATGAAGCCGGTGCCGTGAAGGTATCTACCGACCCTGCTTTGAACCTGCATGTTTCCAATGCATTGATCAAGAGAGTGGATCAGTTACAGATGCAAATTGAACTCGACACCGTTTTCAATGGCAATACCAAGAAAAAATACCTCCGCAGCCTCGAAATGATGCTGAAGGGGTTCACCGATAATTTCAAGAACAAGGATTTCGGAATCGCCCTCGCCCAACCCTTAGTGGATGCTTTCGAAGAAGGAATGAAACTCGATTATAAGAACGAGTCCGTTTTCCCGCTCATTGAACGCGAGCCTTACGGTGTTGCCAAGATTTTGGTGGAACTTTTCACTTTCCCAACGGAAAATCCGGGAGTGGCACCCGGCAGAACCGAAGTGCTCAGAAAATACCTAGGCCTCCACCCGGAAGAGATTTTGAAGGTGCTGAGAAATAATACCGATCTCTATTTTGCAGATAGTTTTATTGTGATCGCTGCAAACTATGACATTCCGCGCTTTTACGATTTTGCTCAGGCTAGAAACGCTCTGGGTGATCGCATTCGCAAACACCCCGATACCCTGGTTCACACTATTGCCACCATGGCCAATAGCAAGAGCGGTCGCCTGTACATGCCGTTCTTAGAAAACATTTTACGCGGAAAAATTACCATGGAAGACATCGATAAAGTGCTGACCAACGAGTTCGCCTATTATCGATTATTGGTGAATACAAGAATTGAATACGCCGGCAGATTGCTGCCTCCAACCAGAGATACCGCACGTGAATTGAAATCACTCACTGATATGATGCGTAAAAAAGCGCAAGAGTACTTCGTGAATGAAATCAATGCATTGCACTCCGAAAACAATGAAGCCGTTCGCTTTAAACGGTTGGAAGGTTTAACGGCTCAAGAGCTGTATTATCTGGCGGTATTATGCGAAGATCAGATCTATACTTCCAGTTTCGTAAAAGGAGTATATCCCCGTATTTTCCAACGCATGAGCAATCCTAGAGGTGATAGTTTGTTGTTAAGCGTACACGCTGATTTCTTCCGTAAGTTCATTAAGATGTGCGCCGGCTACAATACCCTCAACGATTTTCTAGGTAGAATTGAAAAGGACAATGCTAATATCTTGATGAAAGCCTTCGTAATTGGACTGGAGAAAACAAAGGGCACAGAAGAAGCAGTAGATGTAGCCGATTCTTACAGCAGCATCATGGATAAAAATCCGGAACTCGCTCGTTTCATTCGCACAGAAGTGGAATGGAATTATGAAAAGAATGAAATCATTCAAAATAGAAAGGGCATAACGATCTATAATATCTTGAAAGTGTTGTTTCAATCGGCCGATACCTCCAAGAAAGTGGACGTTAGTGCAGAACTTGGTATTCCACCTGTATACACGGTTGATTTAAAATCTTTAAAAGACGATAGCAGCCGTATTGTAATGCAAGCATTCTTTTATGGTGATGAAGACAAAGACGGACAGAACTCTTTCGCCAGTTTCATGGCCAATTTCCGCGGCAATGCCAATTGGAAAGTAACCGAGAATGCGGAATGGGTATCCATCATTAATAACAAGAACAAGAACTTTCAAATCTACGCCAACAAGCCCTTGTATGGTGAAAACGATCCGGAAGAAACGGCTATCGATCATTTGAATGATTATCTTTTCGATCGCAATATTCAACCATCGGTATACATCCATCGTGGGCACAGTTACCACGTGAAGTCTACCATGCGTCGTTTAATGCCATCTGCAAGAATAGTAGTGTTGGGTTCTTGTGGTGGATATAATAATATCAACGAAGTGCTGAACATCAGCAGCGATGCACACATCATTTCTTCGAAACAAACCGGAACCATGCACGTGAACGAGCCTATCATTCAGGCTTTGAATGCCAGCATCACCGCCGGTAAAAACATCGACTGGGTAGCCATTTGGAAAGAGCTCACCGGTAAATTCACTTCCGGCGACGCCAAAGAAAAATTCGACGACTATATTCCACCGTATAAAAATTTGGGGGCCTTGTTTATTAAGGCGTACAACTTGAGAATTAATAATTAACAATTAATAATTAATAATTGAACAGCCGGCAGTCAGGCTGATTGAATATCGGAGGCTAATCTGTGGACCTAAAGCCCAAAGCCTAAGGCCTAACGCCCAACCCCCTACCGCCACCCATAACTTTATTCGCCAATTCTAACCCGTTTTGTTTTTCTTTGCATTATGTCTGATCAGCCGGCCAAGAAGAAGAAGATTCTCGATGTGAGTTTGTTGAAAAGGGTGTTTCGATATGCAGCTCCCTACAAAACACGTTTTTTCATTTCCATCTTTTTATCCATTGCACTAGCAGTGCTCGCACCGGTTCGTCCTTTTCTAATTCAAAAAACGGTTACTACTTTCATCGCTCAGGAGAACATCAATTGGGTGATCTGGATCACCGTTATTCAAATAGCTGTATTGTTGGTGGAAACCGGCGCACGATTTTATTTCACGTTCATCACCGCATGGCTAGGTCAACATGTAGTGAACGATATACGTCAACAGGTATACCGCAAAATTGTGGGACTCAACCTTCGTCAATTCGATCAAACCCCCATCGGTACGCTTACCACCCGCACCATTAACGATATTGAAAGCATCAACGATATTTTCGCTGATGGTCTCATTCCTATTGTGGCCGATTTGCTCTCCATCATTTCCATTTTCATCGTAATGTTGGTGACCGATTGGAAGCTTACCCTTATTTGCCTTGCACCTTTCCCACTTTTGATCATTGCTACTTATTTCTTCAAAGAAAGCGTGAACAAAAGCTTTATGATTGTGCGAAATGCCGTGGCTGCCCTGAATGCCTTTGTTCAAGAACACCTTACCGGAATGGCGGTGGTTCAGTCCTTTGCCGCTGAAGACCAAGAGTTTAACAAATTCAAGAAGATCAATAAAACCCACCGCGACGCGAATATCAAAGCCATTTTCGCTTATTCGGTTTTCTTCCCTGTAGTGGAGATCATTCTGGCCGTTTCTACCGGTTTGCTGGTGTGGTGGGGAGCTACTAGTGCGCTGGCCATGTCGGGAGAGGAAGCCACTGAAATGGCGGGAAAAATTATCGCCTTCGTGATGTACTTGAACCTACTGTTTCGACCATTGCGGGTAATTGCAGACAAGTTCAACGTATTGCAAATGGGCATGATTGCCAGCGAGCGTGTGTTCAAAGTGATTGATAATGAAGACTATATAAAGAAAGAAGAAGAGGGCAGCTTTGCTCCGGAAGGCCTCGAGGGTGCCATTCAATTCGATAAAGTGCAATTCAGCTATACACCCGGAACCCCTGTTCTAAAAAACATCAGTTTCGACGTAAAACCGGGAGAAACCGTGGCCTTGGTAGGTCATACAGGAAGCGGAAAGACCTCCATCATCAGTTTGCTGAACCGACTTTACCAAATTCAAGAAGGTGACATTAAAGTTGACGGTGTTTCTATCAAAGAATTTCAACTCGATGCCCTGCGAAAAAATATTGGAATAGTTTTGCAAGACGTATTTCTGTTCTCGGGGTCTATTTACGACAATATCACGTTAAGAAACCCGAATATTAGTCGAGAACAAGTGATACAGGCTGCACAAATGATTGATATGCATGAGTTTATCATGAGTTTGCCTGGTGGTTACGACTTTAATGTTATGGAGCGTGGTTCTACCCTCAGTTTGGGGCAACGTCAGCTCATTTCTTTTATAAGAGCACTACTCTATAATCCGTCCATTTTAGTATTGGATGAAGCCACTTCTTCGGTGGATACTGAGAGTGAGCTACTTATACAAAAAGCGATCGATACCTTGATTTCGGGTCGCACTTCCATTATCATTGCTCACCGTTTGAGCACCATTCGTAAAGCCAACAAAATCATTGTGTTAGACAGAGGCGAACTCAAAGAAATGGGCACGCACGACGAGTTATTGGCACTTGGCGGGTTCTATGCGTCACTCTACAAAATGCAGTTCGATACCCCTAAGATTCTCCATTAATATTTCTTAACGATTTATTATTAATTCTACCTGTTCCGACGTATCTTTGCGGCAAATTTACAGACAGGTATGACGATCAAGAGTCTCAAATGCTTATTGGTAGCGGCTTTCAGCGCAGGCTTGGTGCTTCTGGCTCCCTCTGTGAAAGCTCAGCATGAGCCCGAACATGTGAAGATTGAAGAATCAGAAGAGAAGATCAACCCCAAAGAGATCATTTTCGAGCACATCAAAGATGCGCACGAATGGCATATTGTGGGTTCCTTGTCTGTTCCTTTGCCTGTAATTCTTTACACAGACAAAGGTTTTGAAGTATTCTCCGGAGGTAATTTCCACCATGGTCATGAGAAGTTCCAAGGCAACTATTTGTATGGAATTGAAGAGGGAAAGATCAAAGTATTTGGTGCCGATGGTAAAATTGACGAAGAAGCGAGTGCGAAGATTTGGGATTTCTCAATCACAAAGAACGTAGCTTCCTTGTTGTTGTCAGTAACAGTACTCCTTCTTATTTTCTTGTCTTTAGGATCTTATTATAAAAAGAAAGGTGTGAATGGTCCTCGTGGATTGGCGGGTTTTGTTGAGCCGGTAATCATGACGATCAAGGACGATGTAGCGAAGCCTATTTTAGGTGACCGCGCTCCTAAGTACTTGCCTTTCTTATTAACCGTGTTCTTCTTCATTCTTATCAATAACTTGATGGGATTGATTCCATTCTTCCCCGGTGGTGCAAACGTGAGTGGTAATATCGCCTTCACATGTACCTTGGCAGTGTTTACCTTCTTATTGGTAAACTTGAATGGAAATGGAAACTACTGGAAGCACATCTTCTGGATGCCGGGTGTACCTGTACCGATGAAGATCTTCTTGGCACCTATTGAATTCATTGGTGTATTTACAAAGCCCATTTCATTGATGGTGCGTTTGTTCGCTAACATTACTGCAGGTCACGTATTGATTTTGGGTATCGTGTGTTTGATTTTCGTGTTGAAGTCTATTGCAGTAGCTACCGTAGTGGTTCCATTTACGTTAGCCTTAAGCATGATCGAATTACTGGTAGCATTTATCCAGGCATTCATATTTACGTTGTTGTCTACGGTGTACATCAGTATGGCTACTGAAGAGCACCATGGCGACCACCATTAATTTTTTTATTAAATAAAACCATAAACAATGACAGGAACTTTAGCTGCTGTTGGTGCTGGTTTAGCTGCAATTGGTGCGGCTATCGGTATCGGACGCATTGGTGGCTCTGCTTTAGAAAGCATGGCTCGCCAGCCTGAAATGGCTTCTCAAATTCAGACAAACATGTTGATCGCTGCTGCCTTCGTAGAAGCGGTTGCCTTGTTCGCTTGCGTTATCGCATTCTTGGGTCTGTAATTTGTACTGTACTAAAAGCCCCCAAGCACAAGGCGACAGGGGCTTTTACTTCGATTTTAAAACTTATTTAAAGAACGATTCAGTATGTTCTTCTTAGAAATAAACCCGCTGATTAAACCAGAGATTGGTTTGATCGTTTGGACTACACTCTCTTTCTTGTTGTTGTTGTTTGTTCTGGCAAAATTTGCTTGGAAGCCTATCTTGGGTGCAATCAAGAAAAGAGAAGAAACCATCAACGACTCATTGGCTACTGCTGAAAGAGTAAAAGCTGAAATGGCTCAGTTGAAAAGTGAGAACGAAGCCCTAATGGCCAAAGCACGTGAAGAACGCGCTCAAATGCTGAAAGAAGCTCGTGATACAAAAGATCGCATTATCAACGAAGCAAAAGAGCAAGCGAAAGCAGAAGCCAACAAAATTGTTGCCGAAGCTCAGCAAGCGATCCACGCTCAGAAGATGGCCGCTTTAACCGACGTGAAAAATCAGGTTGGTAAATTGGTGATCGAAGTATCTGAAAAAGTATTGCGTCGCGAACTTTCTAACAAAGGTGAGCAAGAAGGTTATATCAAGCAATTGACCGACGAAGTAAAGTTGAACTAATCATTCGAAGGGAAACCTTCTGAACAATAAATTAAAAACAGAATATGCCTAACCCCCGTTTAGCCGGAAGATACGCCAAGAGTATTCTTGGATTATCGTTGGAAACCAACCAGCTGGAGCAGGTGTATAACGATATGCTGTTCTTACAACAAGTTTGTAAGGCCAGCCGTGAGTTTGTTGCAGTGTTGAGAAGCCCTGTAATCAAAGCCGATAAAAAATTGGGCGTACTCCAATCGGTTACACAAGGTAAAGTTCAAGACATCACTTCTGGTTTCATTAAACTGTTGGTGTCTAAAGGACGTGAAAGCAATCTGCCTGAAATCATCACCGCTTTTGTAGAACAATACAAAGCGCACAAAGGAATTTATACCATCAAGTTAACCACGGCAGCTCCGGTTTCAGAAGAAATCAAGCAAGCCATTATCGCTAAAGTTCAAGAACAAACTTCCATGAAATTGATTGAAATGGAAACTGCTGTGAACGAAGCATTGATCGGTGGATTTGTGTTGGAATTGGGTGATACTTTGGTAGATGGTTCGATCGCTTACGATTTAAATAAGGTGAAAGCGCAGTTTATGAATAATGACTTTATTTATAAAATTCGCTAGTAACTTATTAGTATAACAATTACGAAAAAACGATAAACATTTCTATATGGTAGAAATTAAACCGGATGAGATATCGGCGATATTACGCCAACAGCTCAGCAACTTTAACGTAGCTGCCGACCTCGAAGAAGTAGGTACGGTGTTACAAGTGGGTGATGGTATTGCCCGCGTATACGGATTGAACAATGTTCGTAGTGGTGAACTCGTTGAATTTGAAAACGGTGTTCGCGCTATCGCATTGAACCTTGAAGAAGACAACGTGGGTGTGGTATTGATGGGTGAAAGCGGCGACATTAAAGAAGGCGGTAAAGTACGTCGTACCGGTAAAATTGCCTCTATCAACGTAGGTGAAGGAATGCTCGGTCGTGTTGTAAACACATTGGGCGAAGCCATCGACGGTAAAGGTCCAATTGAAGGTGCTCGTTACGAAATGCCTTTAGAGCGTAAAGCTCCCGGGGTTATCTTCCGTGAGCCGGTTAAAGAACCACTCCAAACCGGTATCAAGGCCATCGACGCGATGATCCCCATCGGTCGTGGACAACGTGAGTTGATCATCGGTGACCGTCAAACCGGTAAAACCGCGATCGCGATCGACACTATCATCAACCAAAAAGAATTTTACCAAGCAGGTAAACCAGTATATTGTATCTACGTAGCTATTGGTCAAAAAGCGTCTACCATTGCAGGTGTAATGAAGACTTTGGAAGACAATGGTGCGATGGCTTACACTACCATCGTTGCAGCTTCTGCTTCTGACCCGGCTCCTCTTCAATTCTACGCTCCATTCGCGGGTGCAGCAATTGGTGAGTTCTTCCGTGATACCGGACGTCCTGCTTTGATCATCTATGATGACCTTTCTAAACAAGCCGTGGCTTACCGCGAGGTGTCATTGTTGCTCCGTCGTCCTCCTGGTCGTGAAGCATATCCTGGTGACGTATTCTACCTCCACAGTCGTTTGCTCGAGCGCGCTGCGAAAGTAATCAACGACGATTCAGTTGCGAAAGACATGAACGATTTACCTGAAAGCATCAAGCATTTGGTAAAAGGCGGTGGCTCTTTAACAGCCTTACCAATTATTGAAACGCAAGCGGGTGACGTATCTGCATACATTCCAACCAACGTAATCTCAATTACCGACGGTCAGATCTTCTTGGAAGGTAACCTCTTCAACAGTGGTATCCGTCCGGCGATCAACGTAGGTATCTCTGTAAGCCGTGTGGGTGGTAACGCTCAGATCAAATCAATGAAGAAAGTAGCAGGTACCTTGAAGTTAGACCAAGCCCTCTATCGTGAGATGGAAGCTTTCTCTAAATTCGGTGGTGACCTCGATGCTGCTACGAAACTGGTATTGGACAAAGGTTCACGTAACGTGGAAATCTTGAAACAAGCTCAGTTCGCACCTTTCAGCGTTGAGAAGCAAGTAGCGATCATTTACCTCGGTACGCAAGGTTTGTTGCGCGAAGTAGCTGTTAAGAAAGTGAAAGATTTCGAAGATCACTTCTTGATGGAAATGGAGCAAAAACTACCGGAAGTATTGGCTGAATTCAAGAAAGGAAACCTTCCTGAAGATGGCGTGAAGAAAATGGTAGAATTGGCTAACGGAATCATTCCTCAGTACAAATAAGATCTAAGCGATCTTTACAATACGATCCCGAAGGAGCAATCCTTCGGGATTTTTTTTGCCCTTTTTCGAAGAATATCGATTATTCGCATAATTAGTTTCCCTTATAAGGTAATACTTGAAAGGATTTAACTTGTAAAGAAACCGGCTCTTTTTCCCCCAGCCTGAGCTGGGTCACTTCCAAATGCCATATATGGGTATTATTTTTAAAGTGTTGATCCGAATGTAACCCCTAAATCCATTTCTCTATGAAACAGATCTACACGATTTACAATAGCAGAAACTTGAAAATAGCTGCTCGGAAAAATGGACTTAGTTGGAAATCTAGATTTCTAAACGTCCTAATTCCGCCTCTATGAAAAGATTTTTACTCTTTCTATTCCTATTAACCATCAGCAGCCGTCAATATCTTTCGGCGCAATGTAACGTGAACGATCGCTACGATAAGATGGTGAGTGGTTACCACTCCACATTAGCAATCACTACCACCGATACGCTCAAAGTTTGGGGAGCGTCAATGGGTGCCAATGGTACCTCAGATGTATTGTCGCCCACGCCTGTAATTTCCTCTTCTTATTCCTATACCGGAACGATACTAAAGTATGCAATTGGAGGCAATAAGAGTGGTACAGACGTTGACCAAGCAATTATCCTTACCACCACCGGCTTATGGGCTTGGGGTGTGGAGGATATGGTATTGGAAACATCACTCACCTCTTCTAATGCGTTCCAACAAATAACCGCTATTTCAGGTGCCAATTCTTATGGGTTGCCTACGGGTGTGAATCCAACCGATGTAGCTCAATTATTTGCAACTTATCAAACGCTGGTTATTCGTACAAATGCAGGAGCAGTATGGGTGCTTACACAAGTTACGCTTGCTTTGGAGGCAAATGGTGGAACGGCAGGCTCTGCAGGGAGCAATACCTGGAAACAAGTTAAGATCAATAGTACTACTAACTTAACGAATGTTACAGCAGTGAGGGGTCAAGTGAGTAGTTCAACATACAATGCCCTTTATGCACTTACCTCCGATGGAAATATTTATACTTGGGGAAACAACGTATATCTGGGAGATGGCAATGCTTCATCTGCAAAGAACTATGCAACATTAATGACCAAGCCCGCTGCTTTGGTGAACGAAGTTCCGGCAATGATTGGAGTAACCGGAGGCATTGCAGGAACCAGTACTACAAAAAATACCTATTATCTACTTCGAAATAACGGTGATCTATATTCGCTAGGAGACAATACTCAGAAACAGTGCGGTGATTTCACAACAACAGAGAGGCGTTCATGGGTGCAAGTAAAAAAAGATGCATCAACAAATATGACCAACGTGTCCACTTTCTCCGTACAAGAACACAACTCCTCTTATCCGGGAGTTGCAGCTATTTTGACCAATGGCGACTTGTATACTTGGGGAAATAACAGTGTTGGTATGTTTGGAAGAACTGCTGATGGGACCTCTACCGGCTCCACTGCCGGAAACTATGACCCTGGAATGCCTGTATTGTTCAATGCCTCAACTGAGAATGCCATCTTCGCAGAAGTAGGAGGCCACACATTGGTTTACATCAGAGAAGGAACATCTCAGTTCTGTTATGTGGGTCACCAAACCGATGGAAGTATGGGAGATGGTAGCAGCACAGCGCAAAGTCCCTCTTCTACAACCTTGGTACACAACTGTAGTTCTACACCAGTTATTAATATTTGTGGTTATGTTCCTGTATCAGCCAGTGTTGTGAATTCATCTATTGGAACGAGTCACTATGTAATCATTGCAAATGGTGTAAGCACGGCGAATATAACAGTTCAATTGAAAGATGTAAACGGGGTAAACCTTACCGCTAGCGGAGGTGTGGTGGTTATTACAACTTCCTACGGATCTATAGGTACTGTAACAGATAACAACAATGGTACTTACTCGGCTGTATTAACGAGTGCGACAGCCTATGGTTCAGCTCTTATAACCTATACATTAAATGGCTCTTCGGGTTCCAATTCAGTAACAGTATTGTTTACATCTGCCCTGCCAGCTACATGGGGCGACTTGAAGGCATACAGAAAAGATCAAGAAGTGATAATTGAATGGATAATTGAACAAGAATCAGAAATTGCAAGTTATGAGGTAGAGCGCACCACCAATGGAAATACTTGGAATGCGGTGGCGGAGCCACTTGTAGCGTTGAACCGATCAACCCCCACAACCTATAAAATTATAGATAAAAATTACACACCCAATACTACTTGGTATCGTGTGAAGCAAAAAGCTAGTTCAGGTGTATCGGTATATTCAACAATTAAGAAGGTAGGAGAGGTGAGTAGCAATGCTAAGATTTCATTGTTTCCTGTACCGGCTTCCGATAAGTTCTATGTGAATGGTATTGCAATAACAGAAGTAAAATCGATCGTGCTTTATAACGAAAGCGGCAACCGTATCAGTCACTGGAATGAACCGCAAAAGTTCTACGACATCAGTAAACTACAGAAAGGATTGTATTTCGTGAAACTGGAAACCAAAGCAGGAGTAATTGAATACCTCCGACTGAGTAAAAATTAATACCCCCGGTTTTTATTTGCCCTTGGTGATACGAAGCTTCGGAACATCTAGATGTTTTCGAAGCTTTTTTTTGCATTTTATTGAAAGCTGGTTTTCAATGTTTTGAACACTTGTTTCAAGATAATTTTCAAACTTTTTTTGCTAAGGGCTTGCATTTATAAAAAATGCGTGCAATCTTTACATCGTCAAGCAGCAATAACACAGCTCACGACAACCACTCCAATCCTTCGTAATTCCAGTTACATCCATCTTCCTCTAACCAGTTTGATTAATCTGTCCCTTAAAAAAATGAAGATGTACCTGTGCCTCAATTTGAAAAAGGCTTACGAAGTTATCACAAGCAATTCGCTTTTCGTAATGCAAGATGCAGTTGTTGGTTCTAACACGCATCAGGTCACTCTCCCCCATTTTTTAAGGTTGTAAATAGAAGTGCTGAACGGCCAAAACCATTCAATACTCGGAAATTATTGTATTCCGTTATATAACGGATATGTATATACTAAAGAATTTATTTTAAAGGGTACGATCAACAACTCCGGCCCGTTTCTACGGGCTGGACATTTTTTAAAGTTTGTACCGGCGTTCCAATCCTATCTAACAACACTCCATCCAATACTCTTGATCCAAAGAGTTCTTAACAAGCAATTGTTATCAATATAATTATCAGGTGCAAACCTGAGCAACGGTTTATTTTAAAGGGTACGATCAACAACTCCGGCCCGTTTCTACGGGCTGGACATTTTTTAAAGTTTGTACCGGCGTTCCAATCCTATCTAACAACACTCCATCCAATACTCTTGATCCAAAGAGTTCTTAACAAGCAATTGTTATCAATATAATTATCAGGTGCAAACCTGAGCAACGGTTTATTTTAAAGGGTACGATCAACAACTCCGGCCCGTTTCTACGGGCTGGACATTTTTTAAAGTTTGTACCGGCGTTCCAATCCTATCTAACAACACTCCATCCAATACTCTTGATCCAAAGAGTTCTTAACAAGCAATTGTTATCAATATAATTATCAGGTGTAAACCTGAGCAACGGTTTATTTTAAAGGGTACGATCAACAACTCCGGCCCGTTTCTACGGGCTGGACATTTTTTAAAGTTTGTACCAGCGTTCCAATCCTATCTAACAACACTCCATCCAATACTCTTGATCCAAAGAGTTCTTAACAAGCAATTGTTATCAATATAATTATCAGGTGTAAACCTGAGCAACGATTTATTTTAAAGGGTACGATCAACAACTCCGGCCCGTTTCTACGGGCTGGACATTTTTTAAAATTCGTCCCACCATTCCAATCCTGCTGAACCTCCTCAAAATCCACCCAGATCAGTGTTCATTACTTTTTAATAAAACGAAAATTTTAACTATTAAACCTTTTAAAAATGAAAACGATGATTTACCCAAAATTGATCTTGAACTGGATCGTTAGCTTATTCAAAGCCACTTTCCTGTTGGGTTTGACCTGCTTTATCTCTAAAACTGCGAGTGCTCAAGAACTCGTATTCAGAAACCCTGCACTTATTTCAGGAACAGGTGGCGCAAACAATGCAGTGTACCGATTTTCAAGTGTTACAAGTGGTGTAGACGCGTTGGTGAAAATTAACGGTCGCTCAAATAACTTGGTTTCTTTAGTAGCAATCGATTTATCTTCTAGTGGTTTCGACAAAGCTTTTCAACCACAAGTCACTTATAATAACAACACAACGCCCAATGGCGTTTCCGATTGGTGGATGGAGTTTCAGATTTCATTTGTGAAAACAAATACTTCTACTCCTGTAACAGTGAATGCTTTCAAAGCTACTGCGGTGGATATAGATGGCAATGGTGATAAAATTAATGAGTGGGTTGGATTCTATGGTTTTGATACCTATGCAACAGAAGCCAATACTACCCTCATTGGAACTAACATTCTTGAAACCGTAGCAAACTTGTTGTCTGTAACCGGTAGAAGATTTGATGGCCCTGTTACGAACTATACCAATATTGATACCGGTGCTACACGTGTAATGGTTACCACTGCGTATTCAAACACAAATAGTTTCAGAGTTAGAACAGGTGGTCATAGCACAGGAGCCAGTGGAGCAGCAGATCGAATGAATTCGATTTATTTCAAAAACTTCAATTTCGTTACACCAACTGAAGTTCGTTTGCCGGTAACATTGAAGTCTTTTACAGCTAGCTTGGACGCATTAAAACCTGCTTTGAATTGGGTAAGCTCAATGGAAGAAAACTTGAACTATTATAGCCTGGAAAGAAGTACCAATGGAGTAGACTTCAACCAAGTGTCTATCACATTTGCAAAAGGAAACAGTGTAGGTGATGTTGCTTACAAGTATACCGATAACGCCGTTCCTTCAGATAGCAAAGGCGTACTGTACTATCGATTGAAAATGGTTGACATCGACGGAAAGTTCAAATACTCTGAAACCAAATTGGTGCGCATGGGTTCAGATAGCAAGCAAGTAACGGTTCAATTATTCCCTAACCCTGTAGTAAACGACTTGAGAATTGGTTTGCCCGCAGAAATGCAACAAAAAGCCGGCTCAATTGAGATTCTTACTCTCAGCGGTCAAGTAGTAAAACAAATTTTGATAAGCTCGGCTAGCCAAACCGAACAGGTATCTGTCTCCAACCTACCCTCAGGAGCCTACCTCGTTCGAGTGAACTTGAAAGGTGCAGTTGCTAGTCAACGCTTCATAAAACAATAAAGAGCGTTTTTTTAAAGGGTACGATCAACAAAGGCCTTCCGTTTCTACGGAGGGCCTATTTTTATTTAGAGTCTTCTAATGCACTGGAAAACAGTTATTTAGTTTTTTAGTTTCGAAGTAATTAAGTTGGCACTAGGAGCATTTCCCCCCTTACTATTACACATTTTCAGTAGAATACTTGGCTTTCAGCCATTAAACTAAAAAACGATTAAACCTAATAACCGAATAACTTCTTCCTACCTACAAACCATGATTTTTATTTTTCAATTTGGTTTATAATATAAACTAGTTTAGTTTTGAGATAAATTTACAAGCATGAATCACTTAATTGCTTTGTTGGCGCTCTTACTGGCTACTCAAATAGCCAAAGCTCAGACGCTTATTCAAGGTAAAGTTCAAGATAGCAAAAACAGGCCCTTAACCGGGGCTAGTATCGCCGTGAAAGACAGTTACGATGGAGCTACAACTGACTCCACCGGTTCTTTTCGTTTCAAAACCACTGAAAAGGGAAATGCTGTTCTATTGATCAGCTCCATTGGATACAAACTCCAAGAAAAAGCAGTGGTTTTGAACGGAACTGTACTTGAATTAAGCATCGTATTAAAAGAGGAGCCCAATGAATTGACCGCAGTTGTCATTTCAGCAGGAAGCTTCGAGGCTAGCGACCGAAAGCGTGCCGCTGCTATCTTAAACCCTATTGATATTGTAACGACCGCTAGTGCTAATGGCGACATTACCGGCGCCCTCAAAACCCTTCCCGGTGCGCAGCAAGTAGGAGAACGCGAAGGACTGTTTGTAAGAGGTGGTACCGCTACCGAAACAAAAACCTTTATAGACGGAACCCTGGTAAATAATTTCTTCTTCACCGGAGCACCCAATATTGCCGCTTTCAGCCGCTTTTCTCCCTTTATTTTTAAAGGAACCGTTTTTAGTACCGGTGGTTATTCGGCACTCTATGGTCAAGCACTTTCATCGGCAGTAATTTTAGAGTCAATTGATTTGCCTGAACAATCAGTTGCAAATATCAATGTGTCTGTTCTAGGTATCGGTGCAGGCTTTCAAGAGTTGTCGAAGAAAAAGAACAGCTCATGGGGGTTGAATTATGGATACAACAATTTGACACCCGCTTTTGCTATTTTCAAACAACGTCAAAATTATAGTCAAGCTCCTGAGTTCCATAACAGTGACGCAAATTTCCGAATCAAAACTTCGAAAACCGGGTTCTTAAAATACTATGGGTATTACAATACCAACAGACTAGACTTCACTACGCCCTCAGTTGATACAACGGGTTATTACGATCGTTTCGCCTTGAAAAATCAAAACACGTATCACAATTTAACATGGAGAGACAATTTGTCGAAAAAATGGAAAATTCAAACCGGTGTATCGTATTCTATTAATAAAGATGATATTCATTCTGAATTGAAAGATGCGAGTGGTTCAAAAGTAACTGTAACCGGAATGGAATTCAAAGAATTTACTGTAAAGAATCGTTCTCAATATTTTAATGCAAAGTTAGTATTGGAGCGTAGGCTGAAAGGCTTGTCTGCACTGCGTTTTGGAACAGAGTACAATAATAGTAACGACGAAACGGATTATACAGCTTACAATGGATCAATCTTCAAATCAATGGTAAAAGAGCATTTGAATTCGCTCTTCGCTGAATCGGATATGTACATCACCAACGATATTGCTGCGAAGATTGGCATACGTACCGAACATTCTCAGTTGTTAAATAAGTGGAACATCGCCCCACGTGCTTCTTTGGCTTATAAATTTAGTAGAGAGGCCCAAGCTTCATTGGCGTATGGAATTTTTTATCAAAATCCGGAAAAGTCTTTATTGCCAAGCAATGCGTCGCTCTTGTTTTCGAAAGCAACTCACTACATCGCCCAATACATGAAAACCACTTCAAAGCGAAGTTTTCGTTTGGAGGCATTTTATAAAAAATACGACGATTTATACAAAACTGCTTTTGTTACAGGAACAAGTAAAGCGATTAACAACAATGGCTTTGGAGATGCAAAGGGAATTGAGTTGTTCTGGCGTGATAAACAAACCGTTAAAACCCTTGACTATTGGATCTCTTATTCTTACCTCGACACCAAACGTGATTATCTCAATTTTCCTTCAGCTATTCAACCCAATTTCGCTGCAAAGCATACGGCTAGTTTAGTGATAAAGAAATTCATGAGTGCACTCAAAACAAACCTCAATATTGCTTACAATTTTAATAGTGGACGTCCTTATTATAATATTTTACCCGACAACAATGGCAATTACAAGGTAACAGATCAAGGTACTACTCCTGCTTATAACAATGTAAGCTTAGGACTAAACTATCTTCCTTTTATAGGTAAGAAAAACCGTAAAGTGTATGATGTATACGTTTTACAAGTGAACAATATCTTCAACTTCAAACAGGTTTATGGATACCAATATTCCTACAATGGAATTCGCAAACAAGCCATAATGCCTCCATCACGCATGTTTGTATTTGTTGGAGCATTTATCAGTATTGGTGTTGACCGATCAGACGAAGTAATCAATAATGGACTTTAATTCTATAAAAAATAAAAACAAATAATCATGAAACAGTTTCTTCTCTTTTTAAGCCTTACCGTTTTGATATCTACCGCTTCTGCTCAATCGGAGCGTTATGAAAAAGCCATGTTAGCCAATATTGGTGCCTTGGATACCACGCGCTCTGCCGGTGGTTATCAAGACCTCGCCAATACTTTTCAACGCATAGCTGATGCGGAAAAAACACAGTGGTTGCCATATTACTATGCTGCTTATTGTCATGTAATGATCGGTTATACCGCAATGGGTCAAGATCCTGCAAAGATGGATGTGGAAGCAGATTTGGCAGATGCCATGTTGAACAAAGCCATGGCACTTACACAAGCTAATTCGGAGTTGTTTTGTGTGAAGAAGATGATAGCCACTTTAAGAATGTCGGCAGATCCAATGACCCGCTATCAAACCCAGGGTCCTATTGCGGCGGAAGCGTTGGCCAAAGCAAGAGCCTTAGATGCCAACAATCCGAGAGTAGACATTCTCGAAGCACAAGATAAATTTTATACTCCGGAACAGTTTGGCGGAAGTAAAGTAGAGGCAAAAGAATTGTTTTTGAGTGCTCAAAAGAAATTTGAGTCGTTCAAGCCTGCTTCTTCACTGCATCCTAACTGGGGAAAAGGGCAAGTAATGTATTTCTTATCACAGTTGAAATAATGTGCATATGTCCCGGTCAAAACGGCCGGGACCTCTTTATATTTGTCGACTTATAATCATTAATATGGAACAAGAACCGCTCAGTGGAACCGAAAGCCTGCAGATCATTCAAGAAATGATCCAGAAGGCGCGTAACCAATTTAGTGAGAATGGGCATTTGTACCTGTTCTGGGGCTGGGTTATCTTGATTTGCTCGATTGGGCAGTTTGTGTTACAACACATTCTTCACACGCCTCACTACTATTATATTTGGGGACTAACTTGGGTTGCAGCTATCTATCAGTTCTATTATTTGTTCAAACGCAGGAAACATGAAAAAGTAAAGACCTATGCCGATAGTATTGTAGGGTATGTTTGGTTGGGCTTTATTGTAACCATGTTTTTGTCGTTCTTGGCAATTGGTAGCACAAACGATGTAGGTCATTTTTATAGAATGTACGCACCTATTTTATTGGCTTTGTATGGGATTCCTACATTTCTAAGTGGAATTATATTGAAAGTAAAACCACTTGCCATTGGAGGCGTATGCTGTTGGTTGCTAAGTGTTATTTCAAATTGGGTTTCTCCAGACTACCACATGATACTTCTTGGATTAGCGGTAATCATTGCCTGGATTGTTCCCGGTTATTTTCTTAAAAAAAGATATAAAGAACAACATTGATTATGGAAGAAAAGCCATTATCTGAAAAGGAAAGTATGGAGCTCATCGCTAAGATGATCTCCACTGCAAAGAACAATTTTGTAGAATCCGGTTTGGGCCCAATAATCTGGGGCTCCATCATTACATTTTGCTCCATAGCACAATACATCCAAATTACTACCAGTTTCAGATTTCCATTTGACATCTGGATCTTACCAATACTAGGACTGATACCGCAAATCTGGCTTTCCATTCGAGAAAAAAAGGCAAAAGCTACTAAGTCTTGGGTTGATCAATCAATTGATTACGTCTGGATCGCATTTGCGTTTGGCGTTTTCTTTATCAATTTCACTTTAGCAAGTTTATCGAACGAGTTGTATCCCATCTTGAAAGAATACCGCTCCTTGGGAGGCAAAGCTCCTGAGTTTGAGTTGTGGAGCTATGGCGCTGCCTTGCTTTTGTTTATGTACGGATTACCCACCTTGGTAACGGCTTTTGTAAGGAAATTTAAGTTGATGATGATTGGAGGAATCTTTTGCTGGGTAGCCGCTATTGTTGCGATTTTTACGCCTTTAGCAACCGACTTCCTTTTAATGGCTGCAGCAGCTATGTTGGCTTGGTTGATTCCCGGAATTAAGCTTCGGAAAATGTATTTAGAACAAAAGGCAGGCATTAAAAATGTTTAAGGATCTTGATCCCATATTACATTCTCAACTCCGCTTGGCAGTGGTTTCTCTATTAATTGGACTGAAAGAAGCAGAATTCACGTTTATCAAAGAGAAAACAGGTGCTACAGCAGGTAACTTAAGCGTTCAAATCAATAAGTTGAAAGATGCCGGTTACATTGATGTGGTGAAACAATTCAAAGACAACTATCCTCAAACCATCTGCAAAATCACTCCCGAAGGTATCAAAGCCTTTGAAATATACGTCGCCAACCTCCAATCTTATTTAGGTAAATAAGATTGAAACAAGGCTTCAATTCTACTAAGGTTCGACCCCTACAGGATCGTGTTGCTACTGATGTTCGATGCCTACAGCGTCGATTGCCCGATCATCATAACATCCATTTTTTATCAAACAGGCATCCATCTAACCTATCCACTAAAATCATAATCCTGTAAATCCTTTAATCTTGTGAATCCTGATCAATTGCTACTGATGTTCGACGCCTACAGCGTCGATTTCTCAATCCTTTCAACCATTCCTCACCAATAATAGGTTTATCTTATCGATCCATTAAAATCACAATCCCGTAAATCCTTTAATCCTGTAAATCCTGATCAAAAAAAAAGCCCCGGATCTCTCCGGGTACTTCTTTACCTCTGATAAACCTAACAAAAAAATTGTTATCCAAATAGTTGAAACAGTGAGTGGTACAAATGTTCTACCGTGGTTACATTTCAATACCATGAGGCATGCCCACCATTATTAATTCTTAATTAATAATTATTAATTATCAATTATCTCTTATTCTTTGATAAGTGCTACCGACATTCTCTCGGTGCTGTTTACAATTACTTCGAATGTGTAGTTTCCTTTGCCAAGGTTATTGGTTCCTTCCATTGCCAAAGTATTAGACCCACCGTTCGCTTTAATAGACTTGCGCATGATTTCACTTCCGGCATTGTCTACTACTTTCATTACAATGATAGCTGGTTCATTCAATTGAACAGTGGCGGTGATATCGTTTTTAGCTACATCTGGTGCCACACTGATCATTTGAGTAAATGTAGAGTTGTATACACGAACTACAAGAATCTTACTGGTCCAAGCTTCTCCGCCTGTGTTCACTGCTTTCAGTCGGTAGAACAAATCTTTTCTTTTTGCAGTATAAGAACCGACATGGTCGGAAAAGCGGTAAGACTTTAACTGTGAAGATCTACCGGCAGCTTTCAAACTACCAACAGTGCTCCATTTCTTTCCATCGGTGCTGCGTTCTATTTCGTAGCGATCACCAGAAACTTCTGCAATACTGTTCCAATCCAATACCACATCACCTGCTGATTCATAATTGCCTTTCAAGTTTGCCAAAGCGAAACCATTCGATGTTCCGGCTGGAAACTGAAGTGTAACCGTTGCTTGATTTGAGCAAAGTGCGCCTGCACCATTATCGCAAGCTTGGTAGGTGAATTTTGTACTATTGCCTTTGAAATCAGGTTTAGGAACAAAGCTGAATTGGTTATCGGCTGTAATTTTAACTTCGCCATCAGGAGAATTGCCTATAATGTAGTAACTCAACTTTTGGTCTTGAGCATTTTTATCAGTGGCCATCAAGGAACCGGTTGCGGTTCTATCGGGCATACCTGTGATCGTTTCGTTTGACGCTACCGGTGCTTCGTTGCAACCATTGTTGTAAAAATAGGGAGCTGAGAATTGCAGTTGGTCGATGGCAACTTTAGTAGCACCACCTACACCACTATACTTCACACAAAGTTTGTATGCACCGTTCTTTAAATTGCTAAAGCTGTGTTCGTAGGTGTAAGTTGAATTAGGTGTTACTTTGGTAAAGCTGATCTCGTCCAATACTTGTTCGGTTTGGTGTTCAGCATTTACCAGTAGAAGTGAAAGCTTTCTGCTGGCATTTGCCGCCAAAGCTTCACTAAACTGATACAAGAAAGTTACGGTTAAGGATCCATTGATATTTAAAACGGGGGTAAAAATACCACTGTTTGGATGTCCATTTCCTAGTGCCGATGATACCATCGCACCATTTCCTTCCATTGTTGGAGTCCAGCCATTCCGATTTACATCGAAGTCGGCAATTACCCAGCAATTGGTTTGAAGATAAGAACGAACTTGATTGGTTGAAACACCCGGTTTGGTGTTAAAATTTTCAATCGTCTGAGCTTTCGCGTTAGCAAAAGCCAATAATGCCCATACAGCGATAATGCGTTTCATTTTTGTCAGGTTTCAGAATGAATAAAAGTTAAGCACTGCGGTGGGAGGTAATCCACCATTGGGGCATTTCGTAGGTTGGACGGTATATCTGGAAAAAACTAATGACTTGTACTGTGTGGTACATAGTTATTGGAACACAATAAATAAACTAGAAATTAGAGAAAGGAAATTGGAGAATCTGAAACGGAATTCTCTTAGGATGTTTGTAGTGCAACAAATATAGTAGCCGTTTTTAGTATTTGCAAGTGCATCCACTTAATTTTATGCCTACCTTGAGCTAACTAACTCATAGGCAGTTTTTTAGATTTCAAACCTTTTGTAATATATTTTGTCTTTGCAGATGCATATGGAGAATCCGGTCATAAAAGTTACGAATCTTACCAAGGAATACAAGGAATTGAGGGCGGTAGACGGCCTTTCTTTCGAAGTATATCCCGGTGAAATTCACGGTTTTCTGGGCCAAAACGGCGCCGGAAAATCTACTACCATTCGAATGCTTTTGTCACTCATCAAACCCAGTTCAGGCAGTATCGAGATTTTTGGCAAATCATTGGAAACCAATCGCTCAGAAATTCTTTCCAAAATTGGCGCCGTTATTGAACGCCCCGACCTCTATAAATACCTAACCGCTTACGAAAACCTACGCCTTTTTGCCCGACTCAGCGGGTTGAAACCCGACCAAGATCAGCTTATGTACCAACTTACTCAGGTTGGTTTGGAGAAAAGAGCGCATAGCAAAGTCCGCACTTTTTCTCAGGGCATGAAACAACGCCTCGGTTTAGCGGTAGCCCTCATTCACAATCCTGATCTTATTATTCTCGACGAACCAACCAATGGTTTGGATCCTCAAGGGATTGCCGATATCAGAAACTTGATTCTGAAGCTTTGTAAGAAAGAAGGCAAAACCATTTTGGTTTCTTCTCACTTGCTAAGTGAAATTGAGTTGATCGCCGATCGGATGATCATCATTGACAAAGGAAAGAAAGTAGTGGAAGGCGCTGTGAAAGAATTGTTCGATCCTTCAAAGATGATTGTTAATGTGGAGCTGGAGAATCCTGCTGAAATGCTAACTGTATTGCAGTCTTCTATATGGGCAGAAAACATCACAGAAGTAACCGGTACAGGATTCGTACTTCAGATAGATAAAAATCAGATCCCCGGCTTCTCTTCTTTCATAATTAATGAAGGTGGCCGATTGATTTCTCTTCAACCAAAGTATTCACTAGAAGATTATTTCTTATCACTTACAAGCGCTAATCAACATGTTGACCGTTTTACGAATTGAGTTGTATAAAATATTCATGCGCCCTCGCACCTATATTTCATTCGGTGCCATTGCAGCTATTGTGATGTTGATTCAATTGGCATTGTATGTAGATGGAGAAACCTATGTGAGTTTCATGTTGCAAAGCATCAAGAACACGTTTAATGTAGAAGGAAAGGTGATGAATGGATATTTAATCTGTTACATTGTGCTTCAAACGCTTTTGATTCACGTTCCACTGCTAATAGCCATGGTAGGCGGTGATATGTTTGCGGGTGAAGCTGCCATGGGAACCCTGCGTTTGATTGCCACCAAACCCATAAGCAGAACTTCTTTGCTCTTAGGAAAGTATTTGGCTACTGTTACGTATACCATCGCTCTTCTTCTTTGGATGGCCTTTTTGGCTTTATTGCTTTCGCTCGTGTTTTTTGGAAAAGGAGATATGCTCATTTTTCAAAGTGAACAGATTGTACAAATAAAGTCGAATGATATTTTGTGGAGGTATTTTTTATCATTCGGATTTGCCTCACTGGCCATGATCACGGTAGCTACCATCTCTTTCTTTCTCTCATTGTTCGCGGAGAATTCATTGGGCCCAATCGCAACCACTATGAGCGTTGTTATTGTAGCAACTATTCTCTCTACAATGGACATACCGCTGTTTAATTTAATGAAGCCTTATCTTTTTACCTCTCAAATGTTAGGTTGGAAAGGATACTTTGATAACCCCATCGATTATGCCACCATCGGATATTCAGCAAAAGTATTGGTTGTTTATATTCTCGTTTTGTTGGGAGCTTCTTGGTGGGTGTTTAAGAAGAAGGACATTTTGTCTTAAGAAGCGAGGAGGGGGCAATTAATAATTAATAAGTAATAATTAATAATGGAACAGCCGGGTAGATCAAGAAAGAACAGGAAGAAGAACAGGGGGAATTAATTAAGAATGAATAATTAATAATTAATAATGGAACAACCGAAATACAAGAGGGAGGATGAGAACAGGTAATTTGAAGATGTGATGGTTTGAGAATTGGTTAATTGAATGAATTCTTTGAACCACCGCTTCGGTTCAAAAAAAATACCACAGACCAGAGTGTATCATCTTACAGCCTCTAATCTGTGGTAATCTGTATAATCTGCGTGATCTGTGGTTAATAACCTCTACTATAACGGACTTTCCTCTAAACACTCGGCAACTACGAATAGGAAAACTTTGCGTAACTCCTTTCCCTTCTTTGCCTTTGAGATTCCTTGTGCCGCGAAGCTGCACAACTCACGCCACTAATACGTTGTCTTCCCCGGAACCGCCACCGGATAGAATCCATCCTCATTAGGCAGTGTAGGAGGCGCAGCATTCCAATCGTACACTTTTGGTTGAATCGACAGCCCGCTATTGATCGCTTTGTCCCATTCAATTACCTGACCGGAATAAGTTGCCATTCTTCCCAAAATTGAAGTCATGGTACTCTTTGCACCGTTTTCTGCATCAGCAAATTTGTATTCACCTTTCACAATGGCATCGAATAATTCATCATGTTCGGTTTGGTATGGATTGTTTTCTAGTTTGGTGTCGTATTGATACAATACTTTGCCTTTATAGTCAACGATGTTTGCGGCTCCTGCAAAAATTTTACCCTTGGTTCCCACTAGCAATTCGTCTACTTTACTCATAGTGCCCGGAATGTGGCGGCACTGACTGTTCAAAATTGAGCCATCGGCATAATGAAATTCAACATAATGGTGATCGAAGATCTCTCCGTATTCTTTGCCTTTTCTCACCTGACGTCCACCAATACCTTGCGCTTTCACCGGATAGCCACCTTTGAACCAGTTGATCACATCAATATTGTGAATGTGTTGTTCCGTAATATGATCACCACAAAGCCAATTGAAATAGTACCAGTTGCGCATTTGGTATTCCATTTCAGTTTGTTGGTACTTGCGTTTGTTGACCCAAACACCATCGTTGTCCCACCATGCTTGAGCAGAAACGATGTCGCCGATCATATCCTTACGCTTGAACAATTCACGATAGCTGTTTTGATAATGGCGTTGAAGACCTACCACCACATTCAATTTTTTCTCTTTAGCGATGGCAGCCGCTGCCAATACTTTTTGAACACCGGCAGGGTCGGTAGCCACTGGCTTCTCCATGAATACATGTTTGCCTTGAGAGATCGCTTCTTCAAAATGAATAGGGCGGAAACCGGGAGGGGTGGTTAAAATAACTACATCGGCCAACGCAATGGCTTTTTTATAAGCATCAAATCCGGTGAATTTGTTTTCTTCCGGAACTTGAATCTTGGGTTTAAGGTCAACTTTGTTTCCTTTTGAATCGGAGGCATCTTCACTCATCAACGTTTTGTAGCAGCTATCGAGTCGATCGCGAAATGCATCGGCCATCGCTACCAGCGTAACTTCCGGACGAGCAACTAATGCCTGTAAGGTAGCACCGGTTCCTCTACCGCCGCAACCTACAACGGCAATCTTGATTGTACCGGCAGCTCCTGAATGATAGTTGGTAGCTCCGGCAATGAGTGGGGCAGAAAAAATGCCTCCGGCCAAAAACGATGTTTGTTTCACAAAATCGCGGCGTGAATGTTTATTCATATGCAATTGTTTGGGTGTGTTTTGAAATAGTTGGTTGTTTATTGTTCTTCTTCTTTAGTTCCTAAAAAGTCGTTGTAAAACTTTTCAATTTCTTCTTTTGTAAAATTTCCTGCAGGGCGCACTACTCTAAACCCAACACTCATGCCATCGGTGAGCCACCATTTGCTTTTTGGAATTTGTGGATCTCTTCTGTTCCAGCGCGCTTCCGATTTGGTTCTGGCAGCAGAACGCAATGCGTCAGCCGGATCCAAATAGCCACCACCTCTAACCACTCTTGGGTATTGGGTAGTAGGTATAGCTAGGGCATTTTCTTTCTTCGCATTGTCCGTCGCATAAAAACTTTCATTGTAACCATCGAGGGTCCATTCGGCCACATTTCCCAACATGTCGTACAAGCCCCATGCGTTGGGTTTTTTTTGCATTACCTTTTGATATTTGTTTTTGCTGTTCAAAGCAAACCAAGCATAATCTTTCAGTTGTGCCTCATCGTTACCAAAAAAATAAGTTGTGGTGGAGCCGGCTCTGCAGGCATATTCCCATTCAGCTTCAGTTGGCAATCGATAAAACTGACCTGTTTTCAAGTACAACCATCTGCAATACATCATTGCCGTGTGCTGACTCATGCTATTCACCGGAAAACCACCTTGTTTTCCCATTCCCCAACTTAAATCAATGTATTGTGGAGTAGGCCGAGTAACGGCATCTACCTGTGAGTTTCTACTCACTTGTTCATCATTAAAGAATAAGAGAAATTCATCGTAAGTAACTTCATGCTCTTCCATCCAAAAAGGGGCAATTGTTACTGTGTGCTGAGGTCCCTCATCTGCTCTTCTTCCTTTCTCAGTTTCTACACTACCCATGGTGAAACTACCGCCACTGATAGGAACCATCTTGAAACTTATCAACGATCCGGGAATTTGCAGCGTATAAGCTGCTCTGCTCGAGTCGGTTGATTGTGCTGCAATTTCTAATACCCAAAAACCAATAAAAAGAAGTGTAAAAATTACACGTACAATAAGCCAATTCTTCATAACGGAAAATTAAGGAATATTGGCACTGTTTTGTGACCGTTGGCCCTAAATTCAGAAAATTAAGGGAAACGTTTGCTTAAATTGAGTGGTGATCTCTAAAAAGGGTTTAATTTAGTTTTTAAATAATTTACTATGGAACGTCGTCATTTCATGAAACAAGGACTTCTTGCGGGTGGAGCAACTGTAATTGGTTCTTCTTTGAAGGCATCTAATGCACCAGTCGAAGCTGCACCATTTAAATTCAAGCACAACTATGGAATTCATGAAGGAATGTTCCGAAATACTGCCGGCAATAACTTTATTGATCAAATAAAATTTGCCAGTGAACAAGGCTTTAGAAGTATTGAAGACAATGGCATGATGTCGCGTTCGGTTGATGAGCAAAAGAAGATAGGAGAGGCCTTGGCGAAATATGGAATGACCATGGGAGTGTTTGTAATTACTTCCGACAGTTGGCATTGGAAAATGAGTTTAACTACCGGAAAACAAGAATTCATTGATCGGATGGTGAAAGACTGTAACGAAGCTGTAGAAGTTGCCAAAAGAGTAAACGCAACACATATGACGGTTGTGCCGGGCAATTACGATCGTAGTTTGAGTTTTGATATGCAAACGGCAAATGTGATCAAAGCCCTAAGAATAGGCGCTGAAATTCTAGCTAAAAATAATTTGGTGATGGTATTGGAACCGTTAAGTGACAATCCGGATTTGTTTCTCCGCCACTCCGACCAAACTTACATGATTTGCAAAGCTGTGAACAGTCCGGCTTGTAAGATATTATTTGATATGTATCATATGCAACGCAATGAAGGAAACATCATCGCCAATATTACAAAGTGTTGGGATGAAATTGGGTATTTCCAAATTGGTGACAATCCGGGTAGAAACGAACCGGGCACGGGTGAAATGAACTACCGTAATATCTTCAAACATATCTATAATAAGGGATATCGTGGAGTAATGGGGATGGAACACGGAAACGCTGCAGCCGGAAAAGAGGGTGAATTGGCGCTTATTAAAGCGTATCAAGACGCAGATTCATTTTAGAATGAGAACAATTTCCAACGCTTTGTTGTTTTTAATGATATGAAGAGATTATTATTGGTGATCGTTGTATTATCGAGCATTGTGGCTAAGGCGCAGGATGCCAATGCATTGGCTCAAAAAGTAAAAGCCAAATTAGCGAAAGTAAAAGACTATGAAGCGAAGGCTAATATGGTAACAGAAGTAAGTTTCATGAAAGTGCCGCCTTCTGATATCTTGGTGTATTACAAAAATCCGGATAAGTTCAAAATAAAAAAGCAAGATGGGATTGCAGTGACTCCGAAAGGAGGCATGAGTGTAAACCTGAGTGGACTTTTTGCGGGCGATCGCTTTGCCGCAGTGGCTGCAGGTTCTACTACTTTTAATGGTGCCACCGTTACTATTTTGAAATTGATTCCATTAGATGAAAAAACCGATGTGGTGGCTTCTACCTTATATATTAATGAAAAGGAGCTGTTGATTGTGAAAGCCATTACTACTACCAAAGACAATGGCAGTTATGAAATGGAGTTCAGTTATGGAAAGTATTCCGATTGGGGATTGCCCGATAAAGTGGTGTTTATTTTTGACACTAAAGATTACAAGCTTCCTAAGGGGATCGCGTTCGATTATGACCCCGGTATCAAAAAAACCAAACCCGCTCCATCTGAAAATACCAAGGGAAGGGTGACTATTACTTATACCACTTATTCCATAAATAAAGGGATTAAAGATGCGGTCTTTAATTAATAAGTACGTGTTAAATAATGAATAATGGGGGTTCTTTGGAATCCCTTTTTTTGTGGTAAAGTTATTTTTTCTTCCTTATTAGGCTTTGGGCCTTAGGATTCACCGCGGAGAACGCCAAGAGCGCAGAGCTGTCGCATAGATTTTTATTTCACCGCGGCGGCGCAGCGTTCGCTACGGTACTGCAGCGCTGGCAGTTTGTGTGTATTTCCTCCCTTCCCGCAACGGCTTCGCCTGTCCCGTATCGTTCCTCACGGGATAGACTCGACTGCTTTAGATACGCAAAACCAGCCTCCATCCTCCCTCCTGTATTTCGGCTGTTCCATTATTAATTGTTAATTATTCATTCTTAATTAATTCCCCCTGTTCATCTTCCTTTTCTTTCTCAGTACTTCCTCGTTCCTCGTTTCCTCTTCTCCTCGTTCCTATATTTCGGCTGTTCCATTATTAATTATTAATTCCCCCAGGCTGTTCCATTCTTAATTCTTCATTCTTAATTCTCCTTTCCTCTTTACAATCAACCACTTACCCTCTCTACAGGTTTACCAAAAATCGACTAAATGAAACCATTTATCGAAATCAGGGAAAATATTTATGATTATTAAGCGTTAACTTATATTTTGTAGTCAATCCAAGATCCCTGATAAAACAAATATCCTAACCAATGAAAGGCATTTTTACGCTTAAGGCATTAAGAAACAAGTTCTTAGCTGTGGCTATGCTCCTCAGCTTCGTTCAAATTGCACCGATGAGCGCCCAAGCTCAACGGATGAAATACAGTGAAGTAAAAATTTACGCTTCACGTGAAGACATTCGAACGCTCCAACAAGCAGGAATGGAGTTCGACCATTTTTCCTACAATAAAGAAGAAGGAACTATTAATACCACCCTCAGTGAGGCAGACCTTGTTGTTTTAAGACGCTTGCCCTTCAAATTCGTTGTAACGGAGTCGGATGCGGAAGCAGCCTTTCTAAAGAGAAGCAATATCACCGATTTCTATAAAAGTGAAGAGCCCGCAAGTTTTGGCCCTTCAAGAACCAAGCTTTCTTTTTTCGATGCTCCTAGTCAAAACATGAGCTCGAAAATTACTACCCCTACTGCCTTTACTCCGGGTACAATGGGCGGTTATCATACATGGGACGAGATGAGAAAAGAGATCGATAGTATGAAGATGAATTACCCTTCACTGGTACGCTTGGATACAATAGGGTATACCACTCAAGGACGCCCCTTGGTTTCAGTGAAAATTTCAGACAATGTAAATACCGACGAGGCAGAACCTGAAATTTTGTTTACAGGTATGCACCACGCTCGTGAGCCATTGGGTATGGAGAATCTTATTTTTTACATGCAGTATTTGCTTGAAAACTATTCAAGCAATCCTCGCATTAAAGAGCTAGTAGACAGTAGAGAACAATTCTTCATCCCTTGTATGAATCCTGATGGATATGAACGCAACCGAGTAAACTCCCCTTCCGGTGGTGGTTTGCATAGAAAGAACATGGGACCCTATGGTACTACTGCCAATCCTGGTACCGATTTGAACAGAAACTATGGAGTTGACTTCGGTTTAAACAATACTGGCTCTTCCGGTACCAACTCTGCTGATAACTATCGCGGACCTTCTGCTTTTTCGGAAGTAGAAACACAGGTATTAAGAAACTATGCGAGAACGAGAAGATTTACATTAATGATCAATCACCACTCATATGGTGGCTACTGGATCAACTCATATTCATCTCCAACAAGAACCTTAACTGCTGCACAGGCTACTTACGCTGCAACATCGGGTAATCAAATGTGTAAGTACAATTTCTACGAAGTGGGTACACCGCTGCAAACCGTAGGGTATGAAGCAAATGGTTCATCTGACGATTGGTTCTTTATTGGTGATATTCCAAACATTGGTAGCGTACCTTGCTTTAGCCCTGAGATAGGACTAGGTATAACTACATTCTGGCCCGCCTCAAGTACCATCATTCCATTTTGTAAAGAAGCTTTCTTTGGCAACTTGCAAGCTGCCTTGATCGCCGGTTCTTATGCAAAACTAGAAGATAGAACTGCTGTAAACCTAGCATCTTTATCCACTCAAGCACAATTCACTGTTAGAAGATTGGGGAATTTGGATTCTTCAGTAAGAGTAACTGTTTTACCCTTGGTTAACGTACAGTCTGTAGGAAGCCCGGTTACCATCAG
Organism: Endoryza foliicola; assembly: GCF_050589245.1. NCBI lineage: Bacteria > Pseudomonadati > Bacteroidota > Chitinophagia > Chitinophagales > Chitinophagaceae > Endoryza > Endoryza foliicola. The sequence goes on along the minus strand of NZ_JBOBEW010000008.1, from coordinate 66,161 downwards.
TTCTCTACCGAACTATCTCGACACAGTTCAAAGAAGTATCGCAGTAAACATAAAACCATCTATTTCCAATGGAAACATTGTAAAGTGGATTTATAAAATTGAAACAGGTGGAACTACTATTCTTGATACAGTAAGTTATCTCTATAACGCCATTAATGTATTCAGTGATAATATGGATGCGGGTTCATTTACAGGAAAGTGGACTGCCACAGGCACATGGGGTTTTTCAACTACTTCAACATATGCAGGTGCTAGATCCGTAACGGAATCGCCCGCAGGTAACTATGCGAATAGTGCCTCTAGTACGCTTACCTCCGTAACAATTGATTTGTCGAGTTCAACGGCAGCTTATTTGAGTTTCTGGATTCGATACAATGCGGAAAATGGTTACGATCGATTGCGCGTAGCAGCTCGATCCACAGCAACAGGAGGAACTTATGTGAACTTGTCTGGAATTAATACTGTTACAGAGAATGCGCTAAATATGGGAAATCAACCAGGATTTACGGGCCGTCAAGACTATTGGGTACGTGAGCGCATCAATTTATCTCAGCACTTGGGTGCTAGTAACGTACAGATTCAATTCAGTTTCGCATCCAATGCATCTGTTCAAGCCGACGGTTTTTACATCGATGAACTAACGGTTACAAAAAGCACTTTAACTACGCTTCCTGCATATATCAACGGATTCTACGGTAAAGTAACCCAACTGGGGAATGAACTTTCTTGGGATGCAGTTACCGACGCGTCACACGATTATTTTGAATTAGAGCGCTCTGCAGACGGAAGAAACTTTACGGTTCTTTCAAAGATCACAGTAGTAGATACTAGATCATTTGTTGATGCGAACCCGGTGAATGGTACCAATTACTATCGATTGAAACAAGTAGACAAAGGCGGTAATATAGTGTACAGCAATATTGTTCAATTATTAAATGCGAAAGAGAAGAAGATAACTGTTGCTCCAACACTAGCTACTTCCAACATCTTTATCACCATTGAAAACAACGAAGCAGAGAAATTGTCGGTAGAAGTAATCGATTCTTATGGAAGAATGTTGAAGCAACAACTCATCAATTCTACCATTGGTACTCAAAAATTGACGATGGATATCACTTCGCTGCCGGCACAACAATACTTTGTAAAAGTTAGAAATCAAAAGAATGAAGTTTTACTAATCCAACAAATAATAAAACAATAGTTCTATAACCAACCTTTCAATCCTATCTAAAATGAAAACGATCCATTTTCCTAACCTCAAAAAGCTCTTTGCGCTACTGGCGCTAGCTGGGTTCATAGAATCTAGTTCAGCTGCTACCTATACAGTCACAAATACGCTTAGTTCAGGTGCAGGTTCATTGCGTCAAGCAATTACTGATGCGAATGCAAATGCCGGCGCCGATATTATTCGATTCAGTATTGCAACCGGGGGCGGTAATCTTTTTGAAAACGACGGAGCCGGTAACTCATGGGCAACCATTGTGTTGACCTCTGCATTGCCCGTTATTACGGGGCCGGTTTTAATTGATGGGTTCACCCAAACCAATACGAATCTGGGATCTTGGGCCGGACAAACAGTAGGCGTAGACGGTTATTTACAACCGAGTATCAACTATCCGGATGTTTATATCACTCGTACCTATGCCCTTCCTGGCACCAATTCAGGAACCGCCGGAAATGGATTTACGATAAATACTACTGATGTAACAATTCGCGGAATTGCAATTTCCGGTTTTGGAAACACCAATTCAGACGGCTCTCTTGCCTCAGCACACGCTGACATCATGGTGCTTCGTTCTGCAACGGTTCGTACTTCAAATGTTGATATCAATAATTGTTTTATTTCTTGTACTCCAAGAGGTGCTTTGCCGGTAGCCGCAAGACGTACGCTGGGAAATGGATTTCTATGCGGAGGAAATAACTTTGAGGGAAATGTTAGCAATAACTTATTCGCTTACTGTGGTACATATGCAGTGCATTTTAATGGTGCGAATGATATTACAACGGCAGGCCCTTCAGGTGTGAATCTGCCCAATAGAGGTTGGGATGTGATTGCGAATCAAATGATCACCATTGGAACCAATAGTGGTGCAACTACAACAAAAGCCGGTGACGGAATCAATACCATGCATTGTAATCGTTTGATGTTACAATACAACTACATCAACAACGTAGAACAAGTGGGCATCGATATCGGATGGAATGCCGATAGTATTGTTGTTGACAATAATACCATTACCGGAATGCTAATGACTACCGGTGCTCCTCCAAACGTTGGAATCCGTGTAGCGGCCTGTTCGCAATACGATACCGTTCGAAAAAATGTGATTTTCAATAATACCGGCACAAACTTTATTGCCGGCATTTGGACTGATAGGTCAAGTGTGGTTACTACCGGAGTAACGGTTAGACCCAATATCTATAATCATTTTGCTGAAAATAGAATTTATAACAACAGAGGCAGTGGTATTGTCGCCAGTACCAATTCAGGTAGTGGTGCGGTATTGAGTACAGCCACTTTTTCTCAGAATTCAATTTATAACAACACAGGCTTAGGAATTGATTTAAACTTTAATACAACCAGCGGTCCCACCACTGTTTCAGTAAACGACAATGGTGACGGCGACGCAGGCACCAATAACATTCAAAATTTCCCAATCATTGATTCGGTGAAAAAGTATACGGCCAATGACATCATTATTTATGGGAAAGCTCCCGGCGGTGCTACTGTAGAATTCTTTATCTCCGACGGTGGTGTGAATCAATTTGGTTTAACGTTGAACTACGGAGAAGGACAAACCTATATCGGAACTGCTGTAGAAGGTTCAAGCGATGATCTTAAAACCGGTACCGGTTCTTATAATGTTGATGGGAATATTGCAGTTTCAAACGTAAACTTATTCGCTTTTCATTTTAATAACGCTGTGGTAACTACCATCAATCCGGCTACCAATAGACTCACATCTACCGCTACTCTTGCGGGGGCTACATCGGAGTTTGGACCTGTAGTCACAACGCTCAGTGCATTGGGTTGCCAATTGATGAACTTCTCGGCTGCTAAGAGTCAAGAAAAAGTAAACTTGTATTGGGATGCATTCTGCGATCCTAATTTCAAATATTTCGACATTGAAAAAAGTGTTGATGGAAGAAACTTTACTCGAATAGGAACCCTCAGTCAAGTTGTGAGAAATGGAAAAGGGGAATATCAACATGCAGACGCTTATCCTAATTCCGGCGTGAACTATTATCGTTTGCGTATGGTAGATGATAATGGAATAGTGAAGTACAGCTCAATTATTGCTGTGAATTTTGGTGTTTCTCCTAAGGCAAATCAATTGCTCACGAATACCCTTTTCACTTCTAAAATTGATATGATGTATCAATCTGATGTAGAAGAGAAAGTAGCTGTTCAATTGTTCAATGCTGCCGGAGCAGTGGTAAAAAGTGAAGTAGTGATCTTGAAGAAAGGTACCAACTATATGAACCTCGATCACCTCGGCGCACTCAATGCCGGTACCTACCACTTAGTAGTGAAAGGTACTACCGTGAACCTCCACGAGGCCATGGTGAAACAATAATGTCTTATTAACGGTCAATCATAAGAAAACAAAAAGGACTGAGCAATCAGTCCTTTTTTATTTTGAGTATGTTCTTATCTATTTCCCTTCTTTTCATCCTCATCCTTGTATTTCATTATTAATCATTAATTTTTAATTATTAATTAATAATTCACTCCTCCAATTTCTCATCCACTGCATTCGCCAAAATCTGTCTGGTTAATTTTCGCATGGGGTTTCTGCGGTTATCCGCATACCCATTTCGGAAATTGATGATATCGATGCATTGGTAAATGGCCATTAAGAATGAGTTCGAGTCGGCTTTATTCTTGCCTGCAATATCAAAGGCAGTTCCATGATCGGGCGAAGTACGCACTACCGATAAGCCCGCGGTGTAGTTCACGCCATCTCCTGAAGCAAGGCTCTTGAAAGGAATCAATCCTTGATCGTGATACATCGCTAATACACCATCAAACTTTTCATGATAACCTCTTGCAAAGAAGGCATCTGCGCTGTAAGGTCCCATCACAATCATGTTTTGATGTTTCGCATCTTTAACAGCCGGTCTAATAATTGTTTCTTCCTCTTTTCCAATCAAGCCTTCATCTCCGGCGTGTGGGTTCAACCCCAATACCGCAATTTTAGGTTTATCGATGCCGAAGTCTTTGATCAAAGACTGTTGCAACAATTTTAGTTTTGAAGCTATTTTCTCTTTTGTTACTTCTTTCGCTGCATCTTGAACGGGAACATGCTCACTTACTAAAGCTACACGCATGTTTTCAGCCACCATTAACATCAACACATCTTGCGCACCGAAATAGGCTTTTAGAAATGGCGTATGACCCGTATAAGGAAACTCCTCCGATTGCGTATTCTTCTTATGAATAGGAGCGGTTACCATACCTTGTATATGACCGGCTTTCAGGGCTTCCGAGCAAGCTACTAATGATTTTACAGCGTATTGACCACCAATATCAGTCAACTGACCGGGGGTGATCGCAACTTCGTCTTCCCAGCAATTAAAAATGGCAATTTGCTTGGGGTTAACACGAGTAAAGTCTTTTATAATTTGGAAGTTGAAATTAACATCCGGCAGCATTTTTCGGTAGAAATTGATCGCTTTGCTTGATCCAAAGATCACCGGAGTGCAGAGTTCCAAAATTCGGTTGTCGGAGAAGGTCTTTAATATCAATTCGATACCAATGCCGTTGAGGTCTCCAATAGTAATGCCGATAAGGGGTTTGTGAGCGGGCGCCTGCATAGTAGTGTATAACTTAACTACTAAGGTACGATAATTTGCGGGTTTCTGCCTAGCTGCGAGCCAAAAGGAGCAGCATGGCTATAAATAAGGCTATGTTTCGTACCGATTCTATGGATATGGATTTTTTCATATTGGTGTAACGCCGGTTTTTGATGAATTTGGATGCTCCTAAAACAGAATTCTGATCATTTACAGGTTACTACTTAACCATAGGCCGTTCATTGGATGTTCTGCCCGAACAAAACCCTAATTTTGCCTCCAAGAATGAAATACACACTCAAAAAATCACTCGGACAACACTTCCTGAAAGATGAGAACATCTGCCTCGATATTGTAGCGGCACTTAAAAAAATGCCTTTTCAGCAATTGTTGGAAGTTGGACCCGGTGGTGGCGCCCTTACCAAATATTTGATTCAAATACCTGCGATCGATTTTAAATGCGTGGAATTAGATCAAGAAAAGGTTGACTGGTTGAAACATACGTATCCGGTACTAAACGATAAGATCATTCACCAAAGTTTCCTCGATATTGAATGTCCTTTTGAAGGACCGTTTTCAGTAGTTGGAAACTTCCCTTATAACATTTCTTCTCAAATTCTTTTTAAAATTCTCGACTGGTATCCGCAAGTGGAGCAGGTGGTTGGTATGTTTCAGAAAGAAGTGGCACAACGAGTGGTTGCCAAAGAAGGCAGCAAAGTGTACGGCGTACTGAGTGTATTGATGCAAGTGTATTTCGAAACAGAATACTTGTTTGAAGTACATGAGAACAGCTTCAATCCACCTCCGAAAGTGAAGAGTGCCGTTATATTGATGAAGCCAAGAAAAGAGTTAGTGGCGATGAAATCGGAGCGACAATTCAAATTACTGGTGAAAACCGCCTTCAATCAGCGCCGCAAAACCTTGCGCAATGCTGTAAAAGGTTTGTTTGAACCTCAAGAACTCACCGATCCAATATTTGATAAACGTGCAGAACAATTGAGCGTTCAAGATTTTGCGACCCTTTCTTTTAAAATGAGATAGTTCATGAAACCTTCTGTTATTATTACTGCAAAAGTGCACCCCGTACTCATTGAGAAATTAGAGCAGTATGGTTACCAGCCCATTTACTCTCCCACTATTACATACGAAGAGTTGTTGCAACAAATTGGAACGGTGAAAGGCTTGATCGTAACCACTCGATTGAAAATTGATGCGACGGTATTAGCCGCTGCAAACGAATTGAAATGGATCGGTCGATTGGGGAGCGGTATGGAATTGATTGATACCGCCACTGCAGAACAAAAAGGAATTGTGTGTGTGAGCAGTCCGGAAGGCAATCGCAATGCCGTTGCCGAGCAAGCATTGGGAATGCTGTTAAGCATCATGAACAATTTGCCCAAGGCAGCTGCGGAAGTAAAAGAAGGGAAGTGGATCCGCGATGCAAATAGGGGAGTGGAGTTGAGCGGAAGAACAGTTGGCATCATCGGTTTTGGAAATACCGGATCACAGTTTGCAAAACTCTTGCAGCCTTTTGGTGTAACCGTTTTGGCCAACGATAAATACAAGTTCGGATTTGGAAGCGGCTATATTAAAGAAGCTTCTGTAGACCAAATTCAGCGTTATGCCGATGTTATTAGCTTTCATCTTCCCCTAACCGATGAAACAAAGCACATGGCCAATGAAACCTTTTTCGAGCAGTGCAAAATGAAACCCTTTGTGATCAATACCTCGCGAGGAAAAGTGCACGATACTCTTGGAATCATCAATGCCTTAGAAAAAGGATACATTGCAGGTGCAGCACTCGATGTTTTGGAAAATGAAAAATTGGAAACATACACAGAAGAAGAACAGTACCTGTTCAAAAAACTCTTGTCTTTTCCCAATGCATATATCACTCCTCACATTGCCGGATATACGCACGAAGCCTTTCAGCGCATGGCTGAAGTAGTGCTTGAAAAATTAGATAAAATAGGGGTGTTAAGAAAGGCCTAAATTCAGGTTTGTCTGTAACATTTTTCAAGGCGCAATTGCTTCAAGAACAACAACTTGAGGGGCTAACAACTATTAGCTTTTCTTTCACAGACTTCGGTACGTTTTAGGCATTAGTACAACTAAACCTAAGCGTATGATCAGAAATCTACTCCTCTTTTCTTTGTCAATGGTATTACTAACAGGATGTACCAAATTTCTCCAACCTGCCGAGGATCGGTTGGTGGGATCCTGGACCTTGGCTTATGCTGAAAAGCAACGTTTGTTCAATACTACTACTATTTATACCGGATATGAAAACGGGGTATTCTATTTCTATGATAATGGAGAAGCCATCTTCGACGACGGTCAAATTCAAATGCGGGGCAGCTGGCAATTGCGATTGGTAAATGGTGGCTATTATGATGCAAATGGTAACTGGCAGAACGGAACCCACCAGGTTTTTGTGCTCCATTTGGTAAACTTTCAGTACAACCAAGTGCTCCACTGGGAGTTCGATGACAGCTATTTTACCAGCAATAGACGCTTCGTAGCTCGTTATCAATCATATAGTTACGACTATAAATACGTATTTAACAGGTACTAAAATTTGGATTTAAAAAAAAGTCCTACCTTTGAAATATTAATAGCAACGCTTCAGCGAGAACTGAGGCGTTGTTATTTTTTTTGTCAAACCCGATTGCTACGGAATTAAAATTGAATCATTATGAGTGGAATCCTTTATGTAACTAAAGAGACTTTAGAGCAAATGAAAGTCGACCTGATCCGAATGAAATCGGTAGATCGCCCGGCTGCTTCTAAGGCTATTGCGGAAGCGAGAGAAAAAGGAGACTTGAAAGAAAACGCCGAATACGATGCTGCGAAAGAAGCACAAGGTATTCTGGAAGCCAAAATCAAAAAGATGGAAAGCGATATCGCTTCCGCTCGTATTTTGGACGAAGCGAATGTAGATACCAGCAAAGTGTCTATTCTTACCAAAGTGACCGTTACCAATCTCAATACCAAGAAACAATTGACCTATCAGATCGTTTCCGAAAAAGAAGCCGATTTGAAAGCCTCAAAAATTTCTGTGACCTCACCTATTGGAAAAGGACTATTGGGAAAAGTAATTGGTGATGTGGCCGAAGTGCAAGTACCTGCGGGAATTGTGAAGTTTAAGATCGAAAACATTACGGTATAATTAAGTCTTCAGTTTTTATAAAAGGAATGAAGGGTTCTTCATTCCTTTTTTTATTTTTACGGAGCTATTAATAATTACAACATGACCATCTTTTCTAAAATAATTGCCGGAGAAATTCCATCGTATAAAATTGCTGAAAACGATCAATTCTATGCGTTTTTAGACATTTTCCCTTTAGTAAAGGGTCATGTATTGGTAGTACCCAAAGTAGAAACCGATAAATTCTTTGATCTCAATTATAATTTGCTGAGTGGTTTTCTAGTATTTGCTAAGCCCATTGCTCAAGCTATTGAAAAGGCCTTTCCTTGCAACCGTTGTGGCATCAGCGTTGTAGGCTTGGAAGTGCCACACGCACACATGCATTTATTGCCTATCAATTCAGCCGACGACCTCAACTTCACCCGCGAAAAACTAAAACTTAGTAAAGAGGAACTGCTCGAAGTTCAACAGGCAATCCTTAACAATCTATAAATCCTAATGCCTAAAGCCTAACGCCTAATTCCCACTCATAATACTCACCATCGTACCAATTCCCTCTCTCAAATAATCGATCCGTACATTTTCGTTTTCAGCATGTTGATTGTTATCGAAATTCACAACCGGAACCGTGAGCACTTTTGCGCCCAATTTTTGTTCGAATACGATCAAGGGTAAACTACCTCCCGCGGAAGGTTGTAATACAATAGGTTCTTTTGAACTGGCTTGAACAGCTTTAATAACAAATTGTGCTAGCGGAAGATCCATGGGAGTGCGTTGCGCATTGTATCCATCGCCCACGCTTATTTTGATGATCTTTTCGTATTTCAATCGCTCTTCATCACTGGGATCGTGATCTAATATGGTATACCCACGAGAACGAATATGTGCTTTAACTTTTTCCACTTGTCTGTTGAGATCATTACCTAATACCAATCTTAAATCCAGCGCGGCTTCTGCTTTTACAGGAATGATATTAGCAGCCATGGCTCCGGTGTTACCGCTACTGATGCCGTTAATATTCAAAGTTGGCAAGCTTAGCAATTCCAAAAAGGAGGCGCCGTTTCCTTCAGGTTGAACAATGCCCAAGTCTTTTTTCAGAGTGGTTTCAATATCAGGAATGGCAGCGATTGCTTTTTTTTCTGTTTCTGTTAGTGGAACTACATCGTCGTAAAATCCTTTGATGGTAACGCGGTTGTTTTCATCTTTCATTCCTGCCAATAGTTCTACCAACATGCGGGCTGGATTGGGTGCCCAGTTTCCATAGTTGCCACTGTGCAGCGGTCGTTTGGGTCCATAAACAGTAAGAGCCATATTCACATCGCCACGTACACCAAATACGACCATTTTACTACCCGAAACATGGCGCGGTCCGTCGGAGATCACCCATAAATCGGCGTTCAAAAGCGATTTATTTCGTTCGAAAATTTCTCCTATATGTGTAGATCCCATTTCTTCTTCTCCTTCGAAAAAGAAGACAATGTTTTGGGTGAGTTTCGCTTTTTGCTCTTTCAATGCGGCATAGGCATGGAGGATGGTCATTACTCCGGCTTTATCGTCGGCACTGCCTCTACCGCTGATTCTCCAATTTTCTGGAACGCGGGTGGCAGTATCGGGCAGTTGAATGATTTTACCTCCGCGCTCATAAGGGGCTGTAATGAATACGGGTGTGAAGGGGTCGAGTCCGGTACCCCATTGTTTGGGATTTACAGGTTGTCCATCGTAGTGAGCATAGAAAGCGATGGTGCGTGTAGCACCCGGTACTGTTACTTTTCCATAAACAGCGGGTGTAACTCCGGGAGTGATGCCTTCCAATAGTTTTGTTTCGATGCCCAATTCTTTCATCCATTGTTGAATGAAAGCGGCATTCTTGCGGATGTTGGGCGTGTCGCGGGTTACATTCGGTATCGATAAAAAGGTTTTGTAGTGGTCGATGATTGATTTCTGATGGGCATTCCAATAAGTGTCGGCGATGGTGTTTTGGGCTATTACTTGCCCTGCAAACAGTACTACTAAAACGGAAAGAATGTATTTCATTCGAAGTTTATTTTCGTGTGGATTATTTCACCGCAGAGATCGCAGCTTGCGCAAAGGAGTAGCAAAGTTCTTTCTTCTTCATTGGTATTCTCCTCGTTTCCCGGATCTCATTCCCAAATTCACCAATTCCCCCTGTTCCTGCCCCTCCTCCTTCTTCATACTTCCTCCCTTCCCGCAACGGCTTCGCCTGCGGGACTAAAATTTACTCCGCTTCGCTTCGTAAATTTCAGCCTGCTCCCGGCTGTTTAATTATTAATTATTAATTAATAATTATCCTCTCACTTTCCCCGGATTCTCCTTCACAAACTCTTCCCAACTGCTTTTCTTTTTCGTTGCTTTTTTCTTGACCGTAGTTTTTTCGGTTTTGGGTAATTTGAATTGAAAATGATGGCAAACCGCTACTGCCAGCGCATCCGAAGCATCAAGGTAAGCTATTTTAGAACTGGTAATGGAAAGCACTTGTTGCAGCATTTTCCAAACCTGGTCTTTATCGGCATTTCCGTTTCCGGTAACCGCCATTTTTACTTTTTTGGGAGAATACTCGGTTACCGGCAGCCCTTTGCTCATGGCAACCGCAATGGCAACTCCTTGAGCCCTACCCAATTTTAGCATGCTTTGTACGTTCTTACCAAAGAAGGGAGCTTCGATGGCCACTTCATGAGGGCGGTGTTCTTGGATCAATTCCTGAATACAGTGGTGGATCGATTGAAGCCTTTCGTAATGATCTTTTTTAGCACTCAATTTAAGGACGTCCATTTTCAAAAGGCGGGCTTTTGAACCGGAAGCTTCAATAAGGGCATAACCCATAACCAGGGTTCCTGGGTCGATTCCGAGAATTATTTTGGGAAGGGATGGCACCTTGGTTTTGAATTCAGTTAATTTTGAAAATCAATTGTTTACCGTAAACAAAAATATCAAAATATTTCTCAATTATGTGGTTGGCCCAGCGGTCTTCTGCATTCTGAGCTATTCTATTTATCAACAAATTCAACGGCAACCACAATGGGAAGAATCGCTCCAACATATTTGGGATGTGGTTAGTTGGGCTAAATTAAAATGGGGACTACTCACAGGAGTCTTATTGCTGTTGAATTGGGGAATAGAGGCCAAAAAATGGCAGATCGTGATCAATCGTATCCAACCCCTTAGCTGGTATACTTCCTTTAAGGCCATTTGCGTGGGTACAACCTTTGCCTTCTTCACACCCAATAGAATGGGAGAGTACGTAGGAAGGGTACTTTATATTAACGAAGGACAGCGGGTGAAAGCCATCTCCCTTACCTTGGTTTGTAGCATGGCTCAATTAATGGTGACCTTGGTATTCGGACTTGTAGGCATTTTTATCGTAAAACCCGTTGTTGAAATTCAAGTGGGGCATCAAACCGCCATGCTCCTTCAATTATTGGCTTATATAACGGCAGGTGCTTTATTGATCATGAGCGTACTTTTCTTCCGATTGTCTCGTCTGATATATTGGGTGCAGAAGCTTCCCATGAAAGCCGTAATCAAAGAACAGATTGCGGTGTTAGATCATTTCGAAACCAACACTTTGTTGAGAATTTTGTTATGGTCCATGGTCCGCTTTCTGGTATTCATGGCTCAATACTTTGTTTGCTTTAAAGTATTTAATGTTTCTTTAAATGTCGTGGACTTGTTTGGTGCCATAAGCGTTGTATTTTTGATCTTAGCCATTGTTCCTTCTATCGCCTTTTTATCAGAATTAGGGATTCGGTGGAAGACAAATATTGAGGTGTTGCAATTGTTTAGCACGAATTTGGTAGGAATTATGGCGAGTTCTTTAGCAGTATGGATCATCAATCTGGTAATACCTGCTTTGATGGGAAGTTTATTGCTCTTGAATATTCGTAGATTTAAGTACCGACAACAGAAGAGACGGAAAGCTCAACAACTATAATGCTATTCTAATTACATGAAATCGATATACGCACTTTTTTTTATAACCTTATCTGTATTGGCTTCTCCTTTAAAAGCAGGAGAAGGGTTTTGTGGGATGAGGAATACTGCTTTTCAAAACAGTGAGCAAATTACGTTCAAAGTAATGTATGCGGTAGTAGGCGCTCATTTTGGCGCCGGAGAAGTAACCTTCAGTACCAACCTCGAAATGCTAAACAACAAGCCGGTCTATCATTTTACAGGTGAGGGCAATACCTATCCCTTTTACGATAAAGTATTTAAGGTTCGTGATAAATATGAAAGTTTTATTGATACCGCAACGCTTCAGCCAATCAAGTTTATCCGAAATGTGTACGAAGGTGGCTATAAAAAATACGAGAACGTTTCCTTCAATAAAGTAACCAATACGGCTATTACCAATCAAGGTGTTTATAAACTACCCGATTGCATCCAAGATGTTTTGAGCGCCATCTACTATGCTCGCAATATCAACTTCAATGGCCTAAAACCCGACGATAAAATTCCCTTTTCTATCTTTCTCGACAATGAAGTGTACAATATGTACATCCGTTATTTAGGTAAGGAAACCATTAAAACCAAATACGGCAAATTCAAAGCAATCAAATTCAAACCCCTCTTAATTAAAGGAACTTTGTTTGAAGGCGGTGAGAAAATGACCGTGTGGGTAAGCGATGATGCGAACCATATTCCGGTTCGTGTAGAAAGCCCTATTACCGTTGGAACCGTAAAAGTGGATATGATTAGCTATAAGAATTTAAGGTATCCGTTGAGCTCGCTCGTAAGTTTGAGATGAGGAATATAGGAAACGAGGAAGCGAGGAAATACAAAGAAGGAAGAGGGGCAGGAACAGGGGGAATACAGGAACGAGGATGAGAGATGAGAGGAAACGAGGAAATACAGGGTTGAAGATATCTATGAATAGAAGGGATGATTGTAGCTAAGGTACGCCGTCGATTTATCGCGGCGGACTTAAATAAAAGGGTATTTGTAGCAACGCGATTCATCGCGTTGAAAGATGGAAGCGAGGAACGAGGAAATACGGAGAAAGAACAGGGGGAATACAGGAACGAGGATGAGAGGAAACGAGGATGAGAGGAAACGAGGAAATACAGCGTTGAAGATATTAATGAATAGAAGGTATGATTGTCGCTAAGGTACGCCGTCGATTTATCGCGGCGGACGCAAATAAAGGGTATTTGTAGCAACGCGATTTATCGCGTTGAAAGATGGAACGAGGAAAAACAGGAAGCGAGGAGGCGGGGAAATACAGAGAAGGAAGAGGGGCATGAACAGGGGGAATACAGGAACGAGGATGAGAGGAAAGGAAAACCGCTGCGATCGCTGCGCCGCTGCGGTGAAAAAAAACTTCGCGGCTCCTGAGCTTGTCGAAGGACTTTGTGATGAATATATTAAAGCTCCTCCAATTTATAAATCGCCTTCGCTCTTACCCCTTTCTCGGTTTGTTGCAAACTACACACTTCATTCACCGGATCATGCTCGAAGAACAATAGATAATCGTTTTCAACCGCTTCTTTCAAAAACATTTTTTTCTCATTAAGAGTAGTCAGCGGGAACATATCATATGCCATCACATACGGAATAGGCAAATGCGCAACCGCCGGCAAAAGATCTGCCATGTAAACAATAGTGCGGTCTTTGAACTTGATTTGCGGTAACATCATTTGATCGGTATGACCCGAAACAAATCGAATGGAGATTGTATCCGTAAACTTCACTTCGGGCAAACGGCCGGGCAATCCTTCTCCGGGTAGCTCAATAAAATTCAACTTTCCACTTTCTTGAATAGGCAAAATATTCTCTTTCAAAAAAGAAGCTTTTTCGCGGTCATTAGGAATAGTGGCCCATTGCCAATGAGCCGCGTTGCTCCAATAGCGGGCATTCTTAAAAGCAGGAACCAATTGGTCTCCTACTTTCTCTATTGCTCCTCCACAATGATCGAAATGCAAATGGGTGAGTAAAACATCGGTGATATCATCTTTAGAGAAACCGTGTGCGGCCAATGATCCCTCTAAGCTGTCATTGCCATGCATATAGTAGTGACCAAAGAATTTGGCATCTTGCTTATTACCCATGCCTGTGTCAATCAAGATTCTTCGATCTCCTTCTTGAATTAACAAGCAACGCAATGCCCAGGAACACATATTGTTTTCATCGGCAGGATTCAATTTGTTCCAAATGCTTTTAGGTACCACTCCGAACATGGCACCACCGTCTAACTTAAAATGTCCGGCATTGATGGAATAGAGTTTCATGCAGCAAGCTTTTTCTTTTCTTTCATTTGTGTAAGCAACAATCCAATAAATCCAAGCACGAAGAAAACAATGAGTGCAAGGATGGAATTTCTCATGTTATTAGTAAGACCTTCTATAAATCCAAAACTAAACAATCCAATTACAATAGCCAGTTTTTCCGTTACATCATAAAAACTGAAAAAAGAGGCCGTGTCTTTTGTTTCGGGCATCAACTTAGAATAGGTAGAACGACTCATACTTTGAATGCCCCCCATTACCAATCCTACCATTGCCGCCAGAAAATAAAAATGAAATTCTGTTTGTATAAAATATCCGACGATACAAACGGCGATCCATAATAACACAGTAAAGAGCAACACTTTGATATTTCCGAATTTTTCTGATAAGCGCGACATCACCAAGGCCCCCGCAATCGCCACTAATTGAATCACAACAGCGGTAATGATCAATCGATCATTCGGAAGTTTCAATTCTTTGATTCCAAAATCAATGGCTACTAACATCACAGTCTGCACACCCATAGAATAGAAAAAGAAGGAGAACAGATAGCGCTTTAAAACGGGCATATGGATCAATTGGTCCCATACCAATTTCAATTCATGGAATCCATTGGTCAAAGCATTTTTCTTGGTGGCTCTCTCAGCAGCGGTGCCCATAGGCAGCCTGTTGAACGAAATTTGAGCAAAGCCAATCCACCAAAGACCAACCAACAAGAAGGTGAGTTTCAAAGCTTGCTGTGTTTTTACAGGATCGTCGCCGGCGTTCATTACCAAGGCAAACCCGATCATTTGCATAATCACACTTCCAATATAACCATATGAATACCCTTTGGCGCTCACGCGATCTCTGTCGGCTTCATCCGTGATATCCGGTAAGTAGGAATTGTAAAATACTTGCGAACCATAGAAGCCAATACCTGCGAACATAAAGCATACCAATCCAAACGATACGGTATCGGTGTCAAAGAAATACAAGAGCGAACAACTCAATGCACCCATGTAACAAAAGAAGCGCATGAAATTCTTCTTATTGCCTTTATAATCGGCAATTGACGACAGAATGGGAGAGAAGAAGGCGATCAACAAAAATCCAAATGCAAGAACATAATCTTTGATTTCTGTATTTACATAGGTTCTTCCCAGAAACTCAACACCGTCTTTGAATTTTTCATTCTCAGGTTTGGTGATCGCAGCATAATAGGCCGGGAAAAAGGTTGTGGTAATTACTAAATTGTAAACTGAGTTGGCCCAATCGTACATGGCCCAACCATTGATTACTTTTTTTGAAGCAGTAGCCATTAATCAAAACGGTTTAGGTGAGGGAACTTAAACAGTACTAAATGTAAGAAATATCGGGCTATTAGAATTGCCCACTCTTCCATAACCAAACAAGTAAAAGAATACCGGCGATAATGCGGTACCATCCGAATATTTTAAAGCCGTGTTTTTGGAGAAACCCGATGAAGAATTTGATAGCAATCAAAGCCACTACAAAAGCTACCACGTTGCCTACAGCAAACAACTTTAAATTATCGGAGTTGCCGAGAAGAATTTTGTATCCTTTAGTTGCTGCGCCGTCTTGCGGCCAGTCTTTCAAAAACAAAGAATACAACGTAGCAGCTGCCATGGTAGGCACCGCTAAGAAAAAGGAGAATTCTGCCGCTAGTTTTCGGGTTAATTTCTGGCTCATTCCACCAATAATGGTAGCAGCACTTCTAGAGATACCCGGCAAAGCAACCGCCAATACTTGGAAGCAACCTATGATGATCGCTTTCACATAACTGATCTTTCCTTCTTCTTCAATTGTATTTTTTGTGAACAGCTTATCGATGAATAGCAATACAATACCTCCGGCAATAAACATGGAGGCAATGAATACCGGACTGCCCAGTTTCTCATCAATGATGTCATCGAATAGCTTTCCGAAGATGAGTGCAGGGATTACAGCCAGCAAAAGTTTAGCGTAGAAAGTCCAACTCTTGAAGTCAAGGAATTTTCTCCAATACAGTACCACCACTGCTAGGATGGCTCCAAATTGGATGGAAACTTCAAACAATTTGGTAAACGATTCTTTTTCTATTCCAAAAGCCGTGCTGGTCATTACCATATGTCCGGTACTGGAAATAGGAAGAAACTCTGTTAAGCCTTCTACAATGGCTATAACAATCGCTTGAATAAGAGTCATGGAGTGACTAAGCTTTAGATTTGCGGAAGATGGCAAATACTTCAATGCCTAATCCTAACAGGATTACGATTGGTGCCAAAGTGATTCTGCGGAAACTATACACTTCTTCGCGTTGGAATACATTTACGTTTTCACTCTTTCCACCTGTCATCATCAAATAACCAATGGCAATTACAACTGCACCAATGGCCATCCATTTGTAGTTCTCTTTTGTGAAAAGGGCTGGGGCGTTTTTCGTTTCGCTCATAAACTAAAGGTTATTAGGCTTGCAATATAGGTAAATGACCCGGAAATTAATACAGGTCGTCGAGTTTCATTTTCAAGTACTTAATGATGGAACGGTGGGTACTTACCAAGGTAATTGAGATACCAATCAATAAGATCACAGAGCAAAGCAACAACATCGTATTGCCGTTTCTCAACCCCTTCATTTCAGGCACCCAATTCTCAATAGAAAAAATCACAATTACCATTGCCACAATGGCCAGTGTACCTGAGATCGCGCCGTTGATAATGGCCCTGATATTCATGGGTTTAGCTATGAACCAACGGGTGGCTCCCACCATCTGCATGGTCTTAATAAGGAAGCGGTTGCTGAACATCGCCAAACGAATGGTATTATCTATCAAAACCACGGTCAATGCCAATAAAACAAGGGCTATGATGCCTAGTCCAACTGTCACCTTTCTCAACAAACTGAATTTGGCTACCACTTCTTTGGGGAATTTTACATCGTTTACAAACGCAAACTTTCCGAGCTCGGCCTTGAAAGAAGCCATGTGGGCCGAATCGGCAAAATCGCTCTTGAAATTCACGTCTACCGATCTGGGTAACATCATATTATCGATGAATACGTTGAAATCTTCGTTTCCTTGACTCAACCATTCTTTCTTGGCCTCATCCTTATCAATGTATTTATAACTCTTTACAAAAGGGTGATTTTGAACGAATACCACCAAACTGTCTTTATCCTTTTCGGTAGTGGTTTGATTGATAAACACGTTCATGGTAGCGCTTTCTCTGAGCACCTGTTCCAAATTGCGCGAATTGAGTACTACCCATCCCAATACCCCTACAATGAAGAGTACCAGCGTAACCCCCAGGATGGACATGAAATAGGAAGGTTTGGATCTTTTGGCGGAAAGTTTTCCGGATGGAGCCATGAATACCGATTTTAATGGATTAATAAAGGTCGATGCAAGCAAAAATAGCATATTTCAGGCGGTAAATTGTATTTTTGCTGCCCTTCTAACGGGCAAAAAAACGAGACTATTGCCAAGATTCAATCAATCAAGGCTTTTTTAAGGGATCTTTCACATCTCGTTCGCTTTTAGGAGGTTAACACAAGCAATCGTTCAAATTTTTTTAACACAGGCATGGAATACCAATTTAGAGAGCTGGAGAAGAAATGGCAAGACCATTGGAAGAAAAATAAAACCTATCAAGTACCCAATGTTTCGGACAAGCCGAAGTTTTATGTGCTCGATATGTTCCCTTACCCAAGCGGAGCCGGTTTGCACGTAGGGCACCCCCTCGGCTACATCGCTTCCGATATCTTCAGTCGCTATAAAAGATTGAAAGGCTTCAATGTATTACACCCCATGGGTTACGATGCATTTGGATTGCCCGCAGAGCAATACGCCATTGAGCACGGCGTACACCCCGCTGTTTCAACCGCTCAAAACATCGACAATTTTAGAAAGCAGTTAGACAATATTGGTTTCTGCTACGATTGGGAACGCGAAGTGAGAACCTGTGAACCCGGTTATTATAAATGGACACAATGGATTTTCCTTCAACTCTTCAACAGCTTCTTTGATCGCGATCAACAGAAAGCCAGTTCAATCAACAACTTGATCGCTTCTTTTGAAAAGAACGGTACGGAAGTTGTTGGAACCCGCGCCGGTGTGGAAGCATTTACCGCTGAAGAATGGAAAGCCAAATCACACAAAGAACAACAAGAGGTATTGATGAACTATCGATTGGCCTTTTGTGGATATGGTGAAGTGAATTGGTGCGAAGCATTGGGAACCGTACTTGCCAACGATGAAGTAGTGAACGGTGTAAGTGAGCGCGGCGGACACCCCGTTGTGAAGAAAAAACTTAGACAATGGTACCTCCGCATTACAGAATATGCTGATCGCTTGTTGAAAGGACTCGATGAAATTGAATTCAGCGAAGCAATGAAAGAAATGCAAACCAACTGGATCGGAAAATCCTATGGTGCTGAAATTGATTTCAATATTCAAAGCGAAAAAGCAACAGATCGCAAACTGCGTGTTTACACTACACGTCCTGATACTATTTTTGGTGTCGACTTCATGGTAATTGCGCCTGAACTCGATTACATTGATTCCATCACTTCTACCGAACAAGCAGCGGCTGTAGCTGATTACTTAGCATTTGTGAAGAGCAGAAGTGAGCGGGAACGCATGGCAGAAAAGAAAATCAGCGGTGTGTTTACAGGCGCTTATGCCATCAATCCTTTCAACGGGAAACAAATTCCTATTTGGATCAGTGAATATGTGTTAGCAGGATACGGAACTGGTGCCATCATGGCTGTTCCTTGCGGCGATGAGCGTGATTTCAAATTTGCAAAGCATTTCAATATTCCCATTACCAATATCATTGGCGATGCCTTCAATGGCGAAGAAGCCAACCCTACCAAGGATGCAAAATTGGAAAACAGCGACTTCCTAACAGGTATGGTAATGCGCGATGCAATTGATGTGGCAGTTAAGAAAATAGAAGACTTGGGTATCGGAACCCGCAAAGTGAATTTCAAAATGCGCGACGCGGCTTTCAGTCGCCAGCGCTATTGGGGTGAACCTTTCCCTATTACTTGGAAAGACGGCGTTGCTGCTCCGTTAACAGAGGCTGAATTGCCATTGTTATTGCCCGAAGTAGAATCGTATAGTCCGGGTCCTGAGGGTGAAGGTCCCTTGGCCAATATTCCTGAATGGGTAAGTCGCGAATTGGAAACTAATACCATGCCCGGTTATGCCGGAAGTAGCTGGTACTTCCTTCGCTACATGGATCCTCATAACAACGAAGCATTTTGCGATCGCAAAGTGAGTGATTATTGGGGGCAGGTTGATTTATACATCGGTGGTACAGAACATGCCGTTGGGCATTTGTTGTACAGTCGTATGTGGACCAAAGCCTTGTACGATCTCGGTCATATTGGTTTCGACGAACCGTTTAGAAAGTTGGTGAACCAAGGGATGATTCAAGGAAGCAGCCGTTTTGTATACAGAATCCAAAACACCAATAAGTTTGTTTCGAAGGGATTGAAAGATCAGTATGAAACGAACGCTTTGCATGTTGATGTTAACATTGTTGACGGATTAGAACTCGATACAGAAGCTTTCAAAAAGTGGAAGAGTGATTATGCTGATGCTGAATTCATTCTGGAAGACGGAAAATACATTTGCGGTGCCGAGGTAGAGAAAATGAGTAAGAGCAAGTACAACACTGTGAATCCGGATATGTTGGTTGACAAATACGGTGCCGACACTTTCCGTATGTACGAAATGTTTTTAGGTCCGGTGGAAATCAGCAAACCATGGGATACCAAGGGTATTGAAGGGGTGCACCGTTTCTTGAAAAAGTTCTGGCGTTTGTTCTACGACGAACTAAAAGGAAAGATGTGGAACGAAGAAACTCCAACTGCGGAAGAATTGAAAGTGTTGCACAAAGCCATCAAGAAAATTGAAGAAGATACAGAGCGTTTCAGTTTCAATACAGCCGTAAGTGCCTTCATGATTTGTGTGAATGAGTTGGCCGATTTGAAATGTCATAAGAAAGCAGTGTTAGAACAGTTAATTGTACTGATGACCCCTTACGCACCACATATTTCCGAAGAATTGTGGAGTTTGATTGGAAATCAAGGTTCCGTATTGGATGCGAGCTATCCTAAATATGAAGAAAAGTACACAATTGAATCAAGCAAAGAATATCCTATTTCGGTAAATGGTAAAATGAGAACAACACTCAACTTACCCGTTGATATAAGCGCAGCCGAAGTAGAGAAAATAGTGTTGGCGAATGAAGTGGTATTGAAATGGACGGAAGGAAAGCCGCCCAAGAAAATAATCTTTGTTCCCGGTAAAATGGTAAACGTGGTGATTTAATCACCACGTTTTTTTTGTACCTTATCTGAAATTTTAGCGATGAAAGCGATCTTATTTCTTGTGTTACTCAACCTTTCCTTTTTTGGCGCATCGGCTCAAGATGAAGTTGAATACAAGGAGCCTAGTAAAGAGAGCTCTGCCTATCATGACTATCGGACCTTTGAAACCATTCCAACTTGGGGATTGGAAAAAATACGTCAGTTAATAAAAACGATCAAGCCTTCCGAAGAAGATGCTGATTTCTATCAAGCAGCGCTCACACCAAAACAATTCAATGGATTGA
The DNA here is from genome assembly GCF_050589245.1 of Endoryza foliicola. NCBI lineage: Bacteria > Pseudomonadati > Bacteroidota > Chitinophagia > Chitinophagales > Chitinophagaceae > Endoryza > Endoryza foliicola. Next base: position 45,374 of record NZ_JBOBEW010000008.1, on the reverse strand, counting down.
AATTGAGAGAGAAGTTCACTTATGTGATGATTTATGGCGAAAGCTTTAGTCAGATTTGTGATGCTTTCCCTCCAATTCAAGATGAACATAAAAAAATCATGGGGTATTTGCCCGATCAGCTTTCGGAGCAAAATTGGAGTGATAAACAGCGCCAGTTTCTGATGGCCAACCGCGATTCAGTGATGAGTTACGTAAAGATATTGACACTCCCCAAGCATCGAATGGGACTTAATTTAAAGAAAGCTTTGTTAGAAGTAAACGCCGGTGAAATGATTCCTTTTATCATTCAAGAGTACAAAGCCAATCCCAAAGACCGCGATTTGCTTACGGTATTGAATTTGCTCATGCTCAACAATAAATATCCGGCTTTCATGACTTCGTTGAGCTATAAGAAAATGTATGCAAAAGAGTATGACTACACTTCTTGGATTGAATTCAATAAAGCCAACGAAGAATTGATTTTGAAACGTGCAACTGACTTTTATAATGAGCGGTTTAAGAAATAAGAGGCGACTCAATTTTTGAATCTTACTTTACGAACACATCTTGTATGAAAGCGATTTTCCTAACGATCACGTTGTTTACCTGCTTATTTAATTGCTATTCTCAACTAGATTTAAATGGTAAAGATAAATCGATATCTAGAGCGTATAAGTATAAGATGACCATTGTTGTTTGGGGATTGGAAAAAATTAGTCGAATGAAAGTAGAGGCAGCTGCAATTAATAAGAAAGAAGGAGTTACGGATTATTCAGGGTTTTTAAAACAGCATCAATACGACAGTCTTACTGTTAGGCAAAAGTTTACCTATGCTATGATGTATCCCGAAACATTTGCTCAGATTTGCTCAATTTCTTTGGAAACAGAGAGCGAAGACAAAATAATAAAGTTCTACTTGCCTCGACTATCGGGCGATTTTCAACTTAGCCAAAGACAAAGAAATTTTTTGATAAGAAATAAAGACTCAGTCAGTTTTTATATTAAAGAGTTGACTCAGTTAAATCATCAGATGGGCTTAAATCTAAAGAATGCGATTGCCATTGCCAATATTACTGAGCTAATTCCACTTATTATTTCTGAATACAGGGCGAATACGCATGATCATTATTTGTTGACTTTGTTGATACATTTAATGGAACAGAACAAATCGCCTGAATTTTTGGAATCTTCTTTCTTTAAAGAAGTGGCTAAAAACGGATCTTACTATAATGCTTCGGTTGCATATACAGCGAGTAATGTTGAATACGTCATTTCTTCAGCTCTTAAATTCTATTATGCGCAGAATAAAAAATAGCCTGTTTTTTTTGCTGCTGCCTTTTTTTGCAAATGCCCAATTGGAATTTGTAAAAATTCCTGCGGGAACGTATTCTTTAGGAAGTAAACTACATGGACTCAACAAAGCTCATAAAGTTCGGTTAGATAGTTTCTGGATCTCAACCACAGAAATCACCAATGCTGAGTTCGACCGTTTTGTGAGTAACTCCCATTATGTTACCGATGCAGAAAAAAGACACAATGCCATGGTTTTTGAACCGGGCCTTCGGGAGTTTGAGTGGATGGAAGATTCAACAGCGTATTGGAGGTTTCCAAATGGGGTGAGTAGGGGAGGAATTGAAAACAAAATGAATCACCCAGTCACCTGTATCAGTTACCGCGATGCGCAAGCTTATTGCAAATGGGCGGGGTATCGTTTGCCCACGCTCGACGAATGGGAAGCGGCCGCAAGAGCCAACACAAGAACAGATTTTTTCTTCGGAGCCAACAATCAACTCATTCACCAATATGCAAACATCTGGAAAGGGGTAGATCACTTAAAGGCCGATAGCACAGATGAATTTGTTTATACCGCACCGGTAAAATCTTTTGCGCCCAATGCTTTTGGATTGTACGATATGTACGGGAATGTATTTGAGTTTTGTTCAAGAAAACCTTTTGGTGCTACTGCTAAACCCGGTGTAGTGCATGCCCGTGGCGGTAGCTGGTGGTGCAGCATTCATTCCTGTGGTTTCTTCAACAGTGTAGATATAGGTAGAGTGGCGAGTATTGCTTCGTTTAGTAATCAGGGGTTTAGGGTGGTGAGGCAGTAGGTGTGAGGTGTTAGGCTTTAGGCTTTAGGTTTTACCGCAGCGGCGCAGCGAACGCAGCGGTTTCGCAGCGGTTTTCTTTACTTCTCATCCTCGTTCATGTATTCCCCCTGTTCCTCTCCCTGTTCTTTCTCTGTATTTCCTCCGTCTTCGATCCTCCGTCCTCCCTCCTGTATTCCGGCTGTTCCATTATTAATTATTACTTATTAATTATTAATTACCCCCGGCTGTTTCATTCTTAATTCTTAATTCTTACTTCTTAATTACTGCTTCGCTCCCGGTTTCACCAACCTCACCACCGCACTACTATTCTCATTCGCATACAAACGTGCTTCGTAACGCTTATCACCCACAATGGCTACCATGTAAGAAGTATTAGGAGGAATGGAACCGAGGTTTTCAGCTACCATCACCAGTTCATTATCATCGCCCAAGTCGGATGCTTTGATTGAAATGGTGTAAGCATTTTCGGTTAACCGAATATGTTCGAAAATCATTTTGTTGTTCAAGAATAAAGCGATGGAGTCGCCGTCTACTTGAGCATTGTCGTAAAAGCGTATTTCAATAAGTTCCGATGTTACGGGGATCACTGTTTGCATCACTTTTTTTCTGCTCTCGAATTTTTTCTGATTCGCAGAAAGTTCGGGTGCAGGGATTTCTGCAAGTTTCGGACTCGGTGCAGTGATTACAATAGGAGCCGGTGGGGGCGTATTTGCCACAATGATCATTGGTCGTGGACCAATTTCAGGCTCGTCTACAAATGGAGTAGTTCCTTGTTTTTTACTGTATTCGGCAATGATCTTAGGATCGTTGGCACCTACGAAATAGTTTTCTATCACAAAATCCCAATCGTCTATAAAAACAGTTTCTTTTGTTTTTTCGAGATGAAGGTATTGCTTGTCGCTATCTTTCGATTCTTTATTATTAGCGGTGCCATCGAGCATCATTTGTGTATTGCCCGGGCAATTGAAATCTGCCACATTTAGAAATCCGTTCGGTCCTCCCTTGGTATTGATGCCGCCATTTGAGTGATCTTCAATCAGGAAATCATCCCACCAAACCACTTCATTGGTTTCCGTATCGAAATACCCTTTTATGGCGTAGCGTTTATAGTTGTTTTTCGAAGTATAATAGTAGGAGGTTCCGGTAAGACTGTCGCCGCTTTTGATGATTTTTACTTCAACCTTTGTCTGCTGAATTTTCCCCTTCCAAGCACCCGTAATGGTTTGTGCACGGCCGGGCAACAAAATCAAGCTGAACGATGTTATAAGTAGGAGCGTAAAATACTTCACGGGACAAGTTTTGTCTTTAACGAAGAATGCTCCGGTATATTTTGCTTTAAGTTTACTTTAACGAAGCAGAAAAAGGTTCAACAAGCCTTGATTGTCACCTGTTTAAATTTGTAAATTAGAACCATGGCACAAGCAAATATTCAACTCATCGAAGGCCTCCGCAAGGCGGCGGCTAATTTACGCAACGGCGCTTATTATGCCTGGGGGCATCATGGCGGCTGCAACTGTGGTAATCTTATACAGGTTATCACTGAATTGAGTAAGGAAGAAATTGTGAGCTATGCTCATCAAGGAGCAGGGGAGTGGACGGAAATTGCCGACGACTACTGCAATATCACTTCCGCACCGCTGATGTTCATCATGAGCAAGCTGGAAGGAGTGGGGATGACTCCAACCGACTTCCACAATCTAGAGTACCTAGAAGACCGCAGCGTGCTCAATAAACTTCCCGGTGGATTCCGATGGCTCAAAAGAAACCAACGTGAAGATGTAATTGTGTACATGGAAACTTGGGCGAACCTCCTCGAGGAACAATTGGCCAATGAAGTGGTGATCAATTGGTCTGAACTCAAACAAGACCTCTCTATTCCGGTGTAAACTTATCGTGTAACCACAAATAATACGGCCGCAGTCTCTATTGAACTGCGGCCGTTATTTTTTTGATCAGGATTTACAGGATTGAAGGATTTTCAGGATGATTATTTACCTCCCTCAGTTCTTACTTTTGCATTGCCTCCCTTCCCGCATCCTCGTCTCCTCTCATCCTCCATCCTTTATCCCCCTGTTCTTTCTCTGTATTTCCTCGCTCCTCGTTTCCTCTCATTCTCGTTCCTCCTCTAAAACCCCTTCTTCCCTTTTTCCTTCTCCTTCGCAATGGTATCCAACATCTCTTTCACTGCTGCTTCAATTTGAGCGTCTTTGCCTTTCAAGAAGTCTTCGTATTTCAAAGGCACTCTAATATCGGGTTCTAGTTGAAGATTTTCAGTAGGTCTGTTTTCTTTACCAATAGTGGCTACCATTGGAATACCGAACACGATGGTTGGATCAATTTGTGTTTCCCACCAAACGGCTGTTCCGGTGCCGGGTACAGGCATACCCACCAACTTACCAATGCCGTTTTGTTTGTATACATAAGGGAAAATAAACGCATCACTGTAATTGCTTTCGCTCATCAATACAACACTTGGCTTTGCCCATCTGCCCATTGGCTCCCCATCTTTCAATCGATTTCCTTGTGGAGCAAAATCTAAGTAACGCTTAGCGCTAAGGAAGGTATTCAAGTCGTCGTGCAACCAACCACCTCCGTTGAAACGAGTATCAACGATCAGCGCTTCTTTGTCGAAATTTTTACCCAAGGCTTCGTCGTAGGTAGAACGGTAACTTCCATCGTTCATACCTTGAACGTGAACATAGCCAACTTTACCGCCACTTAATTTGGTCACCATTTCATCCATCTTCTTCACCCAACGCTTGTACATCAAGCCGCTTTCTTCTCCAAAGCTGATAGGTTTGATGGTCTCTTCATAACGTGTATTAGTAGCTGGATCGAACACAGATATCAATGTGTTCTTTCCGGTTTTTCTGTTTAAAAACTTCGCCCAGTCTACCGCATCAGTGATGGCTTCTCCATCAATTTTTTCAATGATCACGCCCGATTTTAGCTTGCTGCTGGCTTTATCGAAAGGACCTCCTTCAATTACCTCACTTACTTTCAATCCATTTCCGGTAAAGGTTTCATCATATAGTAATCCCAAAGTTGCTGTTGCATCGGGGTTTTGCATTTGAGGACTATAACGACCACCCGTATGTGATGCATTCAGTTCTCCTAAGAATTCTCCAAGCAAATCTTGGAAATCATAGTTGTTGCTGATATGGGGTAAGAATTTCGCATATTGATCGTGGAATCCTTTCCAGTCAATTCCATGAATTTTTGGATCATAGAATTTTTTCTGTACCTGACGCCATGCGTGATCGAAAATATAAGCTCTTTCTTCTGCAGCATTCAACACCATTTCACCATTGATGGCAATGGGGCTTACTTTACCGCTTTCGTCTACTTTCACCAATGAACCATTATTGGTAACAAAAAGTGATTTCCCGTCTTTGCTCATTTCAATACCACTAGGGCTACCACCAAGCTTTGCCAGAATCTTTGTTTCTCTGGTTCTAGGTTCGGTTACCCACAAATCGAATCCTTTTTCAAATGAGGCGAGGTAGTAAACTTTGCTTCCATCATTGTTCACTACATAGTCGGAAATGGAAGCACTGTTAATAGTAAGTTTAGTGATGCGCGATTTAAAGTCTTCCAAATTCAATTCACTGCTCGCTTTTTTATCAGCAGGCTTTGCTTTGATAGAAGTATCCGATTTGTCTTTCTCTTCTTTTTCTTTCAGTAAAGCATAATCATCCTTGCTCAACTTGTAACGGTCAAACAATTCTTGATCAAAGAAGCCGGCATAAATATCTACTTCTCTGCTACCTTGCATCGCTAAACTCTTTCTACCATCGCGCGCACTGGTCCAGGTCATGGCCTTTCCATTCAAAGCCCATTTAGGACTGTTCTGGCCAAATCCGCTTTTATTGGGATGTTGAATTTCACCCGTACCGTCTGCTTTAATCAATGCCGCGTTACCGGTAAACCAGTTGCCTTCGCTGTCGTCAGTGATGATCCATTTTCCATCAGGACTCCAGTTGAAATCCCAATCTCCATCACTATAAGAATAGTTTCTTCCTTCAGGAAGCAAGGTGCGGGTTTGCTTTGTTACAGTGTTGAATACTTTCAAAATATTGCGCTCTGCTACGTATGCAATTTCTTTTCCGTCGGGACTGAATTTGGGTTGAAATTCTTCAGCCGGAGAATTGATGATGGCCTCTTCATTAATAACAGTTGAAGCAAAAAAGTAAGGTTCTTCTTTTCTTGCAATGGTCGCCTTCATGATGTCCCAGCTATTCGTGCGTTCGGCAGCATAGATCAAACTTCTGCCATCGGGACTCCATTGAACCATTCTTTCTTGTTGCGGAGTATTGGTGATGCGTTTGGTTTGTCCACCTTCTACACTTGTAACAAATACTTCCCCTCTGTTTACAAAGGCAATTTCTTTTCCATTTGGAGAAAGTGCGAATTGCGTTACGTTTCCATTGATGGATACGTTCTTCTCCACGCCGGCTCTGCCATCATTGTAAATTTGAATGGCTATTTTTTCAGGTTTGCCGCCATCTTTTTGCGTGTAAATTTCACCTTCGTATGTGTAGCAAAGTGTATTGTTATTACTGATACTCAGATTGCGAACAGGATGTGTTTTGAAGCTAGTGATGCTTTGTTCTGCCATTTTATTCAGAACAGGCGCTTTGTAAATATTTTGAGTGCCGTTCTTTTCGCTTAAATAATACACAAATTGATCATCGCTGCTGAATACGGGTTCTCTATCTTCACCTTCAAAACCACTCAACTGACGATAGGTGTTGGATTTTACATCCATCAACCAAATATCTCTGGTAACAGAAGAAGTGTGGTGCTTTCTTAGTGCATCTTCATATCCCTTTCTATCTTGAAATACAATTTGAGTGCCCTTGCTGTTGTAGTGAGCGTTTTCGAAACCTGCAGAGGAAATTAAGACCGGACGGCCACCGCTTACAGGAACCGTGTATAAGTTTTGAAACAGACGTGGGCTGTAGAAGCGAATGTTTTCAGCCGGTATGTTTCTTGAACTGGTAAACAGCACTTGTTTATTGTCGACACTGAAATCGGAAGGATAGTCCGGAGCGCTGTTGTAGGTTAGGCGAACCGGGGTTCCACCGGTTGCGGGCATTACAAAAACGTCGAAGTTTCCATGACGATCGCTTGCAAACGCAATGGACTTTCCATCGCGGCTCCAAACAGGCATCATATCATGTGCTTCGTGAATGGTCAATGGAATGGCTACCCCTCCCGTTGCATCCACTCTATAAATATCACCTTTGTATCCAAAGGCAATGGTTTTGCCATCGGGACTGATCGCCGGATAGCGCATCCACATGGGCGCAGTTTGAGCCATGCTGCTAAAACCCGCCGCCAAACAAGCAAATAGTAAATAAATTTTTCTCATATATCTGAATTTAAACAATACAAGTTATTCAATTATCAATCGATTTCGGAAGCTTTTGGACGAATGGTGAATAGTAAGTGTAAAACTGAACTTAACTTTCGCTTCATTTTAGAACGATACTTTGCATTATGAACAAATTGACTCTTCTGATCGGCTTATTGTTGCTTTCTGTTAGTGGTTTTTCTCAGCATATTGGTGTTATGACCTTCAATATTCGGCTCAATGTTGCCTCCGACAGTGCTAACGCTTGGCCCAACAGGAAAGCTTTTGCCGCCTCGCAAATCCTTTTTCACGACGCGCAATTAGTAGGTGTTCAGGAAGCGCTTTTCGACCAAATGCTAGACCTGCAAGCAGCCTTGCCCGGCTATAAATACGTGGGTGTTGGAAGAGACGATGGAAAAGAGAAAGGTGAATTCTCGGCTATTTTTTATGATTCAGCCCGCTTCAAAGCATTGAAGCAGGGAACTTTTTGGCTGAGTTTGACGCCAACAGTGCCCGGCTCCAAAAGTTGGGATGCTGCTATTACGAGGATTGTTTCATGGGCCTATTTTCAGGACTTGAAGACGAAGAAGAAATTTTGGATGTTCAATACGCATTTCGATCACATTGGGAAAATAGCTCGAGCAAACAGTGCCAGGCTTTTAATGGAAGAAGTACAACGCATGGCCGGAAAAGAACAAGTGATTGTGACTGGTGACTTTAATGCTACGGTAAATGATGAACCGATTCAGATAATTGAACAAGCCGCTCCGCCCTTAAAACTCATCAATACTTTATATGTTACGAAGACGCCACACTATGGTCCCAGTGGCACTTTCAATGGATTCAAATCAGCCGAACTTTCTGATTTTGCAATCGATCATATTTACCTGAAAAATGGTGGAACCGTATTGAAGCATGCTACGCTTTCACAAACTTGGAAAGGTCGTTTCAGTTCCGATCATTTTCCTGTATATGCGTTGATTAAACTGTAAGTGTTATGCAGCCTAAAGCCCAACACCTAAAGCCTAACAACCTAACGCCTAAAACCTACTCCCCATGCCCCATCAACTCACCCAATTACTCAATCAATACAAAGATCAGTTTGCTGATCCGGTTCCTTTCGATCGTTCAAAGGATCAAGTGTTATTGTTGGATTTTACGGCTACCAACTTACAACTAACAGCAGAAATCCTCCTTGATACTGCCAAATTCTCGCAGTATGTTTCATCGGAGTTAACAGTTCATCAAGCACGTTACGGATGGGGCGGTTATATGGAGCATCGTACGGTGTATAGCCGCAGCAAGGTGTTTGATCCGGTGGATGGGTCGGAGCCAAGAAGACTTCATCTCGGTATTGATATTTGGGGAGAAGTGGGTACACCTGTGTATTCATTTATGGACGGCACAATTGAATCGATTGCCGATAACAATCGCTTTGGCGATTATGGCGCCACTATAATAGTTGCTCATCAATTGGAAGAGCGATCGTTTTATGCTTTGTATGGACATTTATCTGCAGCGGATTTAACTCGATTTAAGAAGGGTGATAAAATAAGCAAAGGCGATTTGTTAGCTCATTTTGGTCCACCTGCAGAAAACGGTCATTGGCCACCACATTTGCATCTTCAATTGATGCTCGACTTGCAGGGATGGGTAGGCGATTATCCCGGTGTGTGCGAACTTTCTAAACGAGAACAATACGCAGCTAATTGCCCCGATCCTGTTTATCTCCTGCCTTGGAAAAAGTAAGCGAAGTAATTACAAAACTTGCTGTAAAATTGCAGCATGAATGCAATTGAATTAAAAGCAAGTCTTACCGCTAATCAACCCCCATCATCTTTATCGGTGTATCATCAAGCACTGTGGTGGGAAGCCAAAGGGAATTGGGACAAAGCCCACACACTTATTCAAGATTTGCCCGATAGAAATGCTGCATGGATTCATGCCTATTTGCACCGCGTAGAAGGCGATCAATGGAACGCAGATTATTGGTATCGTAAAGCATCAAAGCCTTCTTGTAAGTTAAGTTTAGAGCAGGAGTGGGAGGAGTTGGTGATGGGAATTAATAATTAATAAGTAATAATTAATAATGGAACAGCCGAGTACAGGAGGGAGGATGGAGGTAGGAGGAAGGAGTCTGGTTTTGCGAAGCAAAAGCAGTCGAGTCTATCCCGTGAGGAACGATACGGGACAGGCGAAGCCGTTGCGGGAAGGGAGGAAATACACACAAACTGCCAGCGCTGCGGTACCGCCGCGCACGCTGCGCCGTTGCGGTGAAAAGAAATAATGATGAAACAGTCACGAATACTGAATCGAAGATAAGAGGTAACGAAAAACGATGAAATTCAGGGAGACTGCCAGCGCTGCTGTAAAAGAAAATAAACTCCGCGACCCCTTCGCGAACTTTGCGTTCTCAGCGGTGAACACACAACTCAACTTTCTTTCTGATATCCTTAACAATAACCCCACTAAATCGCCTAAAATAGACATCCCACGGGCACTTTAACAAAATATTATTCGTAACTTGTAGTGTTTGGCAAAGGATTTACTTTTATTTACGGTAGAACTTTAAACCCCTTAAGTATGGACGGAAAGAAACATAAAATTCTTCTTTGCGAAGATGACCCTAACCTGGGAATGGTATTGAAAAATTACTTGGAGCTCAATGATTTTGATGTTACTCTGGAGCGCGATGGCCGTTTAGGCTTAGCCGCTTTCCAACGTGAAAAATTCGAATTGTGTTTGCTCGATATTATGATGCCTCATATGGATGGCTTTACACTCGCTGAAGAAATTCGCGATGTAGATCCTGATATCCCCTTATTCTTCTTGAGTGCGAAAACCATGAAAGAAGACATTATTCAGGGATATAAATTGGGAGCGGATGATTATATCACCAAGCCTTTCGATAGCGAAGTATTGTTGCTCAAAATCAAAGCAATTTTAAAACGCAACGAAGAAGTAACCAAAGAAGCCGAAAACAAAGAATTCGATTTAGGCTCTTACCACTTCAACCCTAAATTGAGAGAGTTGATTCACGCCGGTAAAACACAAACTCTTTCTCCTAAAGAGAACGAGTTATTGAAAATGTTGGCGGAACACCTCAACGACTTGCTTCCTCGTGAGCAAGCCCTCAAAAAAATCTGGGGTAGTGATACTTATTTCAACGGACGAAGCATGGACGTTTATATTGCCAAACTTCGTAAGTATCTGAAAGAAGATAGTTCAATTGAAATCGTAAACATTCACGGTAATGGCTTCCGCTTGGTAGCTCCGGTGAATGCATAAGAAAATACTTGTTCTCTGTTTTTTATTGAAGAGGCGCGGTTGTACATCAATTGCGCCTCTTTTTAATTAATAGGTAATAATTAAGAATTAATAATTGGGCACGTTGATTAGATGAATTTTAGTTGCATTCTAGGTGCCAGTGCATGTAGTATCCATGCTGAGTATAAACTCCCAATCACTATAACAAACTGGGAAAAAAGGATTGCATTTCTCAATAAGGCCGAAGGCCTCATTATTAATTATTAATTATTAATTCTTAATTAATAATTAAAGCTCCAGCGTCAAACTCCCCGGTGTTCCCGGTTTCTTCCCCAAATGCTCATATGCTTTGTAAGTTGCCTCTCTTCCTCTAGGGGTTCGTTTGATGAATCCTTCTTGAATCAAAAAAGGTTCGTATACTTCTTCTAAAGTTCCCGGTTCTTCCCCTACCGCTGTGGCAATGGTGGTAATCCCTACCGGACCTCCTTTGAACTTATCAATGATGGCATTCAAGATTCGGTTGTCCATATCGTCTAGTCCGTGCTCATCTACATTAAGCGCGCGAAGTGCGTGTTGTGTTATTCCTAAATCGATAGCCCCATCGTTCAGTACTTGTGCAAAATCTCTGACCCTTCTCAACAATCCATTTGCAATACGAGGGGTACCCCTACTTCTACGGGCAATTTCACCGGCGGCATCGGTGCTTATTTGGGTGTTCAAAATACCCGCTGCTCGCAATACAATTTTCTGCAAGGTATCACCTTGATAGTATTCCAATCTTGATTTAATAGCGAAACGCGACAAAAGCGGTGCCGTCAATAAACCACTGCGTGTAGTAGCGCCAATTAATGTAAATGGATTCAAATTCAATTGGATGCTTCTGGCATTGGGTCCACTATCGATCATGATATCGATTCGGTAGTCCTCCATTGCAGCATACAAGTATTCCTCCACAACCGTACTCAAGCGATGGATTTCATCTATAAACAATACATCATTGGGTTCTAAACTGGTGAGAAGACCTGCTAAGTCGCCGGGCTTTTCTATAACCGGTCCGGAAGTTTCTTTAATATTTACCCCTAATTCATTCGCAACAATTCTCGACAAAGTTGTTTTTCCTAATCCGGGCGGTCCATGAAACAATACATGATCCAATGCTTCGCCTCGAATTTTTGCCGCTTTTATAAAAATGGTAAGGTTCTCGATCAACTGTGGCTGACCGGCAAATTCCTTGATGGCTGCCGGCCGTATATTATTTTCAAACTCCCGCTCCGCTGCCGAAAGTCCTCCTTTATCACTGTTTAAATTAGGGTTAGCCATGTCTCAAAATTATGGTTTCTACAGGCAGCTTTTTTGAAATTGTTCTAATTAATAAATAGAATTCTACCCATATTCCATGAATCTACTGGTTTTCATTTAAATTTTTTTAATATTTAATAAAATGTTAAATTGAACCTCAACCAAAAACTTCCTTATGAATCGAATTAGACTCTCTCTTAGTCTTATTGCATTATTGGCCAGTGGGGTTGCCATGGCACAAAAACCCACAAAATCTATTGCTGCCCGTGAAGGCCTTTATCCCGAATTTATTGAGTTCTCAGCCGCCGACGCACCAAAATTCAGCGCCGGCCAAGTGCTATTAACCGCTGAAAACGGAGTAGCTCGCAGTTCCGTTGCTTCGAAATTGGCTGCGCGCGAAACCGACAGAATTGGTATGGAGCACTTCCGCTACAACCAAGTTTTAAATGGTTACGTTGTTGAAAACACTGCTTACATCGTTCACACTAAAGCAGGAAAAATAATGAGCCAAAACGGTGTTTGGGTAAAAGAAGAAATTGCTTCTTCTTTAAAAACTGCTGCTTCTATTGATGAGCCTACGGCGCTAAAAATGGCCATGTCTTATATCGGAGCTTCTACTTACAAATGGCAGATTCCCGATGAAGAATTAGCGCTGAAAGATGAAATGAACAACAGAGGTGCAACCTATTTCCCCAAAGGACAATTGGTGTATTATTCAGGTGTTGGTGAAGTGAATCCTTCCAATCTACAATTGACGTACAAGTTTGATATTTATTCTCAGTTTCCTCTTGGTCGCAAAGTTGTTTATGTTGACGCAAATGCGGGAACTATTATTGGTGAAAATGATTTGATCAATACCGTTGACGCGGCCGGTTCTGCTACAACTGCTTATTCCGGCGTTCAAGCAATTACAACCGATAATACCGGAACAACATATCGTTTAAGAGAAACAGGCAGAGGTCTCGGCGTGCAAACGCTTGACATGCGTGTAGCGGGCACCAACTACAATGCTGCTGTTGATTTTACAGATGCAGATAATAGCTGGAACAACGTTAATGCTAACAAAGACCAATACGCTACTGACGCACATTGGGGAGCAGAAAAAACATATGATTTTTACCTGACTAAGTTCGGTCGTAATAGTATCGACAATGCAGGCTACCAATTAAGAAGCTATGTTCACGTGAACTTGGTTGCTTTTGGTTATGCCAATAATATCAATGCGTTTTGGGATGGCACTAGAATGAGCTATGGTGATGGCGGAACTTCCGGCACAACCACTTACTCTCCTTTAACAACACTTGACATTGCCGGTCATGAAATTACCCACGGATTAACAAGCCGCACTTCAAATCTGGTTTACTCGAATGAGTCTGGAGCTTTAAATGAAGCATTCAGTGATATCTTGGGTACTTCTATTGAATGGTTTGGCAAAGGAACAGGAAACTGGACTTTAGGCGATGAAATCGGAGGAATTTTTAGAAGCATGTCAAACCCGAATTTGTATGGTGACCCCGATACGTATCAAGGTACCAATTGGGCTACCGGAACTGCCGACAATGGTGGTGTGCATACGAACAGTGGCGTGTTGAACTTTTGGTTCTACTTACTTACTACCGGTGGATCAGGTACCAACGATAAAGGTTTCGCTTACAACGTTACCGGTATTGGTATCGACAAAGCTGCCGCAATAGCTTATAGAACCAACACTGTATATTTAACTGCTAATTCAAACTATGCCGCTGCGAGAACTTATGGTATTAAATCTGCTGAAGACTTATATGGTGTAGGAAGTGTAGAAGCAGTTCAAACTGCCAACGCTTTCGATGCCGTAGGTGTAACCGCAGTAGTAGTGCCTCCAACTTGTACTGATACGTATGAGGCAAACGAAACTAGAACAGCTGCCAAAGTAATTGCACTGAATACTGACATCAATGCTAAAATTGGAAGCTCAACCGATAAAGACTGGTTCCGTTTTACAACCGTAACCGCACAGCCTAAATTCAAAGTTACTTTGAGTGGCTTGGCTGCTGATTACGACCTACGTCTTTACAATAGTTCAGGTTCACAATTGGCAATCTCACAAAACTCTGGTACTACTTCAGAAACCATCACTCGTAATACTGCAACTGCAGGTGCTACTTATTATCTTCAAGTGTATGGCTTCAGTGGCGCCAATAGTGCTTCTTGTTATACCTTGAAAGTGCAAACAAGTGCAACGAACTTGTTTGGAATTGATGAAAATGCCGGTATCTTGAAATCAGACGCTACTACTAAACCAGGCGTTTATCCAAACCCTGCCCGCAATACCGTAACCGTTCGATTTGTTTCTCAAGCAACTGCTCAGAAAGAAATCAATATCACCGATATGTTGGGTAGAATTGTTTACCGTCAGCGTGTAGCAGCTGTAGAAGGCATGAACAATGTTACCATCTCTTTGCCAACCATCAACACAGGTGTGTACGTGGTGAAAGTAGATCAAGAACAAGTTTCTAAACTAACCATCGCCAAATAAGAATAACATTCGCTTTATTAAAAAAATCCTGACCTTTGCGGTCGGGATTTTTTTATGAATGTAAATCAACGATTATGAGAATTACGGCAGACATGAAATTGAAAAATCTAATTGTAATCGGCGACCGCGTTTTGATTCGTCCATCTCGCCCAAACGAACGCACCGAAAGCGGACTCTACCTTCCTCCGGGCGTTCAAGAAAAAGAAAAAGTACAGCAAGGCTATGTCATAAAAGCCGGTCCCGGTTATGCCATTCCTATGCCCATTGAAGAAGAAACCTGGAAAGGAGAGGAGGATAAAATTAAATATGTACCCCTTCAGGTAAAAGAAGGCGATCTGGCCATCTTTTTGGTGAGCGGTTCTACAGAAGTGGTGTATGAAAATGAAAAGTACTTTATTGTTCCACAAAGTGCTATCTTAATGTTGGAACGAGAAGAAACTATTTAACCCTATCTTATATAATTTATGGCAACTGCACAAGACTTCTTAAGCGCCGTTCAATCGGGCTACACTTTTAAAGGAAATTCAGCGGTTATTGGTCTGGGAATGTTAGATGGACATCCCGTTCCTGATGCCCTTGTGAAACTTCCTTTTAAAACCATGAACCGTCACGGACTGGTCGCCGGTGCCACCGGTACCGGTAAAACCAAAACCTTACAAGTGCTGGCCGAATCCTTAAGTGATGCCAGTATTCCTGTTTTGCTGATGGATATCAAAGGCGACTTGAGCGGTATTGCTGCAGCCGGTACCCTAAACGATAAAATCAAAGAGCGACTCGCACAAATTGGTCAAGAATACAAACCCACGGCCTATCCGGTAGAATTGCTTACTCTAAGTGATCAAAAAGGAGTGCGACTACGCGCAACTGTGAGCGAATTCGGTCCGATTCTACTTTCTAAAATTCTTGGATTGAATGATACGCAGGAAGGATTGGTGTCTTTAATTTTCAAGTATTGCGACGACAATAAAATGCCTTTGCTCGATTTGAAAGATTTTACCAAAACCCTTCAATACATTTCCAATGAAGGAAAAGCTTCTATCGAAAAAGACTACGGAAAAATTTCTACCTCTTCTACCGGTACCATTCTCCGAAAAGTAATTGAACTGCAACAACAAGGAGCCGATGTATTTTTTGGTGAACCAAGCTTTGACGTAGACGATCTCATGCGAATCAGTGACGACGGTCGTGGGATGATTTCAGTACTTCGTGTTACCGATATGCAAAGCAAGCCAAAACTCTTCTCCACTTTCATGTTGAGTTTGTTAGCCGAATTGTACGGTAGCTTACCGGAAGAAGGCGATATCGATCAGCCCAAATTAGTATTGTTTATCGATGAAGCACACTTGGTATTCCAAGAAGCAACAGAAGCGTTGTTGCAGCAATTGGAAACAGTGATCAAATTGATCCGATCAAAAGGAGTAGGGATCTTTTTCTGTACACAAAATCCTCAAGACATTCCCGCAAGTATCTTGGCTCAATTAGGATTGAAAGTACAGCACGCCCTACGTGCTTTCACTGCAGCTGATCGCAAAACCATTAAACAAGCCGCCGAAAACTATCCTGAATCTGATTTCTATAAAACAGAAGAATTACTGACCCAGCTTGGTATTGGAGAAGCCTTTATTACTCTTTTAAACGAGAAAGGGATTCCAACTCCGCTGGTTCATACCATGTTGGTGCCTCCTAAGAGTAGAATGGATATTTTGTCAGACGATGAAATCAATTCACTGGTTTCTTCATCAAAGTTGGTGAAGAAGTACGCTCAAACGGAAGACAGCGAAAGTGCTTATGAAATTCTGACTGCGAAGCTGGAAGAGGCTTCTACGAAAGAACAAGAACAAGAGCAAGCTGAACAGGAAGAAAAAGCTGAAAAGAAGCCGGCAAAAGAAGAAAAGTCGACCATCGAAAAAGTATTGGACAGCTCAGTTACTCGTCAAATTGGTAGAACGGCTGCTAGCATCATTACTCGTAGTTTGTTAGGAGCCTTAGGTTTGGGTGGAAGAAGTTCTTCTAGGAAAAAATCAGGTTGGCTTTAATGGAGCGATAACAGATCACCTTTCAGGTGTTTTAATTTATTTTCTGCCTGCATGTGTCGAATCACTTCCCAAATTTGTTGATTCGAATATGCAGGTAGTTTTTTTATAAGATCATTAATGCGCTCCGGTTTTTCATGAAGCACAGCAGAAATGCTATTTTTTAAATGCAAGAATTCAGTTTCTGAAAGTGGTTTCTTTTTGTATTCAACACAGTTATCGCAAATGCCACAACGATGCTTGATAGGTGCTCCAAAATAGGCTGCAATTAATTGTCCCCTGCAACTATGACGGTCGTAAATGAATTGAAGAAAAGCTTCCATGCGTTCGAGGTATACATGCTTTCTTTCTGCCAATCTGTTTAAGTCAATTGTCAAATGCTCAGAAGCTACTCGATCAAAGTGTACGTACAATTGTGGATCATTTTTCGTGGGTTGATAATCTACAATATGATGTTGATGCAAATGGTGCAAAGTATCGTACACTAGTTGTTTGTCGATACCAAGCGCTCTTGCAACCATGAATTCATTGATAACTGCCGGTCTGTCAAAAATTCCCTCATAGCTTCTAAGCAGAGTTTTGATGATATCGTCCCATTCCGGCTGTGTTTTTTCCAGTTCATGAATTCGTTGTTTCGAACAAGTGAATACCAATTTTGAAGGTTGAAGCAACTGTTCGTTGAAACTGATGATGGATTCTTGTGACAAAATTTGCAAAACCGCTGTTATGGTGAACCCATCAATATGAAACTTGTAGCCAAAGTCATTCAAGTCAAAGTCGAAATACTGTTCACCTCCGGCATGCACGGGCAATTGCAGGTAATTCATCAAAGCTTGATATACCGATCGAATGGTTTCCAAGTCGGGAAAACGCTTTTCAATTTTTTGCCGCAGCTGTTCAGGGTCACCTGTTTGATAAAGCAATACTGCATACGATTTATTCCCATCTCTACCCGCTCTTCCTGCCTCTTGATAATAGTTCTCCAAACAATCGGGCAAGTCGGCATGCACCACTATTCGAACATCAGGCTTATCGATACCCATTCCGAAGGCATTGGTACAAGCCATGATACGAATTTCGTTTTTGATCCAAGCTTCTTGCTTTTCATTGCGTTGTTCCTGACTTAAACCGGCATGATAATAGTCGGCAGAAATGCCTTGTAACTGCAATAGATCTGCTATTTCCTTGGTTCTTCTTCTACTACTGCAATACACCAATCCGGAGCCATCAACTTTTTCAAAGATTTCTAAAAGTTTGGCGTTTTTCGAATCTACTTCTCGCACACTATAACTTAGATTGGGACGCTCAAAACTTTGTTGGAACAAATTAGGTTCGGTGAATTCCAATTGCTCCATAATGTCTTCTTGCACTCTAGGAGTAGCCGAAGCCGTTAGCGCTAGTATGGGAACATCGGGTAGTTCGGGACGAATATTTTTGATGCGTAAATAGGGTGGACGAAAATCATAACCCCATTGCGATACGCAATGCGCTTCGTCTACTGCAATTAAATTGATGTCAAGTCTATTGAGTTGTTCCTTAAACAAGGCTGTTTCCAATCGCTCAGGAGAAACGTATAGAAACTTACAATTGCTTTCGGAAGCCAATTGAAAGGTTTGAAGTACTTCTTTGCGATTCATCCCTGAAAAAATAGCAAATGCCGTGATGCCTCTCCTCCTTAATTGCTCTACTTGATCTTTCATCAAGGCAATCAAGGGTGAAATCACTAAACAAAGTCCGGGCTTGCAAAGTGCCGGTACTTGATAACAAATGGATTTTCCCCCTCCGGTAGGAAGAAGGGCGAGGGTGTCTTTTCCGGATAAAATAGACTCGATAATGTCTTCCTGCAAAGGCCGAAACTGATCGTACCCCCAGTAATTCTTTAACACAGCAATGGGTGAGCTCACGGAAGACATATCAGCTAAGATAGCAATAAATAAAATGAACAAAAGCGCTACACATATTTCAGTTGTACTCCGGCGATATTTCCGCTCTCTTTATAAATCATCTCCGCGCATCTCCTTCCCTCCTTCCCTTTGCGATGAACAAGCTCTCCATTTACACAACCTTCTTCACAAACAATCGCACCGAGTTCACCGCCAGCACCACATCACTCAATCCCATGATCAATGCTCCATACGTTGGTCCATAAGTCCCCAACAATCCGAATGCAGCCACCGGAATGGCAATGATATTATAAGAAAAGGCCCAGAAAAGATTCTGTTGAATGGTAATAAAACTATGCTTTCCTAATCCCAAAGCAAGAGGTAGATTACCCAATCCCTTATTCATCAACACTACATCCGCAGTTTGAATAGCAACCTGCGAAGCCTCACTCATTGAAATGCCAATAGTAGCTTTCGCAAGTGCGGGAGCATCATTGATACCATCACCCACCATAGCAGTTGGTTGTTCTTGATTGAGTTTTTCAATCATCGCTAATTTCTGCTCGGGGGTTTGTTCTGCTATCACTTGATCAATTCCCAGTTCACTTGCAACGGGGGTGCAATTCGATTTGGTATCGCCGCTTAACAAGATCGTCTTAATTCCTTTTGCATGGAGATAGCTGACTACCTTGGCCGCTTCCGGACGAATAAGGTCTTTTACATCAATCCAAGCAAGCAATGTATTGTTTTTGACAATGTAAACGTTGTGCGCATTTTCCGCAGAAGCACCCGGTGCAATTCGGTAAGAACCGGCCCAGAATTCATTTCCTTCAATATCCGTTGCTTTTACGCCTTTTCCTTTGATCTCTTCAACACTTTTCCAACGGAATACATCGGTTCTTGTAAATGCTTTGGAAACCGATAACGCAATGGGGTGGTTGGAGAATTTTTCTAAAGAATAGGCAAGTTTTTTTATTTCATCCTCGGTATAGCTTGAATCAACAACCGTTAATTGTTTGATTTCAAAAGTGCCGGTTGTTAACGTGCCTGTTTTATCGAATACCACTTGACGAATGTTCTTGAATAGCTCCAAGCTTTTGGCATTTCTAAACAAAATACCCGAGCGAGCCGCTCTTCCCAATCCAACAGCGATTGCGGCAGGAGTGGCTAGTCCCATTGCGCAAGGACACGCAATAACCAATACTGCCACACTTCTCATCAAGGCTTCTGTGAAATTGTGTAAGATCAGATAGTTTAAAATGAAAGTGAGAGCAGTGATCACCAGTACAACCGGTACGAAAATAGCGCTGATTTTATCTGCTAGTTGCTGAACCGGTGGTTTCTCTCCTTGTGCTTGTTTTACTAAGTTGATGATGTTTGCTAAAACGGATTCATTGGCAGGACTGGTTACTTGAGCCTTCACCAATCCATCGGCAACAATACTACCGCCAATGAGCGTGTCTTTTTTTGTTTTGCTAATGGGTAAACTCTCACCGGTTACAATGGCTTCGTTTACGGTAGCCGATCCGGAGAGAATTCTACAATCGGCCGGAACTTGTTCGCCCGATTTAATTAAGATCAAATCTCCTGAGCGTAGGGTATTGTTTTCAACTTGAAAATGAAGTTCTTGGTGTTGATCGTCGTAGGCAATCATGGTTGCCAATACTTTCTGACTCTTGCTGAGTTTCGTTAAAGCACGTTGAGTTGTTTGAAGCGTACTGTCTTCCAGAAAATTACCCAACAAAATCAAACTCACTATTGTAGCAGTTGTTTCGAAAAACAATTGATCAGAAGGCCATCCCAAAAACATTCCTACTACACTGTAAGCAAATGAACTGGTGGCACCAATGGTAACCAGTACATTCATATTGGGCATTTTGTTTCTTACGCTAACCCAAGCACTTTTGGCAAAGAGGTACATGCCAATTCCGTATACCGGCAAACAAAGGGCAAATTGAATCCAAGGATTCATCATGAAATGAACCCAATGTTTTACTACCGGAATCATGTGCAACATGAGTAAGAGGGTAGGGCCGGCAGTTATCAAAAGGAATTTCAGGTATTTATTGAGCGCCTTTTTTTCTGTGGTGTCTATCTTGCCCACTTCGCCCACTACTTTATACCCAAGACTGTCGATTCCTTTTTTTATTTTACCGGTATCTTCTGCGCCTTCAACCACATCAAAACTAACTTCCCCGCTCATTAGGTTTACTTTCACATCTGAAAGTCCTTTTTGTTCCAGGAACTTGCTTACGGTAAGTGCACAATTCGCACAGGTCATACCATCTACTTTCCAAAACACTTTTTCCATAGTTCATTAATTTACGATACAAAGGTAAAATCCTTTCCCGGCCTATCTATTACTAAGTCGGGAATATAAAATAAACAAGGTTGCAAAAAATCAGAGTATTTTTGTGTGATGAAAATCACGTTTCAAATAGGTGAAATTGAGCAGGTAGCCGCTCAAGTGTGGGAGCAGATCCAGAACAATCCCGTAGTGGCTTTTCATGGAAACATGGGGGCCGGTAAAACTACCTTCATCCAACAACTGTGCAAACAGGCTGGGGTAAAGGATACCATGAGTAGTCCAACTTTTTCTATAATCAATGAATACCGATCACCAACAGGTTCCATTTATCATATGGACCTATATCGCTTGAGCAGCGAAGTAGAAGCCCAGAGAGCCGGAGTAGAAGAATATTTGTTTAGTGGCGCCAGATGTTTTGTAGAATGGCCGGAGAAAGCTCCGGGCATCTTTCCTGATGAAACCCTACATGTTACTATTGATATCACAAACGACGGTAGTAGGGTACTTCAAATACAAGAGAATTAAGTATTTTTGACTGGAAACACCATATTGATCCCGAAAGGATTGTAACCGACCCGCAATAAAACAAAGTTCACATGGCCCAACAAAAGCCGATCATAAGCACTTCTTTTAGTTATGAAACTTTAGAAGAAACCTTGGATATTAAACCCAAAGGCACACCACTTATGATTGGTATTCCTAAGGAAACGGCTTTCCAGGAAAATAGGGTTGCGCTCACCCCCGAATCTGTGGGCGTGTTGGTGAGCAATGGGCATCAAGTAATGGTGGAACACAATGCCGGCGAAGCAGCTCATTACCGCGACAAAGATTACAGCGAAGCCGGAGCCCGCATCGTGTACGACAAAGCAGAAGTTTATAAGTCTCCTGTAATAGTTAAGAGCGCACCCGTTATTGAAGAGGATTTGCCGCTCTTGCAAATGAATCAGGTAATTGTTTCTCCCATCCATTTGAGTGTAATGAAAGCCGAGATTCTTTCCAAAATGATGGAAAAAAGAATCACGGCGATCTCATTCGAGAATTTAAAGGACGATAGTGATAGCTATCCCATCGTTCGAAGCATGAGTGAAATTGCCGGTTCAGCTGTAATGCTAATTGCTGCACAGTATTTGAGTTCCGCCAATCATGGAAAGGGAGTTTTGTTGGGTGGAATCAGTGGGATCCCCCCCACCAAAGTAATCATCTTAGGAGCCGGAATTGTGGGCGAATACGCAGCTCGCGCGGCCCTCGCACTCGGCGCCTCCGTAAAAGTATTCGACAGCAGTATCTATCGATTAAAACGACTTCAGAATAATATTGGTCACCGTTTGTGGACTTCCGTAATTGAACCACGTATTCTCGCCAAGCAATTAAAGACTTGCGAAGTGGCTGTGGGTGCCCTTTACACTCCCGGTAGCAGAACGCCGGTGGTAGTTACCGAAGAAATGGTAAGCAATATGCGTCCCGGAAGTGTGATCATTGATGTGAGCATTGACCGCGGAGGCTGCTTTGAAACTTCTGAAATTACCTCTCATGAAAGCCCCATATTCTTGAAATACGGGGTCATCCACTATTGTGTTCCCAATATTCCTTCCGGATTTGCCCGTACAGCCTCTCAAGCCATTAGCAATGTACTCACCCCCTTGCTTATTGAAGCAGGCGACGAGGGTGGCTTTGAAAAGCTAGTATGGCATAAAGTACACCTTAGAAGCGGGATCTATCTGTTCAAAGGAGCGCTTACCAATTTCCATTTGAGTCAGCGTTTTGACTTGAAATACACCGACTTAAACCTCCTCATCGCTTCCCGTCGCTAAAAAATAGCCCCTTTCGCATTTGTTAATGCTTTGTTAAGCTATTAATTAAACGTTTGTTTAAATTAAACGACTGTTTAATTTTGGGTCATGGAAACAGGAAAAATGAATGAAAAGCAAATTCAGATCGTAGATGCGGCCGAGCATCTATTTGCTGAAAAGGGTTTTCATGGCACTTCTGTTCGTGACATTGCCGAAAAGGCACAGGTTAACCTGGCCATGATTTCCTATTATTTTGGTTCGAAGGATCAGCTTTTAGAAGCCATGTTCGAATACAAGTCGAATCTAATGGCCACTCAACTGGAAGTGCTGGTGCATCAGTCGAATTCAGAACCGCTTGAGATCATTTACTCTTTGATCGAACATTATATTGACAAGGTTTTGCAACAACAGCCCTTCCATAAAATTATGGTAAGAGAACAGGTGGTGCCCTCAACCAGTAGAGTTCAGGAATTGATTCTTGGCATGAGAAAAAGAAACCTTGAAATCATTCATCGGGTGGTTACCAAAGGTCAAGATGAAGGAAGTTTCAGAAAAGAAATTGATTTCCCTTTATTGATGACCACCATGTTTGGTGCAGTCAACAACATGGTTACCACACAATATTATTACCGTGCTCTTAGCAATCTGGAGCACTTATCCGATGAAGAATTCAAGCAAGTAATTAGAGAGAAATTATACAAACATTTAAAAGAGATTTTTAAATCAACATTGACAAATGAAGCGTAACTATTTATTCGTAGTTGTGATGTTGTGTGCACTTTCTGTTCAAGCACAAGAGAAGCGAACCTTAACGCTTCCTGAAGCTATTTCACTGAGTGTATCGAACAGCAAACAATTGAAATCGAAACAACTCAATTTGGTGGCAGCGCAAGCGGCTACCGAGGAAGCCAAAGATCGCCAGCTTCCCAGTGCTTCTGTAAGTGGGTCCTATTTACAGCTCAACAAGCCTAACATTGAAATGAAATCTTCCGGCAGTTCCGGTGGATCGGGTGGAGGTATTTCCGCGCCCAGCAATGTGATATATGGAATGGTAAATTTGAGTGTGCCCATTTATTCAGGAGGCACCATCAAGTACGGCATTCAAAGTGCGAAATTCTTGGAAGCAGCTACCGCGTTGGATACAGTATCTACTAAAGAAGAATTGTACCAAAACACTATTGAGGCATTTGCGAATCTGTTCAAAGCAAGAACAGCTTTGGTATTATTGAAAGAAAACTTAGCAACCGCCAAACAGCGTGTGGTAGACTTTACCAACCTAGAGCAGAATGGCGTATTGCCGCACAACGATTTGTTGAAAGCAAGTTTACAAGCTTCTAATATTGAGTTGGCTTTGTTAGACGCCGAGAACAATTGGAAAGTAGCCAACTTAAACATGGATCTATTGCTCGGCCTTCCAACCAATACCGAATTGATGTTGGATACAACGGGCTTAGCAAAAAAAGACGATGCGCGGACGCTTGAAGATTATCTTTCATTAGCTCAAAAAGGCAGATCTGAAAAAGAACAGATAGCTCTTCGTAAAAAAGCTGCTGAACTCGGCATCGCTTCTATCAAAGGAAGCATGTTGCCTTCGCTGAGTTTTACCGGTGGTTATATTGCTGCCGATATTCCGGGTGTATTGAAAGTAACCAACGCATTGAACGCAGGAATTGGTGTACGTTATTCCATCAGTTCTTTGTGGCAATCAAAAGCCAAGTTGAAATCTGCCAAGGCGCAAGTAGATCAACTTGATCTTGCCAATTCGCAATTCGACGATCAAATTCAATTGCAAGTAAACAGGTCTTATTTGAACTTGATAAGTAATCGTAAAAAGATCGAAGTAAACGCACAAGCTTTAGATCAAGCAAAAGAAAACTATCGAATCGTGAAGAATAAATTCGATAATAGTTTGGCAACCGCAACTGAACTACTCGATGCAGATTTAGCCCAATTGCAAACCAAACTCAATTTTACTTTATCACGTGCCGATGCATTTGTAGCTTATCATAAACTCTTGCAATCTGCCGGAGTACTTTCAACCGAATTCAATAAATAATTTATAATAAGAATACAATGGAAACAGCAACTGCTCCCCAAAAAAAGAACCCCGTTTTTATTATCATTCTAGCCCTTCTGGTTATCGGTGGTGGCTGGTTTGGTATCTCCAAATACCTACATGGACAAAAGCATGAAGAAACCGACGACGCACAAATCAGCGCCGATATTACCCCAATCATTCCACGCGTAAGTGGCTATATCGCTAAAGTATATGTGAGCGATAACCAAAACGTAAAGAAAGGGGATACTTTATTGGTGATCGACGACCGCGATTATCAAGTGCGCCTTGAACAGGCAAAAGCTGCATTAACTGCGGCTCAAGCGAATCTTGGTACTGCAGAAGCTTCTACCAAAGCTTCACAAGCTTCTATTAGCTCTGCCAGTGCCGGTATTTCAACTGTTGATGCACAAATTGAAGCAGCAAAAGTAACCCTATGGAGAGCTCAGAAAGATTTTGATCGCTATGCAAATTTGATCAAAGAAAAAACCATCACGCAGCAACAATACGAACAGGCTTTGGCAGCAAAAGAATCTGCTGAAAAGCAAGTCGCTATTTTGCAACAACAAAAAGCACAAGTGGTAAAGCAAGTAAGTGCCGTATCAGCTCAAAGCAATGCAACCGCACAACAAATTGGTGTGGCCAATGCAGCCATTCAACAACGTAAAACAGAAATTGCTGCTGCTGAACTGAACCTTTCTTACACAGTTATCACTGCATTGCACGATGGATTGATTTCAAAAGTACCTGTTCATGCCGGTCAATTTGTACAGCCTGGTCAGTCTTTGTTTAGCATCGTTCACAGCGATAAAGTTTGGGTTACTGCAAACTTCAAAGAAACTCAATTGAACAAAATGATTGAAGGACAGAAAGTAGTAGTGAAAGCAGACGTGTTTCCCGATCATGAGTTTGAAGCAACACTTTCATCCATTGCACCTGCTACAGGATCTACTTTTGCCTTATTGCCTCCCGATAATGCCAGTGGCAACTTCGTAAAAGTAGTTCAACGCATCCCTGTAAAAATTGAGTTCAATAAATCGGATTCATTGGTGAAGAAATTACGTCCGGGTATGAACGTAATTGTAGATGTACATCTTAATTAATCTTATTTAATCATTTTATATGGTTGACGCAGCATCATTAGTGGAATATGGCTCGAGGAGGGTGATCATCACCATCACGGCCATCATGTGTGCCTTGCTGGAAATCGTTGATACCACCATCGTAAACGTGGCATTGAACGATATGAAGGGTAACCTTGGCGCAACCACCAGCGAAATTGGTTGGGTCATTACAGCCTACGCCATCGGTAACGTAATCATCGTTCCCATGACCAGTTGGTTGAGCCAGCAATTTGGAAGACGAAATTATTTCGCGGCTTCAATTATTCTATTTACGATCTGTTCGTATTTGTGTGGTCAAAGTACTACCATTACTGAATTGATTTTATTCCGCTTATTACAAGGCATTGGAGGCGGTGCCCTTTTGGTTACCTCACAAACCATTATCACTGAAAGTTATCCTGTTGAAAAACGTGGGATGGCGCAAGCCATTTATGGAATGGGAGTAATTGTGGGTCCAACACTTGGTCCGCCTTTGGGAGGTTACATTGTTGAACATTCCTCTTGGCCTTATATTTTCTATATCAATATTCCTTTGGGTGTAATTGCAGCATTACTCACCATGCAGTTTGTGAGAAGTCCAAAGTATTCGGAGAAAACGGCCATGTCGCAAGTAGACTGGTTGGGCATTGGATTGCTCGCTTTGTTTGTTGGTTCATTGCAATACATTTTAGAGAAAGGACACGACGACGATTGGTTTAGTAACAACACAATTATCTTACTTACAGTACTAGCAGTGTTTGGATGTTTCTTCTTTATTTGGAGAGAATGGACGGCTAAGAAACCTGTTGTGAACTTGAGAGTATTGTCGAATGGGAATTTGAGGGTAGGTACTATTTTGTCTTTCATAATGGGATTTGGATTGTATGGTTCTACGTTTATTATCCCGCTGTATACACAGGCAACATTAGGTTGGACGGCAACGCAGTCAGGCCTTCTATTGGTCCCTGCCGCATTAACAACAGCCTTCATGATGCCATTCATTGGGAAGATGTTGCAAGCAGGAGTAAACAAACAACTACTGACTTCGATTGGGATGTTGATGTTCTTTTTCTTCTGTTTCTGGGGGTACCGCATTTTAACTCCCGATACCGGAAAAGATGCGTTTTTCTGGATGTTGATTTTGCGCGGTATTGCGATGGGCTTGTTATTCATTCCGGTTACTACACTGAGCTTGAGTACGTTGAAGGGAAGAGAGATTGGTGACGGAGCCGCTTTTACAGGCATGATGCGACAATTAGGTGGATCCTTCGGTATTGCGATCATCACAACTTTTATGGCGCAACAACAGATGGTACACCGCAATGATTTGGTGTCAAATCTTGACGTGAATAATCCGGTTGTGCAAGCGCGTGTTCAAGGCACTCAAATGGCCATGCAAGCGTCGGGCGCACCTTCTAATATTGCATTAGGAAGAGCGTACCAGTTAATGGATTATAGCATCACGAAACAGTCGATGGTATTGAGTTATATGGACGTGTTCTTTTATATCGGAATTGTGTTCTTGATTTGTGTGCCCTTGGTATTGATGGTGAGAAGTAAGAAGCAGGAAGGGAAATTGGATATGAGTAATGTGCATTAGAAAGAAAGAGGATACGAGGAGCGAGGAGACGAGGAGTCAATGTGAGAATTAGTTGATGTGTGAATTTGAGGCGGGAATGCATTTAATTTTTGGAAGGAGTTGCAATGTCAACTCCTTTCTTGTTTTATAGGTCGAAGAAGATTTTGAAGAAATTAGGTGTAGAGAGTAAGTTGGTTGAAAAATTTAGAGTTTTTTCACCGCAGCGTCGCAGCGTACGCAGCGATTACGCAGCGTAGTTCATTGCGCATCTTTGCGTGGTCCCTGAGCTTGTCGAAGGGCCGTGTCGAAGGGCTTCTTTTCTTTGAGGCAGGCTTAAACTGATTGAAAAATTAAAGGGTTGTTCACCGCAGAGACCGCGAAGCTCGCAAAGCTATCGCAGAGATTTTTTTCTTGCTTTTTTGACCACAGATTACACGAATTACAACAGATTCTCACAGATTAATCTTCGTTCCTCTGAGCCTTCGTGGTTCTGTATTTCCTCGCTCCTCGTCTCCTCCATCCTCCCTCCTGTATTTCGGCTGTTTCATTATTAATTATTACTTATTAATTAATAATTATTTGTGCTTCAATATCTCCACCCTCTCCTCACAATTCCCATACTCCTGCACATCATTGCTGCTGATAACAACAATTCTATTGGTGCTGTAGTTGGAAATCAGTTTTTGGTACAAGGCAATGCCTTCTTGATCTAAATTGGTGCAGGGCTCATCTAATAAGAGTAGGGTAGTATCACTAAACACTGCTTGTGCTAACTTCATTCTTTGTTTCATACCGCTGCTGAAATAACGGATTTGCTTATCCGCAGCTTTGGTCAATCCCACTTCTTCTAAGATTCCTACGACTGTTTTACCGGGTAGAAAGGTTTTGAATTGACCATGAAATTCCAAAAACTCTTTGGCGGTCATTTCTTCAATCAATTCTAAATAAGGGGCGGCTAGGGAAACATGTTTGAATACCAGTTCAGCGGCGATCTTTTGCTGATCATGAGTAAAATAATCAACGGTACCCTCGCTCAATTGCAGCGATCCTGCAATGGCTTGCAGCAACGTGCTTTTGCCGGAACCATTGGGCCCAACAATTGCATAAGAATGTCCTACAGTAAATTCCTGTGATAATTTGCGAAAGATCCAATCGCGGTTGAAACGCTTTCCGGCATTAGTCAGCGATATCTTCATCCACACTATTTTTAGAATAGCGTTTAATGATACCTCTGCCACTTTCACGAATAAAGGTTACAATTTCATCTCTTTCGTCGGTAGCGGAGAATTCTTCCTCCAAATACTCAAGAGCTTGAGAAGTGTTCATGCCCTTGTTATAGATTACACGATAGATTTCTAAGATATGATTGATCTTATCGATGGTAAATCCCCTTCTTTTCAAACCCACAGAGTTCACACCTGAATAGCTCAATGGTTGACGACCTGCTTTGATATAAGGAGGAACGTCTTTACCCACCAATGATCCACCACTTACAAATGCATGCTGACCAATTTTTACAAACTGATGCACAGCACACATGCCACCCAAAATAGCCCAATCACCCATTTCTACGTGACCTGCAATTTGTGTGTTGTTACTCATGATACAGTTATTGCCGATCATACAGTCGTGCGCCAAATGGCTATATGCCATGATCAAGCAATTATTACCAACACTGGTCTTGCCTTTATCTTTTGTTCCTCTGTTAATGGTTACAAATTCACGAATGGTGGTGTTATCACCAATTTCCACTAATGTATCTTCTCCTTCAAACTTCAAGTCTTGCGGAATGGCTGCAATAACAGCACCGGGGAAAATGCGGCAATTCTTTCCAATGCGCGCGCCTTCCATGATGGTTACATTACTTCCAATCCATGTTCCTTCGCCAATTTCAACATTTTGATGAATAACGGTGAAAGGATCAATTTTTACATTGGTTGCCAACTTGGCTTGGGGATGAATATACGTATGCGGGTGAATCATGTTATTTACATTCTTGAGTATAGACCCCTTTCCGGAATCAGGTATTGTGCCGATTACGGGTTCTAATTTACTAGGTTTAGATGGGCGGTTGGCTTTCAAATAAACTATTATAAGGGGGTGTCGGGGCTAGACCCGACTTACAAAAATAATCTTAATTTATCCAATTTTCGCCTTTTTCCTTCAAAATCAACCTCTTTTTACGAGTTGAGCGACCAAATCAGCCTCTGTGGCGACCTTATTTCCTACAAAAACAGTGCCTCTCATCTCACAAATGCCTCTTCTGATCGGTGCTGTTAACTCCATTTTCAACATCAAAGTATCTCCCGGCACCACTTTTTGCTTGAATTTACAATTGTCAATTTTCAAGAAATAAGTATCATAATCCCCCGGAGGCATGGCATTCATGGCCAAAATACCACCTGTTTGTGCCAGAGCCTCAACTTGTAATACGCCGGGCATCACCGGATTGCCTGGAAAATGGCCCGTAAAAAAGTTTTCGTTGAAGGTTACATTCTTGATCCCAACTATATGACGATCAGATAGTTCGATGATCTTGTCAACCAACAAGAAAGGATAGCGATGCGGTAACTTCTTTTCAATTTGCTGAAGATTGTACAACGGTGGCTGATTGGGATCGTACACCGGAACATCTTTCGTATGCTTGTTCTTTTTAATGTATTGCTTGATCTTACGGGCAAAATCCACATTGCTGCTATGGCCCGGGCGGTTCGCAATGATATGCGCCTTAATGGGGTAACCAATCAAGGCCAAATCTCCAATTACATCCAACAGTTTGTGACGTGCCGGTTCATTAGGGAAACGCAATTCTAAATTGTTCAAATAACCTTCGCTTTTCACTTCAATTTTCTCTCTGCGGAAGGCCTTGGCCAAACGGGCCATTTCTTCCTCCGTGGTCTTGCGGTCCACTACAACAATAGCATTGTTGATATCACCACCCTTGATGAGGTTGTGTGCCAACAGCATTTCCAATTCATGCAAAAAACAGAACGTACGGCAAGGAGATATTTCCGCTTTAAATTCGCGCAAACTCTTCAAACCCGCGTGCTGCGTGCCCAATACGGGGCTATTAAAATCAATTAAGGTAGTTACTTTGTATTCTGTAGCCGGAAGCGCGGTCATTTCAACACGTTTCAATTCGTCGAAATGCGTAAGGTTGGTGTCAATGCTGTACCAAGCTTTGGCAGCATCTTGTTCTAAAATTCCGGCTTCTTCAATGATTTCAACAAAGGGCTGGCTGCTACCATCAATAATGGGCATTTCAGGGCCATTCACTTCAATCAAACAGTTGTCGATTCCCATTCCCACGAGGGCCGCTAAAACGTGCTCTACGGTGCTTACTTTGGCGCCATTGTCTTCGAGGGTAGTACCACGACTGGTATCGGTTACTAAGTCACAATCGGCTTTAATGATGGGTTGTCCGGGTAAGTCAATACGTTGAAACTGAAAGCCAAAGCCAGGGTTAGCGGGCTTTAGCGTCATGTCTACATTCACGCCGGTATGCAAACCGGTTCCGGAAATGCTGATCGCTGTTGAGAGCGTATGTTGCTTATCGGGATTAAAACTTGCGTCCATTCGGCAAAGATAGTAAATCAATGCCGTACCATATAAACAGGACTGATTTTCAATCTAATCATGGATTACAACCATTCTTTCGGTTTCTGAATTAGCTCGCCGTATTTATTCGGCAAGTTTTCAGGGAACTGACAGTCTTTTAATTTTTTGTAGCCAATTTTGAAGCTACTATTTGCATAAAGTTTCAATTCGTCGGAAGTTCTACTAGGAGGAAAAGCGATGAAAATTTGCTTCGAAGGAAAAATCTCGCGAATGTGTTTTATCGGGGGAACCAAGTCGGAATCACCGGAAATTACATACGCAACATCAAATTCGTTTTTATAAGCATCAACCATTAACTGTGTAGCAATGTTAACGTCTGTTTTCTTTTCTTTCAGCTGCCAATAATCATTGCCACAAATTTCACATTTCTGCAATTCTGATCTAAACTGCCCCCAATATATATCTACCTCACTGCTATACAATGCTTCAATATAAACATCTTGCCTTTTCTTCTTGGCAAGATCGTTTTTTACAGAGGATGTGAAGTACTTAACTCCAAATAAATCATGCTCTTTATTCATTAATTTCATACAGAGTGATTTAATATCTAACCACTTACAATCTTTGTATCCTGAGTTCATTAAACCGAAATACAAATTGAATCCATCGATATAAAATCTCGCTCTTAACTGCATAAAAAAAGTTGTAAAAGAGTATTTTTTGTCGAGAAAAAAATTATTTTTGTATCACATCGCCATGGATGGTATCTATGGTTAACGCCTCCGAAAGGAGGCGTTCGTTCTTTAGATATAGAATACAAACTTGGTTCCGTCCATTTTACTGACTACAAGTTCTGAATATTTTGCATTTAAGACCCCGATTTACACCCGATTCTTCCAATTTTTTGTTGTACTACTCGTTGATTGTTATCGGTTAATCTAGAAGGCTTATTGTGTTTTCGATGATTTCGAAGCGGTCTATTTGAATAGAAAGCTTAAAATGGTTGGCAAATCTGTGATTCGAGATTAATAGCTTTTAAATATGTGTTTGCTTAACATCCTGCTCCAATTTTACTTTTAAAAGTTGGATGACAATTAATTCAATGTTATGTAAGCAATTGTAACGTGATAAGTCAAAACTTATACAATAGAGTGATCACCAAATTTGGTAATTATAAGTAGGTGCAGGTATGATGAGTGAGTAAAGAAATCAACTATGAAAGTTTCGCTTCCAGCTCTTTTATTTTGGCTTCCAACTCTTTAAGTCGCTTTTCCATTTCGGGAAGGTTGCGACTTACAGCCTGGGCTCTGAGTGCTGAGGTGTAATCGTATGCCGGCGATCCGGTTACTGCGGTGCCGGGCGTTTTAATGGCCTTACTTACCCCGCTTTGAGCATTGATCTTGCTGCCATCAGCAATGGTAATATGGCCTACAATTCCGGCCTGACCACCAATCATTACATTCTTGCCAATTTTGGTGCTGCCACTCACACCTGTTTGAGCCGCAATCACCGTATTGCTGCCAACTTCTACGTTGTGAGCTATTTGAATGAGGTTGTCGAGTTTCGCTCCTGCCTTAATTACAGTAGATCCAATAGTAGCGCGGTCAATAGTAGTATTGGCCCCAATTTCTACCCCATCTTCCACAATTACATTTCCAATTTGAGGTACTTTCTGAAAACTACCGTCGGCTTGAGGTGCAAATCCAAATCCATCACCCCCAATCACCGTTCCTGAATGCACCGTTACATTCTTGCCCACCACGCATTCATGGTATACTTTCACTCCGGGGTGCAAAATGGTATTGTCGCCAATGGTAACATTATTGCCAATGAACACCTGCGGGAAGATCTTCACATTGTTTCCAATTTTTACATTCTCTCCGGTGTATACAAAAGCTCCAATGAAAACATTGGAACCCATGCTAGTTGTTTTGGAAATATAAGAAGGCTCTTGTACCCCCTGCAATTGTTGAGTGGCAAATTCCTGGTATTTCGACAATAAGGTTGCGAAAGCTGAATAGGCATTTGGAACTCGAATTAGGGTAGCAGGAATAGGCTTCTTCAATTCCTGACTTTCATTGATGATGATGATCGAGGCTTCCGTTGTATAGAGGTAATCTTCGTATTTAGGGTTCGCCAGAAATGCCAATTGGCCGCTTTTTGCTTCTTCAATTTTTCCAAACGATGCTACTGAAACCGTGGCATCTCCTTCAACTTTTCCTTGAATTAATAAGGCTATTTGAGCGGCTGAAAAGGTCATAAAATGTGGCTGTTTATTCTTGATCTATTACTTCTTATTTGAAGGACTATAGTCCCAAATAACAAATATAATATTTTTTTACAGGGCTGGCCAAAGACTGCTGAATCAATGCATTGTCAACTTTTGAAATGTCTTTTACCGTTCCGTCTTTGAACAAAATTTTGATCTTTTCCTCAGTAGGGTCGTAAGTGGTATTGGTAGTTTCTCCTGTGAAGATTAAATATTCAGCCGCCGCTTCTTTGATTCCTAACGCTGCCGACATGGCCGCTCTCTTCTCCTTCACTTCCGCTGCATCAATTGGAGCCGCCTGTAGTTTTACTTTGAAGAGCTTGCGATTGACCAAAGCATTGCACAATTTGCTGAGAACAATATCGGAATGGTAACACCAATTCTTTATGGCCATCATTACATCAAAATCATCGAGCCTGCAGAAGCGATCCAAATGCTCTTCCATATTCACCTCTGAATTGTGGTCGAGAAAGAAATCCAATGTAATGGAACCGCTGCTTACTGCAATGTTTTGAGAATGCAAATCGCGTACCCGCTCAAAGATCTTCACCAATAGCTTTTCCGCACCCAATACGGTTTTATGCAGGTACACTTGCCAATACATCAAACGACGGCTCACCAAAAACTTCTCCGTAGAATAAATGCCTTTCTCTTCCACCATCAATTCCCCCTCATGTACGGTGAGCATCTTAATGATGCGGTCGTAACCAATGACCCCTTCAGAAACACCGGTGAAAAAGCTGTCGCGACTCAAATAATCCATTCTATCTACATCCAATTGTCCGGAGATCAACTGGTGCAAAAATGGTTTGGGGTAGTTATTGGTGAAAATGTCCAAAGCAGTTTGTAAAGCACCGTCCAATTCTGCATTCAAGACCTTCATAATATGGATTGAAATATCCTCATGATGCACGCCTTTCACCAATACGCGTTCCAGCGCATGGGAAAAAGGTCCGTGGCCCACATCGTGCAGCAAAATGGCGATTTTGGCTCCTGTTTCTTCTGTGGGGGTGATTTCAACACCTTTGCTCTTCAATTCGGTCAAGGCCGAACACATAAGGTGATAGGCGCCCAAAGAATGGTGCAAACGAGTATGAACCGCACCGGGATACACCAAATGCGCAAAAGCCATCTGATGAATTCGTCTCAAACGCTGATACCAAGGGTGGGAGATCACTTTAAATACCAAAGGATCGTCGATGGTAATGAACCCATGAACCGGGTCGTTGATGATTTTCCGAACTTTCGCATTCATAAACGCTGCTTACGATTTTGTTAAAATCTAGCCGACAAATGTACAAACCCTGTTCCGATTAAAAAGATTTATTAGTTTGTAAGCGTTATCTTGAGAGGCTACCAGGTTTTGATTTTAAAAGACACATGATTTTTACCCAAAACCTAAGGCCCAAAGCCTAAAGCCTAACGCCTATTTTCACGCTTTACAACTAAACTATATCTATGGCTACCGCAAAAATTGTATGGGTTGATGATGAAATCGAGAGTTTGCAATCACATAAAATGTTTCTGCAAAACAAAGGCTACGAAGTATCTACGTTCACCAATGGGTTCGATGCCATCGATTTCATTAAGGAAGAAGCAGTAGATGTAGTACTATTAGATGAAACCATGCCCGGCATTACCGGTTTGGAAACCTTGGCAAAAATTAAAGAGATCAAACAAAGTCTGCCCATTGTATTGATCACTAAAAATGAAACAGAGAATTTGATGGACGAAGCGATCGGATCTCAAATCAGCGACTACCTTATTAAACCGGTGAATCCGAATCAGGTTTTGTTGAGTTTGAAGAAACTTATCGACAACAAGCGACTCGTTGCCGAGAAAACCACTACTGCCTATCAACAACAGTTTCGCAATTTGTTCATGGCTTTGAACAGCAATCCCGATCACAACGAGTGGATGGACATCTATAAAAAATTGGTGTACTGGGAATTGGAAATGGAGAAGAGCGATAGTCCTGAAATGCGTGAAGTATTGCAGAGCCAGAAAAGCGAAGCCAATACGGAGTTTTTCAAATTTGTAAGTAGAAATTATGCGAAATGGGTGAATCCAAAATCAGACGATGCACCTGTAATGAGCAATAACCTGTTGCAGTTTAAAGTGCTGCCTCATGTTGAGAAGGGAGTGCCCACCTTCTTTATACTGATCGACAATTTGCGATTTGACCAATGGAAAGCCATTCAACCGATCTTTTCTGAAAGTTTTCGCATTTTGGAAGAAGATACTTTTTACAGCATTCTTCCTACCGCCACCCAATATGCGCGCAATGCTATTTTTGCGGGGTTGA
Source organism: Endoryza foliicola (assembly GCF_050589245.1). Lineage (NCBI taxonomy): Bacteria > Pseudomonadati > Bacteroidota > Chitinophagia > Chitinophagales > Chitinophagaceae > Endoryza > Endoryza foliicola. The sequence goes on along the minus strand of NZ_JBOBEW010000008.1, from coordinate 9,966 downwards.
TGCCCATCGAAATAGAAAAGCAATTCCCCAATTTGTGGAAGAACGATGAAGAGGAGGGAGGGAAGAACATGGCTGAGGAAGATTTCTTCAAGGCTCAATTGAAGCGACTTAAAAAAGACGATCTCAAAGTTTCGTATACCAAGATATTGAACAATCAGGCCGGTCAAGACCTCGTCAACAATATCCACAACTTAATGGGCAACGATTTGAACGTGATTGTGTACAATTTCGTTGACATGCTCAGTCATGCCCGCACTGAAATGGAAGTATTGAAAGAATTGGCCGGAGATGAAATGAGTTATCGCTCTGTAACCAAGAGTTGGTTTGAACATTCTCCTTTACACCAAGCCTTAAAAAAGATTGCAGATAAGAAGATCAATTTGATTTTAGCCACCGACCATGGAAGTGTGCGCGTGAAATCGCCCGCCAAAGTAATTGGCGACAAGCAAACCACCACCAATCTACGATACAAGCACGGCAGAAACTTGAACTACGAGCCCAAAGACGTATTGGCATTCCGCGATCCCAAAGAAGCGGGATTGCCGGTTCCAACGGTGAACTCTTCTTTCATCTTCGCTCGTGAAGACGGATTCTTATGCTATCCCAATAATTACAACTACTACGTGAACTACTACAAAAATACTTTCCAGCACGGAGGCGTGAGTTTGGAAGAAATGATTGTGCCGGTGATTAAAATGACATCGAAATAAGTTGTTGAGCCTAATCTATTCATTAATGCCGAAAGCGATTGATAAGTATACTAAGAAATGTTTTCAGATTTAAGTCTTTTCTGATCTAGGACTATAAAGGAAACTAAATCTTTATCGATTTTTTATGTAACTCTAAAGAGTTAGCAGCGTAATTAATTTTTATACCTACAATCAGTTTTAGTATTAATGTGCTGAATTTGCTTAGGGTGCAATTGCTAGTCGGGATATTTTTTTTATTCGTATATTGATATGGTTTATAAGTAATTACACTTATTTCAAAAAAATATTCATGTGAGCGTGTTCGTTATTCTGTTAGTAACTATAATTTTATGCTATTAAACCAAGTCTAATTGTCATGCGATCTTTCATCTTTGCGACAACAAATGTTGTCAATTCCTCTTTTCATAATACCAGAGAGTTTCGGAGCCGATCCACTCAACTATTCATTCCTGATATAATGTCGAAGAATTCTTTCTAACAAGTCAAATTTCATTTAATCTATTGTATTCCGTTTAACATGAAGAAGTTAAGACTGATTTTATATATAACAGTAACACTATTAGTTACATATAAAAGTTACTCTCAGAACAATCCATACAAAGAGGTTAACATTGCCTCTCCAACTGCAGCCTCATTGGGAAAGTATGCAGATTTTCCGGTAAACTCACACACTGGATTGCCGCAGGTATCGATTCCTATATACAGTATTAAATACGGATCAATTGGGCTTCCTATCAGCTTGAGTTATTTCGCTGGAGGATTGAAAGTGATGGAGCCTGCAAGCTGGGTTGGAGCAAATTGGTCATTGAATGCGGGCGGAGTTATTACTAGATCTGTTCAAGGTGCCCCTGATGAAAGGAATATCAGTAGCGCTACCGCACAAGATTATGGCCACCTTAGTAATAAAGGTTACAATAATTATTTGTGGGTGCCTGGGGCAACTCCATACAGTGGAGCTCCTGGCTATGCTTTTTCCCAAAGACAAGATTACCTTGAATTTGCTGAGGGACGCAAAGATGGCGAGCCGGATATTTTTTACTACAATTTTGCGGGAATTTCCGGTAAATTCTACTTTCATGATGACGGTTCTGTAATTACTGTTCCCAAACAGGACTTAGTGATCAAGTATGGGTATACCCCTGGTGTAGGCAAGAGCATCGATAGTTTCCTTGTAATAACTCCCGATGGAACCAAATATCAATTCGGTAGAACCTCCATCACAACAGATACGGATCCGGTAGAGAAGACGTTTCCATTCGACGGCGTAAACACGTATCAAGGGCAAGTGGTGTCTAGTTGGTATTTGAACAAAATTGAGTCTGCAGACGGGGTTTTTGCGATTAATTTAACGTATGCCCCTGAGAATTATTCCTATTATACGTACTCTGCATTTCCAGTTGATGCAAGTAGCTCTGGTACTAATGAATATAAAGTTTACAAAAATATAACGAATGGTGTTAGACTTTCTCAGGTTAGTTGGCCAAATGGAGTTGTGAACTTCAACGCCTCTAGCACTGCCAGACTTGACCTAAATGGGGACGCGATTTCTTTTGTAGACGATGCAAATACACAAGCAAAGGCTCTACAATCCATTACCATTTCAGATGGAAATTCAATGTGTAAATCTTTTAACTTCTCGTACGGTTATTTTCAAGACAATACCACCAATGTGCCATCGAATTTTGTCCCCGGGAATAATTCTAACCCAATAATAACAAAGGATAGGAATAGACTGAAATTGGAGACAGTGCAAGAATCATCTTGTGATAATTCAGTTGTGATTCCTGCCTATAGCTTTGAATATTTTACTGAGTTTGTCCCTCGGAGATTAAGTTTTGGAGTAGATCATTGGGGATTCATTAATGGGGCTAACTCAAATACAGGATTAGTTCCGACTTACACAGTGAATACATTCACACAAGTGAATGGTGCAAACAGGGACGCAGCATGGCCAGCCATGAGAGCCGGATCATTAAAAAGGATTAATTACCCTACGGGAGGATATACCGACTTCGACTTTGAAGCACACAAGACTTGGGTAAGTTATACAAAAGGAGAGTGGCAGTTTCGCTTTACACAAGCGGCCGGCGGAGACGCAAGTCCTAATTGGGTTGTAAGTACGAGGTCATTCACCGGAAATACTTACAAACTAACTTTTACCAACTCAAATGTTGGTACGCAGGCTTTTCTGAATGTATATCGGGTGTCTGATAATGTTCAAGTCAACGGATGGGTATTAGAAGCAGGTGCAAGCTTTACCACTAATTTGAATTATCCTGTGGGATCCTACAGAATTGAGATGAAAAAATTGACCAATACCAGTGGTTATCCAGCTATAGCCAACTTTGATGAATGGATCACTTCTGCCATCCAAAAAGATGAAACAGTAGGAGGACTTAGGATAAAGACAATTACACATTATGACGGTGTTTCAGTTGCAAATAATCAAGTAACGAACTACTCTTACTTTACCAATGGAAAAAGTACTGGTATATTATACAGCAGACCGACGTATGTTTATAAAATAAGAAATGATATATGGAGGGATGTCGGGTTTCAAGATGGACCCAATTGCGGCATGTATGGTTGTGTTGATTGTAACGGCTCTGCATTTGCCAAAAGTGGTGCTACGATCAGACCTCTTTCAACTACTCAAGGAAATCATATTGGCTACAATGAAGTTAAAGAAAGTAGAACAGGTGGCGGATATACAGTCTATCGTTATTATGGATCAGATTTATGGGACATAAATGTGTCTGATGTTGCAGTTCGTTCCATAACTACTAATGCGGGATGTGAACCCGGTGTAGTGAATTATCCTTTTGTACCTTATCCTTTTGAGTATAAACGTGGGGATTTGAAATATGTTGGTGTTTTTAATGAAAGCGGTCAGATTCTGAAGGAAACTGAGTATTATCATACGTATGTTGAGGATTCTATCAAAACACCGGCATTAATGGTGGCAATTTCACCAATTGCTCCAGTTAATGCAATGCTTCCTTCTTATTACAACTTAGTGACTTCTAAAAAAGTGCAAATGCAAGTTGTTGAAAAGGATTACGCTCCCGGTAGTTCTGCTAGTATGTTTAAAACGTCTAATACCTATTTCGAGAGTCCTTATCATACTATGGCTACGAGAACTTCAGCTACCTCTTCAAAGGGTGAAGTGCTTGAAAGTAGAATCAAATATTCGTTCGACTACAGGGTTGCTAATTGTGATACCATAAAAGATGGATGGAATGCTTATGCTACCTCTACTGCTGCTGCATTACTTCGCTACAACCAAAGAAAAGATACTTGTTCTACACACCTTTGTCGTTGGTGGGCATGGCAGGCTTATATTAAGGAGCTATCAGATTTGAGAATCACGTATGTAAATACTCGTAAAACAAAAATATCGAATGATAATAGTACCTACAATTCATGCATGTTGAACTGGAAAGATGCCACTGCAGATGCTTTGTTGAAGCCAGTTCTAGAGCTTAGAGCAAGAAATATGAATACTCCAATTGAGACTACTTCATGGAATGCAAATAATCTTATGAGTGCTAGTTTTGTTCAATACGGATATGCAATTTCTCCCAGTTCGATGCCTGTTCCTGCGAAAGTATTTTCTCTCCCGGTTAGCACAATTAGTCCAACATTTGTTACTTCAACAGTAAACACTAGTACAATGGTCAAAGATTCTCGTTATGAAGAAGAATCTAGTGCTAAGTTCGCCAATGGTAATCTAGTAGAAATTTTGCCGAAATCTGGCGTGCTAACGTCTTATATATGGGGATTAAACAACTCAGTGCCAATTGTAAAAGCATCAGGAGTATCTTACGCAAATCTGAAAACAGCTTATGATGCTGTGAGTGGAAACTTGAATACTTTGAGAAGCCAATCGCTACTCACCAATGCATTTGTAAATACCTACGAATACAATTCAATTCTTGGTCTTTTAAAAGAGACCAATCATAATTCAAGGAATCAAACTTATGAGTATGATGGTTTGTTCAGATTGCTTAGAATAAGGGATCACAATACCAATATTGTTAAGCAATATGAGTATAAGTTTCGTTTTGGGGTTTGTGCTCCACTGTGGCAAAATGAAGGCTCTGTGTATTGCGAAACATCCGGAGGATCCAATACGGGCAATCAGGTGCAATTGCAACGAGACATGAATCCTTGCAGCGCTAGTTATAATACAACTCGAACAGTAGTGGTAGCCTATAACACCACTTCCTGTCCTGTTTCACTTTGTAATTCAGGTAACTGCCTCGGGCCGGATAAAAAATGTATCAACGACGTGTGTAGTACCGGATGGAAAGTGTACACTGGGTCTACTTATGACTATTCTCGTGGGCTATATATCTGTACGTTTCACTATGAATGGTCTGATGGTTCATGGTCTCCCAATTATACAGAAGAGAGTGCCTCAGATTGTAGTTTTATCATGTAAAAATCAAACTGATATGAAAGTACTTATGTCATTTTTATTGGTGGTGTGTGCTTATGGCGTAAAAGGTCAAACGGCGGATTCAGCTGACTTGCTTGCGGAAAAAATTGCGAATAGAATGAGAGACTCCTTGGGTTTAACGGTTTCCATCAGGGACAGCATCTTTGTCATTAATAAACAAATCAACTCGGAAAAGAAGGAGAAAATGACAAGTAGTGGGGATTACGAAACTGTTCGAAAACAGATTCAGCAGATAGAAAATAAGAGAGACTCCTTATACCAAGCTGTCCTTCCTACGGAAAAATTTTTGTTATACAAACAAAAAAAGGCCTTGCTTATTCGAAATGACTAGGGATGTTATTTCAAAACCTTTATTCTCATTAACATGAAATATTGTTTTCTTTTGATAGTTGCTTTGATGCTCGAAGGTCAGATGATGGCCCAAGATTCGTCTGCAATTATTAGACAAGCAGATCTTGTAAACATCGAAAGAATGGGTGAGTCCGCAAATAGGTTTGTTAGCGACATAGAAAAAGCTGAGAAGCGTTATTTGAAAAAGATTCAAAGAATCGAGAATAAACTCCTAAAGAAGCTTTCCAAGATCGATAGTAGCAAAGCACAAATTATGAGGTCGAACAGTAGTCAGTTTTTTGGCACTGTTATGAGTCGCATTTCAAAGCCATCCAACTCCAATTATTTTGGGCGATTAGATACCCTGATCACCGGATTAGATTTTTTTGGCAAAGGTTCTAATGATTTGACGCACTTACAAAATGGTGCAAAGACACTATCTAATTCCCGAGCTAATCTAATTGAATTTAGAAATAAACTTAAAGAAGGTCGAGAGCTTTCGACTTTACTTAACGAACGAAAGGCATTTTTACGTGAGAAATTAAATGATGTTGATTTCGCAAAGTACTTAAAGAGCTATTCAAAGGAGCTCTACTATTTGAATGCAAGTGTTAACGAAGTCAAGCAAGTTTTTCAGGAGCCTCGAAAAGCGGAAGAAAAAATTTTGAAAGTTTTAAGTCAAACTCCTCAATTCAAAGAGTTTATGAGGGAGCACTCTGAACTGGCTTCACTATTTAGGATTCCTGACGACCCTTCAGATCCTAGTGGACTGAGTCTGTTGGCAGGACTGCAGACTAGATCTCAAGTTTCTGCTATGATTCAACAACAGATAGGAACAATGGATCTGCAAGCTATAAGGCAAAACTTGAATGGAGCCCAAGGTCAGTTAGAGCAGTTAAAGTCTAAACTTGCTAAAAATCCGGATGGATTAGAAGATTTACCGGATTTTAAACCAAATAATCAGAAGACGAAAAGTTTTTGGCGAAGAGTGGAGGTAGGTTCTAATGTGCAGTCAAATCGGGGTAATAGTTTTTTCCCGGTTACGAGTGATGTTGGCTTTAGTGCTGGATACAAGTTGAGTGATAAGAGTGTGGTTGGTCTTGGCTCAAGTTTCAAGCTTGGATGGGGTGAGGGCATTCGAAATATTCGATTGAGTTCGCAAGGACTAGCACTTAGATCCTTTTTGGATATTAAGTTGAAAGGTAGTTTTTGGGCTACCGGTGGGTTTGAACTGAATTATTGGGATAGGATCAACACCTTGAGTATTTTTTCTAATCTCAGTCCTTGGCAGAAGTCGGGTCTTGTGGGCGTGAGCAAGATAGTCTCTTTGAATTCGAAATTCTTTAAGAAAACAAAAGTTCAAGTGTTATGGGATTTTATTGGTAAAGCGAACTCGCCCAACTATCAGCCACTTGTTTTTAGATATTCTTACAATTTTAGGTAGATCAACAATAAAATTTAAATAAACCAATTCTTTTGAGCGATGCTTTTCAATTTTGATTTTAAACGTCTTTTGATATATTCTGCCGCTTTAGTTTTCTGCTTAGGTAGCTTTTTGGGACTGAAATCACAAACAACTTACAGTAGTTCAATTGAAGTAAATTATGTGCGTGTTTGGGAGGCTTCAGCTCCTGAAGCAAGTGCAAGCGTATTGCCAACGAGACCGCTTCGAGATGTTAAAATGTCAACTCAGTATTTTGATGGGTTAGGTCGTCCTTTACAAACGGTTATCAAGCAAGGTTCTTTGGAGACGGGCAGCGCTGCTGTTGATATGGTTGTTCCCAACCTTTACAATTCATTGGGACAAGAGGTGAATAGCTATCTTCCTTTTGCTGCTAATACCACCGGTGGAAATACATCTACCAATGACGGTGGTTTTAAATTGAATCCATTTCAGCAACAAGGAACTTTTATGAATGCCCAATATGCAGGACAGGGGGAGAGTTATTTTTACAGCCAAGTGAATATTGAAGCTTCTCCACTTGCAAGGGTCTTGAAAACATTGCCTCCGGGAATTAGTTGGGTGGGTTCAAATAGGGGGGTAACTAATGAGTATTCGTTTAATCAAGCTGAAGAGACCAATGTAAAAAAATGGTCGGTAAGCCAAACACCTGGCAGCATACCAACAGTAAATGGAGTTTATGCCGCAGGTGAGTTGTACCGAATGGGAACTATTGATGAGCATGGCAATACAGTATATCAATATAGTGATAAAAATGGCGCTGTTGTTTTAAAAAGTGTTCAGTTAGGAGCTGAATGGGCGCATACTTTCTATGTATACGACGAGTTTAACAGATTAAGAGCGGTGGTCCCTCCCAAAGCAGTTGCTGCTATCAATACAACCTGGGTGATAACAACACCTATTATGAACGAACTTTGCTTTCGCTATGAATATGATAAACGGGGTCGTTTGATTGTAAAGAAAGTTCCGGGAGCGGAAGAAGTTAGAATGGTGTATGACGCCAGAGATCGTTTGGTGATGACGCAAGATGGCAATATGCGAAGTGCAAACAAATGGTCCTATGTTGTTTATGACTCTTACAACCGACCAATTGAAACAGGTATTTTGGTTAATAGTAGTAGTCATACGGTTTTAATGGATGCGGCCTATAATAGCACTTCTTATCCTAATACAACAGGTGGAACGGTGTTGACGAAAACATTTTACGATAATTATTCATGGCTAGCTTCAAATGGAAATCCTTTCAGCTCATCTAGGTCGCTGAGTGATGATGGGTTGCTTCTTTCTGCCTCCAGTTCCTATCCGTATACACAATTTCCAAGTCAGTCTGCATTGACCAAGGGAATGCCTACAGGTTCAATGGTTAACGTTTTGGAAAGCACCCAGAACTTGTATACAATAAGCTACTATGATGAATATGGTCGGATGATACAGAGTCAGCAACAGACTATAAATAGTGGTGTAACAATTACTACTAATCAATATAGCTATGCGGGCCAAATGTTGGCAAACTATACAAGTACAAAGATTAGTAGTACTAGTGCAACTATTGGATGTTTGACGAAGTATGAATACGATGATTTAGGGCGAATGAGTTTAGTTAAAAAGCAAGCTCGTTCTTCAACAGGCTTGAACAGTGTAGAGAAAATATTGGTGCAGAGTGAGTTCGATAAGTTGGGGCAATTGAAGAAAAAAACATTGTCTCCTGGCTTTGGAACAAGTGGTCTAGAGTCCCTTCAATATGATTACAATGTTCGAGGTTGGTTACTAGGAGCGAATAGGAATTATACCAAAGATCAAAATAACACGAATTATTTTGGTTTTGATTTGGCTTATGACAAGATCACCGGTGTTTTGGTTGGAGCTCAGTCATATTCGGCGGCGCAGTATAACGGAAACATTGCGGGAATGACATGGAAGAGTAAAGGCGACGGTGAGAAAAGAAAATATGATTTTGCTTACGACGGAATGAACCGATTGCTTAAAGCAGATTTTACGCAGTATACAAATGGAACATTTAATAAAACGGCTGGATTCAATTTTGATGTTAAAATGGGTGATGGGGTGAATGCCAGCACTGCCTATGATTTGAATGGAAACATCTTGCGAATGCAGCAGTTTGGCTACAAGTTAGCAGGAAGTGCTCAGATTGATGATTTATCTTATATGTATCTGGCGAATAGTAATAAGTTGATAAAGGTAACCGATGCCTTTAATGATGCAGCAACAAAGCTAGGCGATTTTAAAGATGGCTCGAATACAACAAGTGACGATTATTCTTTTGACAATAATGGTAATACCATAACGGATCAAAATAAAGATATTACCAGCATTACTTATAACCTACTGAACCTGCCACAAGTTATAACAGTCAATAAGACTCCGACAGATATTACAAAAAACAATACTATAACCTATACGTATGATGCATCCGGCAACAAATTAAAAAAGGTTGTGGTGGATAAAACAGTGACACCCAACAAAACAACTACCACTTTATATGCTGCCGAACAAGTATACGAGAATGATGTGTTGCAATTGATTGGACACGAAGAAGGTCGAATCAGATTTGTGCCGGCGGATGGAGAAACGGCAGCAAGTTTTCAGTTCGATTACATGCTGAAAGATCATTTGGGTAACGTTCGGATGGTATTGACAGACGAGCAAAAGATTGAGGCCTATCCGGCTGCTACCATGGAAACAGCGACTAGTACGGCAGAGAATCTATTATATGCTAATATTAATACTACGAGGTCAACAAAGCCCGCAGGTTATCCGGCAGACAGTTATTCTAGTCCTAATACATACGCTGCTAAAACCAGTGGAAGTGGTAATAAATTAGGTCCGGCCATCATTTTAAAGGTAATGGCAGGGGACAAGTTTAATGTAAGAGTAAGTAGTTGGTACAAAACAGGGGGAGCCAGTCCACAAACACCCACGAGTGCCTTAAGTGACTTAGTAAGCGCATTAACCAACTCTTTTGCTTCGATGGCCTCGTCTAA